>JALRKY010000009.1 GCA_023260985.1 Altererythrobacter sp. | reverse complement strand
GACGGCCAACTGCTGACGGACGAGGGCCGGGAGGTGCTGCGGGCTCATGGCCGTGCATGGGCGCTCAAACCCGAGATCCACGCCAAGCGTCTAGCCGAGGCCATGGAGCAGGCCCGCAAGCGTGATGCAGCCCTGGCCGATCAGCAGCACCAGCATCACGTCGACGAAGGGCGTCACGTTGATCTCGGCCATTGGCGCGCGGCGGCTCCGCCGCCCCGCCCTGCCAGAGGAGGCCAAACCCATAGCCACTACGCCTTGTCCAGCTCGTAGCTGAGTCCCGCGTGAAAGCGGTCGGCAAAGCCCTGCAGCCGTGCTTCATAGCGGTTCACGCGGTGGCTGAAGCGGTTGTAGGCGATTACCGCCGGGATTGCCGCGAACAGGCCGATCGCCGTGGCGAACAGCGCCTCGGCAATGCCGGGGGCGACCACTGCGAGCGAGGAACTTTCCTGCATCCCGATCTGGAAAAAGCTGTTCATGATGCCCCACACCGTACCGAACAGGCCGACGAAGGGAGCAACCGAGCCGACCGTTGCAAGGAAATTGAGCCGTTCGGACAGATCGTCGACTTCCTTGGCGACCTGGCTTTCCATCGCGCCAGCCAGCCTTTGCCGTGTGCCGTCGCGGTCGACCAGCGGGTGCTGGGTCGAACGCTTCCATTCCGCGACGCCTGCGGCGGCCACGCGGGCTGAGGGCAGGTCCTTGCGCGCGCGCGCGGTCGTAAAGCTGTCCAACTCCTCCGCATCCCAGAAATCGGCTTCGAACTCGCGGCTGCGGCGTTCGATCTTGCTAATGCGCATGCTGAAGGAAACGATAATCGTCCACACCCACAGGCTGGCGAGGATCAAGCCGATCATCACCGTCTTCACGACGATATCCGCTTGCAGGAACAGGTCGAGCGGATTGAGCCTGGTCGGCGCTGCGGCAATTAGGGAAAGCAGGGTTGTGGTCATGCGGAGAGGTCTTCCATGAAATTCCGGAACGCGGCGCGCCATGCGTCGGGCTGGCGACGCGGGCGGCCATCTGGAGTAATGAAGCCGACGCGCAGGTTCGCTTCGGCCAGTAGTTCGTCGCCGCGCCATGCCCGCTGGTGCATGCGGCAGCTGGCGGCTCCAGGTTCGGTGCAGGTGGTTTCGATCACCAGATCGTCATCGAGCTTGGCGGGCCGCAAATATTTGAGATTGATCTCGGACACCGCATAGGCGCCTTCGCCGGCTTCGAACGCGGCGCGCTGGTCGATCTCCAGCATCCTTAGAAGGTCGCTGCGCGCGCGCTCGAACCAGCGAAGGTAGTTCGCATGATAGGTGATGCCGGAAAGATCGGTGTCTTCGTAATACACCCGCACGGCATACAGATGCCGCGCGCCGTCGAAGCAGCCTCCGGGGGGATGGGGGATAGCGCTCATGTTCCTGAAGCGGGCCTTAGCGCAGCGCCGACTCGAACGGCAAGTATGGGATTTTTATCCTGCGCAATGGAGCGCCGATGCGTGCTTATCTTGCGAGCATCGGGCCCAGCGGATGCCCGCCGAAGATATGGACGTGCAAGTGCGACACTTCCTGATGGCCGTGCCCGCCGATATTGGCGAGCAAGCGATAGCCGGGTTCGACCAGCCCCTTGGCGCGAGCCACTTCGCCCACCGCACGTATGAAACCGGCGATTTCTTCGGCCGAGGCATGCTGTGAGAAGTCGTCCCAGCTGACATAGCGCCCCTTTGGGATCACCAGCGTGTGGATCGCCGCCTGCGGATTGATATCCTCGAAGGCATAGGCCCATTCGTCCTCAAAGACTTTCGCAGAGGGAATCTCCCCACGCAGGATCTTCGCGAAGATATTGCTGTCGTCATATGGTTGGGTCGCGTCGATCGGCATTATTCACTCCGTGAGGCTTTCTCGTCGAGGCCCGAAACGCCCTTGCGCCGGTCGAGCTCGGCCAGCACATCGGCCAGCGGAATTTCCTTCGCGCCGAGCAGCACTAGCAGGTGGAACAGCACATCGGCGCTTTCGCCAACCAGTTCCTGCCGACTGCCGGAGAGCGCGGCGATCACCGCTTCGGTCGCTTCCTCGCCCAGCTTCTGCGCGATCTTGGCAATACCCTTGGCATTGAGCTGCGCGACATAGCTGCTTTCAGGCGCAGCGTTGCGTCGCGCGGCGATAATTTGTTCCAGTCGGGTCAGAGTATCCATGCGCCTGCTTTGGCTCATACGCCGCGCGCGGGCAAGCCCGCCGCCCGCAGGGCGGCATGTGCATCCGAGATCGAATAGGTGCCGAAGTGAAAGATCGAAGCCGCTAGTACTGCGCTGGCATGGCCCAGGGTCACCCCTTCGACGAGGTGCTGCAATTTCCCCACTCCGCCGCTGGCAACCACCGGCACGCTCACCGCATCGGCGATGGTGCGCGTGAGTTCGAGGTCATAGCCTGCCTGCGTGCCGTCTCCGTCCATCGAAGTGACGAGCAGTTCGCCCGCACCGAATTCCGCCAGCTGGACGGCGTGCCTGACCGCATCGATGCCGGTCGGCTTTCGCCCGCCGTGAGTGAAGATCTCCCATTTGCCCGGCGCAACCCGCCGCGTATCGACACTGGCGACCATGCACTGGCTGCCGAATTTCGCGGCTATGTCCGCAACCAGCTCGGGCCGAGCGACCGCCGCGGAATTGACCGCGACCTTGTCTGCGCCGGCGAGAAGCAGCGCGCGCGCATCCTCGGCGCTGCGCACCCCGCCGCCGACAGTGAGCGGCATGAAGCAGACTTCCGCTGTGCGCCGCACGATATCGAGCAGGGTCCCGCGCCCTTCATGGCTGGCGGAGATGTCGAGGAAGCAGAGCTCGTCCGCACCCGCTTCGTCATAGGCTTTGGCCTGTTCGACCGGATCGCCCGCGTCCTTGAGGTCGACGAAGTTCACGCCCTTGACCACGCGCCCATCGGCGACGTCGAGGCAGGGAATGACGCGGATTCGGACGGTCATTTTTGTCGGCCTTTCGGCCGCGCGCGGTGCCAGCCCAGCTCCCCCCCCCAACCACAATATAGCTTAAGGCGACAATATCGGGTGGCTGGGCGGGGGAGTGGGCCGGAACCGTCCCAAGCCGAGATATTATCGAGGCTGGACATCAGGAACCCGCTCCCATCGCAATCGCCGCTGCGAGGTCGAGCCGCCCTTCGTAAAGTGCGCGGCCGGTTATCACGCCTTCGATCCCCTCATGCGCATGGAGCGAGAGGACATGGATATCATCGAGGCCCTTCACCCCGCCGCTGGCGATCACCGGAATGTCGACCCGCCGCGCGAGGTCAACCGTCGCTTCGATATTCGCACCCTTCAGCAGCCCGTCGCGCCCGATGTCGGTGAACAGAAGGCTGGCGACGCCCGCATCCTCGAAGCGGCGCGCCAGATCGACCACCGGCACGTCGGACACTTCGGCCCAGCCTTCGGTCGCGACCATGCCGTCCTTCGCGTCGACCGCGACCACGATGCCACCTTCGAACTCGCGCGCCATGTCCTTGACGAACTCCGCGTCCTTGAGCGCAGCCGAGCCCATCACCACGCGTGCCACGCCAAGATCGAACCAGAATTCGACTGCCTCGGGCGTGCGAATGCCGCCGCCAAGCTGGAGGTAGCCGGGGAAGGCTTCGACAATCGCTTCCACCGCTTCACGGTTGCGGCTCTCACCGGCAAAGGATCCGTCGAGATCGACCACATGCAGGTGCTGCGCGCCCGCCTCGGCGAAAAGCAACGCCTGCGATGCGGGATTGTCGCCATAGACCGTGGCGCGGGCCATATCGCCTTCGGCCAGCCGCACCACTTCGCCGCCCTTGAGGTCGATGGCAGGAAAGATGATCATTTCGGATCCCAATTGAGGAAACGCTCGAGCGTCGCCAGCCCATAGGCCTGGCTCTTCTCCGGATGGAACTGCACGCCAACTATATTGTCGCGTGCGACCGCCGCGACCAGACCTTCGCCATGGTCGGTCATCGCAGCCACGTCATGCCCGTAGCTTGCCTCGAAGTGGTAGGAATGGAGGAAATAGGCCTCGCCTCCCTCCAGCACCGGGTGATTGCGGGCATGCGGAAGCAGCGCGACATCGTTCCAGCCCATATGCGGCACCTTGATCGACGGATCGGCGGGTTCGATCAGATGCGCCTCGCCCTCGATCCAGCAGAGGCCGCGAGTTGTGCCATGTTCCAGCCCGCGGGTCGCCAGCAATTGCATGCCCACGCAAATGCCAAGGAAGGGCACGGCATCGCCGATCACGCGCTGCTCCATCGCTTCGACCATGCCAGGGATCGCGCGCAGCCCCTTGGCGCATGCCTTGAAGCTGCCCACGCCCGGCAGCACAATCCGCCGCGCGCCTCGTACCAGTTTCGGATCTGCCGTTACTGCGACATGCTCCGCCCCGGCCGCCTTGAGCGCGTTGTAGACCGAATGAAGGTTGCCCGCGCCGTAATCGATCAGGGCCAAGGCTTCAGCCATGATTAGCCGCCCAATTGCCCCTTGGTGCTCGGGATCGCCTCGCCCTTGCGCGGGTCCCGTTCCACCGCGACACGCATCGCACGGGCAAACCCCTTGTAGATGCCTTCGCAGATGTGGTGATTGTTGGTACCGTAGAGCAGCTCGACATGCAGCGTGATGCCTGCCGTCTGCGCGATCGAGTGGAACCAGTGCTCGATCAGCTCGGTATCCCATTCGCCAAGCCGTTCCTGCGTGAACCCGGCCTTCCAAACCAGATAGGGCCGCCCGGAAATGTCGAGCGACACGCGCGCCAGCGTCTCGTCCATCGGCGAATAGGCGCTGCCGTAGCGGCCGATCCCGGCTTTGTCGCCCAGCGCCTGCAGTATCGCCTGTCCCAGCGCCAGTGCGCTGTCTTCCGTGGTGTGGTGCTGATCGACATGGAGATCGCCAGTCACCTTCATGGTCACGTCGATCAGCGAATGCTTGGCAAACTGTTCGACCATGTGATCGAGGAAGCCGATCCCGGTGGAAACGTCATAACGGCCCGTGCCGTCGAGGTTCACCTCGATAAGGATCGCGGTTTCGGCGGTATTTCGCTGTATGCTGCCTGTGCGCATAGAGGCGCTATAGGCGCTTGTTGCGAGCGCGCAAGCATTGCTGCGCCGCAATAATCTCCTCGCACAACAAGCGATTGTTGCTTGACCAGCGCAGCGTGCGGCGCCACCTAGCAGCCATGAGCGACGATACGTCCGACAGCCTGATCCCTTACGACGAAATCGTGCAGGAAGCCCTGCGCGCCGTGGTTGGCCGCGTGCTGGGCGAAGTCGCCCAATCGGGCGGCGATTTGCCCGGCAACCACCATTTCTACATCACCTTCAAAACCGGCGCCGCAGGCGTCTCGATCCCGCCGCACCTGCGCGAGCGTTTTCCGGACGAGATGACGATCGTGCTCCAGAACAAGTTCTGGGATTTGCAGGTGGGCGAAGCCGGTTTCTCGGTCGGGCTGAGCTTCAACCAGATGCCCGCCAAGCTCTCGGTTCCCTTCGGTGCGATCACTGCCTTCGTCGACCCCGCGGTCGATTTCGGTCTGCAATTCCAGGCCACTGTGGCCGACATGGAGCCCGAAGCGCACGAGGATGCGGAGAATGACGAGCCCGATGGCGACGGCCCGAACAAGGGCGGGGACGACGGCTCGAACGTGGTCACAGTGGATTTCGGCCGCAAGAAATAGGTCGATTGCGCATAGCAGTGCACTTGATTCCTGACCCCGCTTTGCGCCAACAGCGCACATGGCCGACCAACCCGAAAAGATTGACGCGCTGCAACGCCGCGGATTGATGTTCATCCTGTCATCGCCCTCGGGCGCGGGTAAGACCACCATTTCGCGCATGCTGCTCGCTGCCGACGACGAGATCATGCTCTCTGTTTCGGCAACCACCCGCCCGCCGCGCGAGAACGAGATCGACGGAACGCATTACCATTTCGTCGACGACGCCGAATTCGACCGGATGATCGAAGAAGACGATTTCTACGAATGGGCGCATGTTTTCGGCCACCGCTACGGAACACCAAAGGGGCGTATCCGCGGGGCGCTGAAGGAAGGGCAAGACTTCCTGTTCGACATCGACTGGCAAGGCACGCAGCAGCTTTACCAGAAGGACCAGCAGGACGTGGTGCGGGTGTTCATCCTGCCGCCCAGTCTTGAGGAACTGCATCGACGGCTGCAGGCGCGGGCAACCGACAGCGCCAAGGTCATTGAGAGCCGGATGGAACGTGCCCACGCCGAAATCAGCCACTGGGACGGTTACGACTATGTCGTGATCAATGACGATGTAGACCTGTGCTTCGGCAAGGTGCGCGAGATCCTCCATGCCGAACGCATGAAGCGCCAGCGCCAGACCGGGCTGATCCCTTTCGTGCGCGAACTGATGGGATAAGGATATCTGTGTCAGGGCAGGCCGGCGCGTGCCGTATCGACTTCGGTCACCAATATCTTGCCGAGCGGCTCCCTGGCCGCCGTTTCAGCATCGGAAGTGGGTGCAACAAGAATGAAGAGGTGCCGCCCCTGCGGCCCGCCGAGCATACAGGCATAGCTGGGTAGGTTGCCCGTCTCAACGACTTCGAGCACCCGCCCGCCTTCGCCGATGCGCACGCATTCGGGCCCGAGCGGATTGCTGATCCATACTGCGCCCTCGGCATCCAGGCAGATGCCGTCCGGTAAGCGCGGGGCAATCGGCGCCCATTCGCGCCGGTTAGACAATGCGCCATCGGGCCCGATGTCGAGCGCAGTCAGCCGCCCACCCAGTGTTTCCGCCACGATCAAGGTCTTGCCGTCGGGCGTAATCACCATGCCATTGGGAAAGCTGAATATCTCGCCCGGCGCGGCATCGGAAACCGTGCCGTCGGGCAGCACCACTGCGAGGCAGGTCTGGGGATGTTCAGCGAGCACGCTTTCGGGGCCGCGCGCATGCATTTCGGCATCGAGGTCGAAACCGAAATTGCCGACATAGGCGCGGCCCTGTGCGTCCACGACCATGTCGTTGCAGAGAAATACCGAATAGTTCGCCAGATCGGCATGTAGCTCGAACCGGCCGTCCGGCCAGCGCCGCCACACTTGGCGTAGCTCCATCCGCACCACCAGCAGCGAGCCGTCGGGCATCCAGCCCAGCCCCGATGGACGACCTTCGAGCTCAAGCTCGGTCCGCACGTCGCCGTCGAGCGATACCGAGCAGACGCAATGCGCGTAAAAGTCGGAGTACCACAACCGGCCGTCATGCCAGCGCGGCCCCTCCCCGAAGTACACGCCTTCAGCGAGGATTCGCACCGGCCAGGCCATGTTCAGCGGCCCGATGGATCGACGAAGTTGCCTGCGCCGATATTGGCGTTGACCACGCCGCCGTCGATCGGGATTGTCGTGCCGACAACATAATCGCCCGCCCGGCTGAGCAGGTAGATCGCTCCTGCCGCCATATCCTCGGTCACGCCAACGCGGCGCGACGGGATCCCGCGAGCCGAAGCTTCGGGATTGTCACGCGCCGCACGGTTCATCGCGCTCGGGAATGCACCCGGGCCGATGCCGTTGACGACGATATTGTCCTTGATCAGTTCGGCAGCGAGGCGGCGGGTGAGATGGATCAACCCCGCTTTCGATGCCTGATAGGGATAGGTAGGCCAGGGGTTCGACTTCATCCCGTCGACCGATGCGATCATCAGCACCTTGGCCGGGCGCTCCTTCGTACCGGCTGCCTTGAGCAGCGGGAACAGCTTCTGCGTGAGGAAGAAGGGCGTCTTGACGTTGAGGTCCATCGTGCGGTCCCACCCTGCCTCGGTGAAATCTTCGAAGGGTTCGCCCCAGGCGGCGCCTGCATTGTTGACCAGCAGGTCAAGCTTGTCTTCCCGGCTGGCCAGCTCTTCGGCGAGCTGCTTGATGCCGTCCATCTGGCTCAAATCACCCACAAGGCCGATGACCTTGTCGCCTAGCTCGGCCGAAGTCTCATCGACCTGCTCTTTCTTGCGGGCGACGATATAGACGCGTTCGCATCCGGCTTCGAGCAGGCCTTCGACGATCATCTTGCCGATGCCGCGGCTGCCGCCGGTTACCAGTGCAATTCGCCCTTCAAGACCGAACAGTTCCTTGAGATTCATCATCAGCCTGTCCTCCTTAGTATCCGCTCAGTTCGGCGACGCGATTGGCATGGTAATAGGCATCGCCCAGAAACTCCTGCAGCGCGCGGTCTCGCTTCATGTAGAGGCCGATGTCGTACTCGTCGGTCATGCCGATGCCGCCGTGCATCTGCACGCCTTCCTTCACCGCAAGGCCGGCGGTCTTGGCGACCTTGGCCTTGGCGACGGAAGCCATCAGGTCGGCCTTTTCGCTGCCTGCGTCGAGCAATTGCTGCGCCTTGATCACCGCAGCGCGAGCGATTTCGACTTCGGAATAGAGATGCGCAGCGCGATGCTGCAACGCCTGGAATTCGCCGATCAACCGGCCGAACTGCTTGCGCTGCCGGAGGTATTCGACGGTCATGTCCATCGCGCCGCGAGCCACGCCCACGCCTTCGGCGGCGGCACCGACGCGGCCCGCCATCAGCAGGGCGTTGAGCACTTCGCGCCCGCCATCGACTTCGCCGATCACTGCATCGCCGTCGAGTTCGACATTGTCGAACGTCGTGTGCGTCGCGATCGAGCTGTCGACCAGCCGCACCGCATCATGGCTCATCCCGGCGGCATCCTTGGGAACCGCAAACAGCGTGACGCCGTCCTCATCGCCATCGCTGCCCGAAGTGCGCGCGGCGACGACGATCATGTCGGCGCTGGCGCCGTGGACCACGAAATCCTTCTTGCCCGAAAGCTTGAAGCCATTGCCCGAACGTTCGGCCTTGCAGGCGATGCTCTCGGGGCGGTGCTTCGGGCCTTCGTCAACCGCGACCGCAAAGACGCTGTCGCCCGAGACCAGGCCGGGCAGGTAGCGCGCGCGGAGGTCTGCGCTGGCATGGCCCAGCGCGGTCGCCGCCAGCACCGAGCTGGTGAGGA
>JALRKY010000051.1 GCA_023260985.1 Altererythrobacter sp. | reverse complement strand
GCACCAGTGAGCGGGGGCAGGTCTAGAAAAGGAATGGCGTACATGATTAATTTTCAGATGCAGGCGAGCACGCATTGCCCGCTTGCAGCGTCCAGGCTGCACGCGTGCTGCTGGCGTTCGCGATCAGGGCTTGCAGTGCTGCAGCATCACCTTGTTGCATGGCCTGTTCAAACAGCGCCAGGGCCTCACGAAAGTGCGCGACCTGAGCCAGCACTTGGGAATGGTTGGCGCTCAGGATGTCTCGCCACACGGCGGGGTCACTTGCGGCAATGCGCGAAAAATCCCTGAAGCCTGGTCCGGCCATTTCCAGAAAAGCTGCACCTTGCGCCTGTGTCGTTAGCGCATTGACGGCTGCAAACGCCAGCAGGTAGAGCCGCGTACCCTCGGGCAGCGCCATCACCCGGTCGACCATCTGGCTGACGGTCTGCGCGCTGATCGGCTCGTCGGTAACGGGCGAGTAAGGCACGCCCACCCGCGCCCACAGAAGGCGCATGTAGTCGTAGATCTCGGTAACGGTCGCCACGGTCGAACGCGGATTGCGGCTGGTGGTCTTCTGTTCGATCGAGATGGCCGGAGAAAGCCCGTCGATATGCTCGACATCGGGCTTCTGCATCATCTCAAGGAACTGGCGCGCATATGCGCTCAGCGATTCCACATAGCGCCGCTGCCCCTCGGCATAGATCGTATCGAAAGCGAGCGACGACTTGCCTGAACCCGACAGGCCGGTGATCACGATCAGCGCATCGCGCGGCAGATCGATATCGATCCCCTTGAGGTTGTGTTCGCTTGCGCCGCGGACAGAAATCGTGGTGAGGGCCATATAGGGCGTGTTCCGCAAATGTTCCGATTAGTCAAGTGAAGTGCAGGTCCAGCCCACAGTCACACCGGCAAATGTGGGGGCAAATGCGCCGGTTGCAATCGGGTATCGCGCTTCGCGGCAAGGCAAAAGCTTCGAAACGCGAAGAGGGATTTAATAGCTCAATCGCACTTTACTTTTTCTATCACTCCACAGCGCCCGCGACTACCTACAGGAAAACTGTAGGCCAATCGCAATCCGCAAAACGCTAGCAAGGTCTCCTCTTTGCAAGTCTATTCCTTCCGCCCTTCGGGTCGGACCAGGGCCGCAGATCGGAAATGCAAGGATAGGCCGGGCATGCACCTCTCCACATGTCCGGTCTTACGCTGTTATGCAGGGTACTGTGAAGCTTTCCGCAAGCCTTCGCTTCAGTCCTGATCGCTCACCAGAGCGCGTGCTCCTTCATCGCCGATCCAGCGCATCGCCACGCCCCATGCAGCCTCGATATTGGCCGGAGACAGGGCCTCCTTCGGCGCGCCATCGGCCACCAGCCTTCCTTCGCGCAAAACCAGCACGCGGTCGGCATGGTTCATCGCGGTGGCAAGGTCATGCACGACCAGCGCCACCCCTGCCCCTCCCCACGCAGCTTGACCCAGATGACGCAACAACGCCTGCTGGTGCGCGAGGTCGAGCGCGGCGAAGGGTTCGTCGGCGAGGATCCAGCGCGGCTCCCCCGCCAGCACCCGTGCAAGCAAGGCCCGCGCCTTCTCGCCGCCCGACAATTGCGAGACTGGACGGTGCCGCAATCCCTCAAGATCGAGCGCAGCGATGGCGCTTTCGACCGCCTGCTCCCCGCGATACCGATGCGGCATCCGCCCCAGCCGTACGAGGTTCTCGACCGCGACATCCCATGCCACTTCGGTTTCTTGAGGAAGGTATCCGATGCGCTGCGCACGGATGCGCGGGTGCATCGCGCCCAGCAGCTCGCCGTCCAGCGTGATCGCACCGGCAGAAGGTTCGTGCAGCCCTGCCAACGCCATCAGGAGGCTTGACTTGCCTGCGCCATTGGCGCCGCAAATCGCGGTGACCTTCCCCGGCGCGAGCGCCGTGCTCAGCCGTTCGAGTACCTGTGCCCCGCCGCGCACCAGCGAAAGTCCTTCGGCGGCGAGCATCACAGCCTCCCCCGGCGCATCCGCACAAGCAGCCAGAGGAAGAACGGCGCGCCAAGCAAGCTCAGCGCGATCCCGAGCCGCAGTTCGGTAACGAGCGGCAGTATGCGGACCAGGCTGTCCGCCGCGAGCACCAGGCAGGCGCCCGCCAGCGCACTCGGCAGGATCAGGCTCGACGGCAACCGGTCCGTCAACGGGCGCACCAGATGAGGCACGATCAGGCCGACGAAACCGATGATGCCCGCCACCGCCACGCTAGCGCCAACTGTGAGGCCTACCCCGCCGACCAGCAGGGCCAGCAGCCAGCCGGGCCGCACGCCGAGCGAGCGCGCCGCCGCTTCGCCCAGCGTCAGGGCATCGAGCGATCGCGCGGCGAACACGAGCAGACCTATGCCTGCCGTCACTAGCGGCGCAGCGAGCATCACGTCGCGCCAGCTGCGATCGGTCAGCGCGCCATTCAGCCACATAACGATCTCGCTCATGGCGAACGGATTGGGAGAAAGCGTGATTGCCAGCGCGGTCAGCGCGCCAGCGAGGCTGGCAATCATCAACCCCGCCAGCGTGAACAGTGCAATCCCGCCGGTACGCCCGGCAATCGCGGCAAGCATTGCCATGCCAGCCGCCGCGCCTGCCAGCGCCATCAGAGGTAGCAGCCAGGGGCTTGGGCCGAAACCGAACCACAGGCTCGCGACCGCACCCAATGCCGCCATAGGCGCGATCCCGAACAGCCCAGGATCGGCCAGCGGATTGCGCAGATAGCCCTGCATGGCAGCGCCAGCCGCACCTAAACCTACGCCGATCACCACTGCCAGTAACGCGCGCGGCAAGCGCAGCTCCATCAGGATCAACATGGCATTGGGCGTGGAGGCGGGATCGATCCACACTCGCCCGGCTAGCAGCGACAGCGGCAGCAACAGCGCAAGAAGGCCTGCGAAAACGAGCGTGGCACGGTCCATCATGTGCCCTTTGCCCTTATTTCACCGAGGCGAGCCATGGCCCGAATGATCGTTGGGCCGCCGCAATAGAGCAATGCGGGGTCGAAACTTTCGACGCGCGTTGCCTTGAGCCGGGGCAGGGCCGGGTGGCGTTGTGCTCGCGCATCCCCGGCGACCAGCAGCACTTCGGGCGGATCGGCCAGAAGCGCTTCGAGCGAAAGGTAGTCCGCCTGCCCCATTCCGCGCGCTGCGCTTTGGCTGCCGAACCCAGCGCGCCGCATCAATTCGCTCGCCAAAGTCGCTTCACCCGGTACGATTTGCCCCGGCTGCCACAGCACAGCCGAAACCGTCGGCGTGCCTGGAGGTGTCGCGCCTTCCGCCAGCGCGGCTTCGATCCGCTGCGCCAGTTCCTCCCCGCGGGCTTCCTGCCCGGCCAGCCCGGCAATCTCGTGCACCTGCACAATGCTATCTTCCGGCGTGCTGGCGATGCCGACGAAACGAGCCGGGATGCCAAGATCGGCCAGCGCCTGGCGCGTGGAAGGCGCAAGGAAAGTGTCCGCCAGCACAAGGTCGGGATTGAGCGCGAGCACTTCCTCGACCGTACCACCAGAAGTGGGGTAGTTCTGCGCGACGATTGCCGGGATCGAGCTGCCCGCCGGATCGCGGCTGTAATGCGACAGGGCCAGGATTTGGTCGGGATCGGCCACTTCAACCAAGACCGCGTCGATGCAGGGATTGAGGCTTACGATGCGTGGCAACTCGGCTGCGTTGCGCGCGCCTCTCTCTGCTCCGCCGGGCAAGCAGACAGCCAACGCCAGCGCGAAAGCGGGTAGCGCGCAAGCTGCGAGTCGTTTGCCGGTAGTTAAGATTCCAGTGCGCATCGATCCCCTTCGCGCGACCAGCGATAGAGGCGGCGTGGCGCGGCTGCAAGCTGGCGCTCCTGCTTGGGGGAGCCCGCAAGGCCAAGGAAAACATTCTATTAACCCTGTCTTAGAACCAATCCTTAGGCCGGGCAGGTTAGACAATGCTCAACCAAACAAATGCCCCCTGAGGTCGCACAGATGCAGTTCTCTTCGAATGCCGCGCCTAATTTGCAGCGCGGCCCGCTCGCTCGCCTGATCGTTCCGGCCCGGCCCCAAGCCGCCGCCAACGACAATGGCGAGGAGCCAGTGAGCGAAGCCATGCTCGAAGCCTCGTTGCGGCATTTCGCCGCGCACGGGCTTGGCGCGGCGCGTGCGGCGCGCCTGCAGGCCGAATTCGTCTTCTTTGCCGGTGACCGCACAGCTTATCGCTGGTGGCTGGGAATCTGCCGCCTGCTCGACAAGCGCATGGCGATGATCGCAGCGCGCGAATTTGAGGCAACTGCACCCGGAAAGATGGGCTGAAACCGCTCAGCCAATCTCAAGCAAAAGCTCCAATTATCTCAAGTTTAGGCCAATATTTGAGAAAACGGCTCGAATCCATCCGGCATAATGGTAAGCGGCGCGTTAACCAGAAAGTGACGACTTCGTCCTATCACGAAGCTGTGATGGGACGAATCACTCACCTCGGCACCCTGCGGGAGCGCCTTTCGCTGCCATCGCGCGAGGACAATCTGTCCGAGCGGGTGCGCCGCATCCTCGTGTCCACGCTCTACACGCAGCCCACCAGCCTCGCGATCGGCGCGATCAACGGGATCGCATCGACCGCCATCGCCGCCTGGATTTCAGGCATCGACATTCTTTATTCAGGATGCGTCCTGCTGACGGTGATGGCAGTGGCGCGCGTCATAGCAGCTCTCGGCCTGTCACCCGACGAGCACAGGAACAGCACCAAGAAGCTTGAGCTGGCCTATGAAGTGGGTGCATTCAGCTACGCTTTCGTCCTTGGCGCGCTGGCTGCGCTTACGCTCGCCCTGGAAGCACCCGCCTCTGTCGCAGTGCTGATGATCGCCAATGCGACCTGCTACGGCGTGGGAATCTGCGCGCGCAACGCAGGCCGCCCAACAATTGCAATGGGTCAGCTGATCCTGGTCTGCCTGCCGATCATGGCGGCATCGTTGTGGGTCGGGACGATCGCCTTCATCGCACTGTTCGTCACCATGTTGCTGCTGCTGCCGGCCATGTGGTCGATCACACTCAACGTGTTCAAGGTGTTGCGCGATTCGATCAGTGCGGCCGAAACCAGCGCGCAGCTGGCCGACAAGATGCAGCACCTTGCGCGCACCGACGTTGTAACCGGCCTCGCCAACCGGGCTGGCCTGAACGACGCAATGATGGAAAGCATCATGTCGCTCAAGCCAGACGAGCGGATAGCGCTGATGTGGATCGACCTCGACCGGTTCAAGGAGGTCAACGACCTGTTGGGCCATCCGGTTGGCGACCGGGTGCTGGCAGAGGTCGCCAAGCGGCTGCGCGAAATCGTTCCTGAAGGATCGACCGTGGCGCGCTTCGGCGGCGACGAATTCGTTCTCTATGGCCCCGTTTCCGGACGCAAGGAGGCCGAGCGGCTGGCCAACGCAATCCATATCGCGATCATGCGTCCATTGCGGGTCGACAACTACTCGCTCGATGTGCGCGCTTCGCTCGGCGTCGCGCTGATGCCTGATGATGCGCAAGACATCGACACGCTGATGCAGCGATCGGACCTTGCGCTTTACCACGCCAAGGTAGCCGGCCGGTCGCAAACCAGCTTCTTCAATCCGTCCATGACGCGAGAGCTTGTCCGCCGCCGCGAGATCGAGGACGAGCTGCGGCTCGCCATCATGCGCGACGAGCTGTCGATCTTCTTCCAGCCGATCGTCGACCTGGCGACGGGCAAGATCCATACATTCGAAGCGCTGGTACGGTGGTTCCACCCGGAAAAGGGCGAGCTGCGCCCCGGCGAGTTTATCCCCGTGGCAGAGGAGACCGGCGTGATTGTGACCCTGGGCAATTGGATCACCGCGCAAGCCGCGCGCGCTTGTGCGCAATGGCCCGAAGACGTGAGCGTTGCGGTAAACCTTTCGCCGGTACAGATTCGCGCTCCCGGCGCGGCTCTGGGAATCCTCAATGCCCTGCGCGAGGCCAAGCTTGATCCCCGGCGGCTCGAGCTTGAAGTCACGGAAACGCTGTTCGTGGACGACACTCATACGACCGCCGCCTTCATCGAGGAACTGTCCGAACGCGGGGTGCGCTTTGCGCTCGACGATTTCGGCACGGGCTATTCCTCGCTGGGCTACATAAACTCCTTCCCGTTCTCTAAGATCAAGGTCGACCGCAGCTTCGTGTCGGGCCCCGATGTCGGCAAAAAGAGCGACGCAATCATCCGCGCCGTGGCCGAAATGGGCACCACGCTGGGGATGGAGATCGTCGCCGAAGGGATCGAGACGATCGAGCAGGCGTGCGCGGTGCGCGAAGCCGGCTGTAAACTCGGCCAGGGCTACTACTTCAGCCGTGCCGTGCCAGACTATCTCGCGGCGATGTTGCTGGCACAGGAACGCGACGACAACCTGCCCAAGGCGCTGATGGCCTGAAGGCCGTCACACCTCCCGCCAGTCTAACCGCATTGACCCATTCCGTCGCCCCTTGCGGGGAGAGGGATTGACGATTCCAGCAGACCTTATTGCTAATGCGAATTGTTTGCGAAAATTCCCTTACAGATAGGAAATTTCGCAGTTGCATTCGCTTGCCTCGGGGCCTAGGCCGCCTGCAAATAGCCAGGCGCTTTCCCTCACGGACGCAGGGGAACGTGCCATTTGCGGCCAACACCTTGCCAGCGTCCAGAGTTTGACGAAAGGACCCTCCCCCCAATGGCCCGCAAGAAGATTGCGCTCATCGGCGCCGGCATGATCGGCGGCTCGCTTGCCCACCTCGCAGCCAAGCACGAAATGGGCGATATCGTCCTCTACGACATCGCTGAAGGCATGCCGCAGGGCAAGGCGCTGGACATCAGCCAGTGCGGGCCGATCGAAGGCTTCGACGCCAACATCAAGGGCACCAATGACATCGCCGACATCGCCGGGGCAGACGTGATCATCGTCACCGCCGGTATCGCCCGCAAGCCCGGCATGAGCCGCGACGATTTGCTCGGCATCAACCTCGGCGTGATGAAGGCCGTTGGCCAGGGCATCGCTGCCCACGCACCCAATGCATTCGTGATCTGCATCACCAACCCGCTGGACGCGATGGTCTGGGCGCTGCGCGAGTTCAGCGGCCTGCCGCATGAGAAAGTCTGCGGGATGGCGGGTGTCCTGGATTCGGCGCGCTTCCGCCATTTCCTGTCGCTGGAATTCGGCGTCTCGATGCGCGACGTGACCGCCTTCGTCCTGGGCGGGCACGGCGACACGATGGTGCCGCTGACCCGCTATTCGACCGTGGCGGGCATTCCGCTGCCGGACCTGGTGAAGATGGGCTGGACCACCCAGGACAAGCTGGACAGCATCGTGCAGCGCACCCG
>JALRKY010000040.1 GCA_023260985.1 Altererythrobacter sp. | reverse complement strand
GTGTGGCAAATGCCGGTCGCCATGATCTCGATCAGAACTTCGCCGTGCTTCGGCCCCTCAAGGTCGACTTCGACGATTTCGAGCGGCTTCTTGGCTTCGAAGGCAACGGCGGCGCGGGTCCTCATATGACGGCTCCCTCAGGCAGTTTCGTGGACGGTCTTTGAGACCATGCAGGCGGTGACGCCTTCTGCGCCATCCTCGAGACCATAGCCCGACCATTTGACCCCTCCGAACGGGGCGTCGGCCGCGCTCACCGTGCCGCTGTTGATCGCGATCATACCGGCCTCAATTTCGCTGGCGAGCCGCATCCGGCGCTTGGCATCCTGCGTCCAGGCATAGGCGGCAAGGCCATAGGCCAGGCGATTGGCTTCCTCGAGCATCGCCGCTTCGCCCTTCATCGGGTTGATCAGCGCCACCGGGCCGAACGGCTCTTCGTGCATGATCGTCGCAGCCAGCGGCACTTCGCTGAGCACGGTCGGCTCGTGGAAGAATCCCTGGTTGCCGATGCGATTGCCGCCTGCGCCCAGCTTGGCGCCCTTTTCGAGCGCGTCGGCAAGCTTGGCCTGGATCCCATCCGGACCGCGCTGGCTGGCCATCGGCCCCATTTGAGTGTCAGCATCCATCCCGTTGCCGACCTTCACCGCCTTCGCGCGCTCAATGAAGCCGTCGCGGAAGCGCTCGAACACGTCCTCCTCGACGAGGAAGCGCGTCGGGCTGACGCAGACCTGCCCGGCATTGCGGTATTTGTTACCCGCCATGGTATCGAGCGCCTTGTCGATATCGGCATCGTTGAAGATCAGCACCGGGCCGTGCCCGCCCAACTCCATCGTGGTGCGCTTCATGTCTTCTGCTGCGAGTTTGGCGAGATGCTTGCCCACTGCGGTGGAGCCGGTGAAAGTAACCTTGCGGATGATCGGGCTGGCCAGCAGGTGCCGGCTGATCTCGTCTGGCACGCCGAACACGCATTGCAATACATCGCCCGGAACACCTGCGTCGAGCAGCGCCTGGACGATGCCGAGGCCGCCCGCGGGCGTCTCTTCCGACGGCTTGACGATTACCGGGCAGCCTGCGGCAAGCGGACCGCCGACCTTGCGCATCACGTTGAGCGCGGGGAAGTTCCATGCCGAGAAGCCCGCCACGGGGCCAACCGGCTCATGCCGCACCTCAACGCGCTGCCCATCGGGGCGCACCAGCGTGCGGCCATAGAGCCGCTTGCATTCGCCCGCATAGAATTCGAGCAACATGGCGCAATAGATCGTCTCGCCCACCGCTTCCTTGAACGGTTTTCCCTGTTCGCGCGTGATTGCGGCACCGATCACCGAAGCGCGTTCGCGGATCAGCGCCGCGCCCTTGCGCAGCACCGCCTCGCGCTCGTCGGCCGAGGTCGCGCGCCAGCGCCGGAAGCCGTTCGCGGCAGCCTCGAGCGAGGCATCGAGATCGGCAGCAGTCGCTTTGGGAAGCGCGGCGATCGGTTCGCCCGTCGCGGGATCGAGCACATCGATAGTTTCGCGGCTCGCGGTGCCGATTTGCTCGCCTGCAACCAGCAGGTGAAGTTCGGGATAGTTGCTCACGCTGCCTCCTTCGACTCTTGCCTCCTTCCTTACCATTCGCGCGCGGCAGGTCCATGCCTTGACTCGCAGAGTTGGCGAAATACCTCCCATAACAGTTTGTTGTCTTGCTCCCGAAGGCCATCTATCCTGCAAGGCGGTCGCATTGGAGGGGTGAGAGTAGTTTGACCGACGTCTTCGTCTCCTATGCTCGCAGTACTTACCCGCAGGCACGGCAAGTCGCCGATGCGCTGATTGCCGAGGGCTACAAGGTCCGGATTGACGACGACCTGCCTGCGCATCGGGTGTTCTCGACCGTCATCGAAGGGCGACTCAACGAGGCCAAGGCCGTGCTGGAGCTATGGAGCGAAGTGTTCCCCGTCAGCACCTATGGCACGGATTTAGGGTTGTAAGTTAAGGAGGGTTTGGGCTTCGTCTAAGTGACGAAGGAACGGAGATCAAGCCCAAACCCTCTAACGCAAAATCGCCGGCCAAGGCCCCCGCTGAGCGGGTGGTGAAAGACATTCGGCACGCGACCCGGCGGCATTTTTCAGCCGAGGATAAAATCCGCGTCTTGCTGGAAGGTCTGCGCGGCAATGACAGTATTGCCGAGCTGTGCCGCTGTGAAGGCATTGCCCAGAGCGTGTATTACAGTTGGTCTAAGGAGCTCATGGAAGCCGGTAAGCGCCGCCTGGCCGGCGACAACACCCGTGCAGCGACCACTGGCGAGGTGCAGGATCTGCGCCGCGAGGCGAGTGCATTGAAGGAATGCGTGACGGATCTGACGTTGGAGAACCGTCTGCTCAAAAAAGCATGATCGCGGATGGCGGCGACGAAGAGTGAGGTATCCCGCATCCGAAAAGCTCGAGATCATCCGGATCGTTGAGCAGTCGCAACTGCCTGCCGAGCGAACGCTGGATCAGCTCGGCATCGCCCGTCGGACCTTCTATCGCTGGCATGACCGTTATCTCGAAGGTGGGCCGGAAGCCACGGTTTATCGGTTGTTTTAGGCCCATGACCTGATCGCCAGTCCAGCCAATACGGTGATCAAGGCGGCAGAGGCGTTCCACACCAAGACTGTGCGGCCGAACGAGATCTGGCAAACAGACTTCACCTACTTCAAGATCATCGGGTGGGGCTGGGTGTACCTCTCAACAGTGCTCGGCGATTACTCCCGCTACATCATCAGCTGGAAGCTGTGCACGACCATGTGCGCGAGCGACGTCACCGATACGCTCGACATGGCGCTGACGGCATCAGGCCTCGACCATGCCCGCGTGCGGCTTCGACTACCTGACCGCACGCTCGGTCGGGTTTGACCATTTCGCACGTGCAGGTACAGATCCGCTGGCCATTGCAGCAGCCAACGGCAAGCTGCGGCGGAACTTCCAGGGCTTCACCGATTACAGTTCTTCAGTCCTGATCAGACTGGGCGCGTCGGCGATCAGCAGCTTTCCCAAACTGCTGGCACAGACGGAGAAGAACAACGGTCGCTACCGCATGCTGCTCTCGCAAGACCGCCTTCCGGTGGCGCACGGCATCAGGCGATCGGCCGACGACTGCTATCACGGTGCCGTGATAGAGGGGCTGCTATGCGATGGAGAAGCGCGGCTCGGCGCGCGGCTCATGGGCGAACCGCGGGCCGCACTGCAGCCGTTCATCGCGCGCGGGCTGGCCACGGTCGACGACGAATGGCTCAGGACCAAGCCGGACGGCCTGCCCTATTCGCGCAGCATCGCCGCGCTGTTCGATCCCTATCGACAGGATTCGCAGCGCCGCTTCAGCTCTGCTGTCTGATCTGGAACGGATCGGGATCAGCCGACCCCGTGTTCCTTGCGCGCGATTTCGTGCAGCCAAGCCGCATGCTGCGGCGCCTTCTTCGTCTGGCTCCATTCGTCGAGCATTAGAGGAGCGACGCGCTTCAGCTCGTCATACTGCTCTTGCGTGCCGATATCCGCCGCCAGCTCGACCCGGTGGCCGTTGGGATCGAAGAAATAGATCGACTTGAATATGCCGTGGTGGGTCGGGCCGAGCACATCAATCCCCAGCCCTTCGATATGCGCCTTGGCAGCCAACAATTCCTCTACCGATGCGACTCGAAAGGCCAGGTGCTGGACCCACTGCGGCGTATTCTCGTCGCGCCCCATGTCGGGCTGTTTGGGCAGCTCGAAAAAGGCGAGCACATTGCCGTTCCCCGCATCGAGAAAGATATGCATGTAGGGGTCATAGGCGCCGGTTGACGGCACGTGGTCCTCGGCAAAGGCCGTAGTGTATTCCATACCCAGCACCTTGCCATACCATTCGACCGTCTCCTTCGCATCCTTGCAGCGATAGGCGGCGTGGTGGATGCCCGAAGGCTTTATCGCGCTCATTCGGCCGGTTCCTTCGCTTCGATTTCGAGCACGCCACGGCGAATCTGGTCGCGCTCCATGCTTTCGAACAGCGCCTTGAAATTGCCCTCGCCAAAGCCGTCGTCACCCTTGCGCTGGATGAATTCGAAGAACACCGGGCCGACCTGCGCCTCGGCGAAGATCTGCAGCAGCAAGCGCGGCTGGCCGCCTTCTGCGGTGCCATCGAGCAGGATGCCACGCATCTTGAGCTGGTCGACCGGCTCGCCATGGCCGGGAAGGCGCTCGTCGAGCATCTCGTAATAGGTTTCGGGAGGGGCGGTCATGAAGGGCACGCCAAGCGTCTTGAGATTGTCCCAGCACTTGACCAGATCGTCACAGATCAGGGCGATGTGCTGGATACCCTCGCCGTTGAATTCACGCAGGAATTCCTCGATCTGGCCCTTGCCGCCTTCGGCCTCTTCATTGAGCGGGATGCGGATCTTGCCGTCAGGCGCGGTCAGAGCCTTGGAGGTAAGGCCGGTGTACTCGCCCTTGATGTCGAAGAAGCGGATTTCGCGGAAGTTGAACAGCGTCTCGTAATAATCCGCCCAGTATTTCATGCGACCGGTGTAGACGTTGTGGGTGAGATGATCGATCAGCTGGAAGCCCGCGCCGACCGGGAATTTCTCGACGCCCGGCAAATATTCGAAATCGATATCGTAGATCGACAGGCCTTCACCTGCGGCATCGGGATAGCGATCGACCAGATAAAGGATCGCGCCGCCGATACCGCGGATTGCGGGGATGTGCAGTTCCATAGGGCCAGTCTCGACCTGGACCGGTTCGGCGCCCTTCTCAAGCAGGTACGCATAAGCCTTGCGCGCGTCGCGCACGCGGAACGCCATGCCGCAAGCCGAGGCGCCGTGCTCGCGCGCAAAAAACCATGCAGCGCTGCGCGGTTCGTAATTGGCGATCAGGTTGATCTGGCCCTGGCGCCATAAATGGACGTCCTTCGAACGGTGGGTGGCCACATGGATGAAGCCCATCGCCTGGAACACGGGCTCGAGAACGCCCTTTTCCGGAGCGCAGAATTCGACGAATTCGAAGCCGTCGAGGCCAGCGGGATTGTCGAACAGGTCGGTCGGGTGCTTGGTCATGCCATTCCTACGACAGAATCGGGATAGTTTCGTTTGAAACTAAATACCGCAAAGAGCGCCGTTTGTCAAAAGCGCGCCAGTCCTGCCATGGTTCCGCCGGTTCAGGCGACGCGGCCGATATTGCGCCCGCGTTCGTCCTGGGCCACCGCAAGCCTTGCCTCGAAGGGCTCTCCGCCTTCGAACAGAGCGCGCGTTGGCTCGTGCGAAAGGTCTGCGTTCCCGCAAACCCGTTCATCGGCTTGGTTGCGGCCGACAAAGATCGCCGCACTGCCATTCTTGCCGTGGTTGATGGTGTAAGTCTCGACGACAGCACTGTCGAAAGCCCCCTCGTGACAAGGCACGGCATCGTCAGCCTTTGCCAATTTGGCGAAGCGATCGTTTGCCGACCAATCTGCCGGGGTCGTCGAATAAACGCCGGTCGAATATTTGCTCATCCACCCGCCGTTCGCGCCCACCAGCGCGAACGAACCGCGATCCTTGCGCACACGGTCAACCGCTTCGCACATCGCATGGGCTGAGTAATTATTGCCCGCGCCGCCAAAGAAAGGCAGTCCGCCGGTCAGCGTCAGCCCGCGCGGATCGTCGATCGCGATACCGAAATGGTCGATCGCGTTGAATACCGGGATGGCGAAGCATGAGTAGAAGTCGAGGCAGGACATGTCGCTCATGCCCTTGTCTGCACGCGCCAGCGCCGCCTCGAGCGAGGCAATCGACGCGGGGCTGCGGCTAAGATCTGGCCGCTGAGTCAGGTCAAGTTCGGTCGCGGCCGAGACGGCATGAATATGCACCCATCTGTCTTCGGGAACGCCGAGTTCGCGCGCCAGCTTCGCGCTGGCGACGATGATCGCAGCAGCCTGGTTCACCTGGTCGCGCGCCACCGTCATGCGAGTGTAAGGTTCGGCCACGATGCGGTTGCGATCGGTCACCGCGGCAAGCTCCTCCTCGCTGCGCTCGACCGGCGCGGCGGAATGCGGGTTGACCGCTGCAACCCGGCTGAATGGCGCAAAGAGTTCGCCGATCTTCAGGCGATACTGCTCGAGCGATAGCCCCAGATTGGCGCGGCGGCGGTTCTCGCACAGCGCATAAAGCGGGATAGCCCCCGCTGCCCCATGTGCCATCAGTCCCGGTTCGAGTAGCCCCTCGAGGCCGAAGCCCTGATCTTCGATGCTGCCACCCACTTCTTCGGACCAATCCGGCTTTATGCCCTTTGCAGACAGAGCCAGTACGGTCGAGATTGCTTCCGACCCGACGATCGCGGCGCATTGGCTTTCGCCAGCGGCGATTTCCGCGGCAAACTCGCCGAGCATTTGCTGGTTGGTTTGCCCGCCGGTGGTCGAAAGGATCGCACAGCGCGGGTTTGCTCCCACGCGCTTGGCATAGGCACGCGGAACATTGTCCGCACCGCCGAAGGGTCGCTCCGCACCCGGGCGAGACATCTCGAACTGGCGGATCGCCAAAAGCGTGTCGATCGAACCCGCCAGGTCGCCGCTCGCGCCGCTGTCCGCAATCGCAGCCGCGAGCGCCCGTCCGCCGAGATCCATATAGGACAGCGCCTCATAGCCCTCGTCTTGAGGACGTTCGGAATACTGCCCGACCCCGATAATGACGGGCGTGTTGTCCGCGATCATGTACCGAGCCTCAGTCGAGGTAGTCGGCAACCCGCTCGACGATGATGGCCGGTGCCATGCCGCCTGCGGCGCACATAGTCACAAGGCCATAGCGCCCGCCGCGCCGTTCAAGCTCGTCGATGATCGTACCAATCAGGATCGAGCCGGTCGCCCCGATCGGATGGCCGAGCGCAATCGAGCCGCCATTGACGTTGACCTTATCCCAGCTGAGCCCGAGATCGCGCACGAACTTTGCGGCGACGACCGCGAAGGCCTCGTTGATTTCGAAAAGGTCGATGTCATCGATCGACAGTCCCGCCTTGGCCAGCACCTTCTTCGCCGCAGGCACCGGCGCGTTGAGCATCAGCGTGGGATCATCGCCCATATTGGCGGTGGCAACGATCCGTGCACGCGGCTTGAGCCCGTGCTTGCGGCCGTAATCCGCGCTGGTCACCAGCACGGCGGCCGCCCCGTCGACCACGCCGGACGAGTTGCCCGCATGGTGGAAGTTCTTGATTTCGAGATCGGGATACTTCTGGTTTACCAGCTTGCGGAAGGTCGTGCCCTTTGCGTCGAGCGCGGCATCGGCAATCTTGGTGAATGCGGGTTCGAGCTGCGCCAGGCCTTCCATCGTCGTTTGCGGACGCGGATATTCATCATTGTCGAGCAGGACGTTGCCTTTATCGTCCACGACGGGCACGATCGACTTGTCGAAGCGTCCGGCCGCAATGGCTTCGGCGGCGCGCTGCTGGCTGCGGTAGCCGATTTCGTCCAGCTCTTCGCGAGTGAACCCTTCCATGCTGGCGATCGCATCGCCGCAAATGCCCTGGTGGCTTTGCGGATGAACCTTTTGCAGGCGCTCGTTATAGCTGCCCATCATCGGCGGCTTGAGGCCGGCCTGCATCTTCTCCTTCGCCATCTGCGCGGTAAGGCTCATCATTTCGGTGCCGCCCGCAACGATACAGTTCTCCATGCCGCTCATCACCTGCGCCGCCGCCAGGTTCACCGAAGTGATCCCGCCGCCGCAGAAACGGTCCAGCGTTGTGCCGCTGGAAGTGATGTCATAGCCCGCGTCGAGCGAGGCCATGCGTCCCATGTCGCCTGCCTGCAAGCCATCCTGGGTCGAGACCGACCAGATCACGTCATCGACGGTGGAAGTATCCAAGTGGTTGCGATCCTTGATCGCCTTGAGGACGGTTGCCGCGAGATGCTGTGGATGTTCTGCCGCAAGCGCGCCCTTGCCCTGCTTGCCAATTCCGCGAGGAGTGCGGACCGCGTCGATGATGTAGGCTTCAGCCATCGATTTATTCCTTTTGATGGGGCCACGGGCTTCCCGTGGACATGCTGTTCCACCTAGTTATATAAGTCGCAAATCGAGACGCAATACCTGCTATATTGGAGAGAGACGGCGCATGAGCGAAGAGCTTCTGACAGAAGAGCGTGATGGCATATTGATCATCACCATCAACCGGCCTGAGGCCAAGAACGCGATGAACAAGGCTGCCGCCGAAGGCATTGCGGCGGCGCTCGAAAGGCTCGATTCTGATGACAATTTGCGTGTCGGCATCATTACAGGCGCAGGTGGCACCTTCTGTTCGGGCATGGACCTTAAGGGCTTCCTGCGCGGCGAACGCCCCACGGTTGAAGGGCGCGGATTTGGCGGATTGGTAGAAGCACCGCCGAAAAAGCCTCTTATCGCTGCGGTTGACGGCTATGCGCTGGCAGGCGGACTTGAACTGATGATCGCTTGCGACCTGGTTGTAGCCAATAGCGGAGCCAAATTCGGAATTCCCGAAGCCAAGCGAGGGCTTGCAGCAGGTGCTGGCGGCCTGATGATGCTACCGGACCTGGTGCCGCAGAAAGTCGCGATGGAACTGGCCTTGACGGGCGACTTTATCGACGCTGCACGGGCTCATGCGATTGGGCTGATTAACCGCGTCACCGACGGCCCTGCACTGGAGGGCGCGATGGAACTTGCGGAAGCGATCAACGCCAACGGACCGCTCGCGGTGAAGGTTTCGAAGCAGGTTATTGTCGAATCGCGCGGCTGGCCTCGTGAAGAACGCTGGACGCGCCAAGCCGCTTTGCTGCCGCAGGTATTCATGAGTGAAGACGCGCGCGAAGGGTCGCTTGCTTTTGCCGAGAAGCGCAAGCCCAACTGGAAGGGGAAATAACATGTCCGTACTCAATGTCCCCCAGCCCGAGTTCATGGAAGACGAGGAAATCGCGATCTTTGCCGACGCGGTTGGCAAGTTCTACCAGCAGCACGCGCCGGAAAAACGCATCCAGAAATGGCGCGAAGACGGCCAGGTCGAGCGGGAATTCTGGAACGAGGCCGGAGCGGCAGGCCTGCTCGGCGTTTCGGTACCAGTGGAATACGGTGGGCACGGCGGCGATTTCCGGCACGACCTGGTAGTGATTGACCAGCAGGGCAAGCACGGAGTGGAAGGCTTTGCGGCCTCGCTCCACAACACCGTGATCCTGCCTTACCTGGTGCGCCATGGGACCGAGGAGCAGAAGAAGAAGTACCTGCCCAAGCTGGTTTCAGGCGAACTGGTCAGCGCGATCGCCATGACCGAGCCGGGAGTAGGCTCGGACCTGCAGTCGATCACGACCACGGCGGTCAAGGACGGCAATGGCTACCGCATCAATGGTGCGAAGACCTATATCTCAAGCGGTCAAATTGCGGACTTCATCATTATTGTTGCGAAGACCGATCCCAATGAACGCGCCAAGGGCATTTCGTTGATGTTGTTGGAGACCGAAGGTGCAGAAGGCTTCAAGCGCGGCAAGAAGCTTGACAAGATCGGCCTGGACGCGGCCGACACTTCGGAGCTCTTCTTCGACGATGTCTTCGTGCCAGCGGAAAACGTTCTCGGCGGGGTCGAAGGCAAGGGCTTCTACCAGCTTATGGGCGAACTGCCGCAAGAGCGCCTGATCATCGCCGTGGGCGCGATCAACAGTATCGAGAAGGCTCTCGAAACCACGCTGGACTATGTCAAGAACCGCAAGGCGTTCGGACAGACGATCTGGGACTTCCAAAACACCCAGTTCGTGATGGCGGACTTGAAGGCGCGCGCCACGGCGGCACGCATCTTCGTCAATGACTGCATTGCGCGCCATATCAAGCGCGAGCTCGACGTAGCGACTTCCTGCATGGCCAAATACTGGGTCACCGAGCTGCAAGGCGAAGTGGTCGACAAATGCCTGCAATTCCACGGAGGCGCGGGCTTCATCAACGACTACCCGATCGCTCGCATGTATCGCGACAGCCGCATAACTCGCATCTTCGGCGGCTCGAACGAAGTGATGAAGATGGTGATCGCAAGGTCGATGTAAGCCGCCTCGACATTATATCATTGCAAAGGGAAGGGGCGGCCCGCGCAAGCGAGCCGCCCCTTCCCTTTCTTGTTACAGTAGCCGCCTCAGAACTTGGTGCGGACCGTCACGCCGTAGGTGCGGGGTTCTTCGACGAAGCCGATCCGGCTGCGCGTTCCCGTACCACCGCGCAAAGGAGTGTTGGCGGTGACCCCACGGGTGATCTTTTTCGAATGATGTGGCAGCCATCCGATGTGAAAATGACACAGTTACAGTTGCAGGCAAGCAACGCGGCTTGCTGCGTGGCTCAGAATCCGTAACGTAAACCAGCCCAAAAGGTGCGAGGGGTTCCGACATCGATCGATCCGGCAGAATTGCGCGTCACGATCCTCGTGCCGGTCAAGTTCTCGCCTCGGAGGACAAGTTGGAGCTTTTCTCGCATTGTAACGCGCGCGAAAAAGCCCAATGTCGTGGCGGCCGTCAGCCGGTCAGATTCCTGCTCATCCTCGAATTGCGTACCAACGTGCCTCAGCGCCCCAGCGAACTCCCAGCCCACGGCGGGAGCCCAGGCAAAGGTTGTCGACGCAGCCCAACGCGGCGTCTGTGGCGGACGGTTCCGATCCACATCGGCAGAGGGACCGCGCCCCTGGATCGAAGCATCAATGTAAACGATCGAGCCGTCCAGCTTTACGGAGCCCAGCGCAGCCTTGGCCGAAGCTTCAATGCCACGCGCCTCAATGGCAGGAAGGTTCTGGCGCTGGCGCAAGATTGGGGTCAGCGTGACGTTGGCTATCGCATTTTCGACGCGGTTCTCGAACGCGGTCATCGAGAATTCGAAACGATCGCTCGGCGAGAAGTCGAGCCCGGCTTCGAAGCCCTCAAGACGTTCATTGCGAAGCTCTGCATTGGCTTCCGTCACAACAGGGAACACCACGAAGGGGCGGTATAGTTCGTTGAGCGTAGGCAAGCGGAGCCCGGTGTAGGCCGCCCCGCGCAGCCGCAATACGTCGCTCGCATCGAAGGCTGCCCCCACCCGCCACGACAGCGCCCAGCCGGCCCGGTCGGCAGCAATGGTTTCCTTCGCTATCGCCCCACTAGAGTTGACCGCACGGTAGAAGCCATCGGCAATCGACGTGCGGTCGGCCCGCATCCCTCCGGTCAGCGTGAGCGCGCCAGCCCGCCAATCATCTTCGACGAACAGGCCGAGATTGGTGTTGCTGCCACCCGCGCGGCGCCTTTCGGTAAGGTTGCCGGTGAAGGCGCTGTAGGCCTCTTCCTGGAGCTCTCCCTCGGCGCGGCGATAGTCGATCCCCAGCCGCAACGTGTGGTCCCCACCCACGGGCGGCCGAAGCTCGAACTTGCCGCCTCGCCCGGTCGACGGCGTGTTGCGCTGGTCGAGTACGCGCACGAAGCGGGTCGAGCTGACAACTACGTTCGAGAAATTGCGCGCCTGCGCATAGGCCACGGCATCGAACTGCCAATCTCCGCGCCCGACCAGCCGCAAGCTGGCATCCTGGCCTTCGCTCCTCGAATCCGCGCCATCGAACCGCAAGGTACGTTCGTCGCGAAATGCGAGCGCGCGTACCTGTATTTCGACCGTTTCCGATAGAGGCGCGACGCCGCTCAGACGCACCGACCAGCTATCGAAGGCAGCGCTCGCACTGGCGGGCACACGCTCGTCTCGCGGCGTGGTGTAGAAGCCCTGCCCACGGTCCCAGCGCGCGCTCAGTACGCCAAAGCCGCTGCCCAGTTCCTGTGCCAGCGATGCGCTGGCTTCGGTTTCGCCGCGATCATTCCCCAGCAGGCTCGTCGCAATGGGGCCAAGCGCGTTTGCATCGGCGCTCTCCAATTCGATCGTGCCCGCGAGCGCACCCGCGCCGAATGGTCCCGAGCCACCGCCACGCGTTACGCGGATCCGGGCCAGTTGCTCCGGCGCAATGGCGCTCAACGGAATATAGCCGAAAAACGGGTCAGCCATCGGGACGCCATCCAACAGCACCAATGCGCGACTGGTGGCGTTCCCTCCCAAGGCACGCAGTGTCACCCCTTGCGCACTGGGGTTTGACGATCGGCTGTCTGAACGGCGGAATTGCTGAAAGCCCGCAACATTGGCCAGCACATCCTCGATCCGGCCGGAAGGCGCGACCACGATTTCAGCGCGTTCGATCTCGCTTACCGCATAGGCTACCGCGGATGGAGCCGGGGCCAGGCCTTCGCCGATGACCACGATTTCGCTTTCTGCTTCATCGGGCGCTTGCGTGCTGTCTTGAGCGGCTGCGGGGATCGCAATCAGGGAGGAAGACGCAGTGAGGAAAAGCCGGGCATGTATGGACATGGCGCTCGCCCTAACCGATCCTCTCATTCCAGTCAGTTGCAAAATGCTATTCGAACTACCATTCTGGGATGAACTATGCTTACCTGAGTGTAAGTAAGAGAGGGAAGAGCATGCTAGCAACACCGTCCGATTTCGATGTCCTGATCGTTGGCGCCGGGATTTCCGGCATCGGCATGGCTGCGCATCTGGAGATGATGTGCCCCCGTCGCAGCTACGCGATTTTCGAACGTCGCGACCAGATCGGCGGCACGTGGGACCTGTTCCGCTATCCCGGCATCCGTTCGGACAGCGACATGCACACGCTCGGCTTTGTGTTCGAACCATGGAGGCACGAAAAATCGATCGCCGACGGCCCATCGATCCTCGAATATCTCAATCGCATCGCCGATGAACGCGGCATCAGGCCGCATATCCGCTTCGGCTGCAAGGTTGTCTCGGCCGATTTCCGGCCCGACGAGTCGCGCTGGCATGTCACGGTCGAACTGGCCGATGGCGAGCGCAAGCTGCTCACCGCCAACTTCATCTATCTCGGCGCCGGCTATTACGACTATGACGATCCATACGACGCCGGGTTCGATTTCAGCGAGTTCGAAGGCGATGTGATCCACCCGCAGTTCTGGCCGAAGGACTATGACTACACCGGCAAGAAAGTTGTGGTGGTCGGATCGGGAGCGACCGCCGTCACGATCGTGCCGTCGATGGCCGACAAGGCCGCCCATGTCACCATGTTGCAGCGGACTCCCACATGGATGTTCTCGCGCCCTGCGAAGGATGCAATCGCCAATTTCCTGCGCAAGGTCCTGCCTGAGAAAGTCGCCTATGCGATCACTCGGTTCAAGAACATCACGATGCAGGATTTCAGCTTCAAAGCGGCGCGCAACAAGCCCGAGAAGGTGAAGCAGGCGCTGCACAAGCGGATCGAAAAGGCATTGGGCAAGGATTACGACAAGGAAGCCTTCACCCCGCCTTATAACCCGTGGGAACAGCGGCTGTGCCTCGTGCCGGACAATGATTTGTTCGAAGCAATGAAATCGGGCCGGGCATCCGTCGTCACCGGAAATATCGCTAAGTTCGAGAAAGACGGCGTCCGGCTGACTTCAGGCGAACTGCTTCCGGTGGACATCATCGTCACCGCCACCGGGCTCAAGCTGGCGATTGCCGGCAAGATCAAGATCAGTGTGGCGGGCGAACCGGTCGATTTCAGCCAGCGCTATTATTATAAGGGCTGCATGTTCTCGAACCTGCCGAACCTTGCGGTGGTGTTCGGCTATCTCAACGCCAGTTGGACGCTGCGCGCGGACATCAATTCCGAATTCGTCTGCCGCGTGCTCAACCACATGGAAGCGACCGGTGCCAACCTCGCCACCCCTGTGCTGACAGCGGAGGCCGAAGCGAAGATTGAGGATGACGACCTGTTCGATTTTTCCTCGGGCTATATCCAGCGTGGCAAGCACATCATGCCCAAGAGCGCCAAGGATTACCCGTGGCGGCTCAACCAGGAATATGTGTTCGATCGCAAGGTGCTGCGTCAGGGCGATGTCGACGACGGTCTTTTGAGCTTCACCCGTGCCGGGGCCCATGCCATGATGGCGGAAGAACAGCTTGAAGCAGCGGAATGACAGCCCCCTTCCCTCGCGCTACGCTCTCCACTAACGCCGTAGCTATGAGCGCATCGGAAAAAATCTGGACGGCCGGGCTCGTGGTGATCGGCGACGAGATCCTGTCTGGCCGCACCCATGACAAGAACATCGCCCAGGTGGCGAGCTGGCTGCAGGTACAGGGCATCCGCCTCGCCGAAGTTCGCGTTGTGCCCGATGTGATCGAACGTATCGTCGAGGCGGTGAACACACTACGTGCGCAGTACGACTATCTCTTCACCACCGGCGGCATCGGCCCGACGCATGACGACATCACGGTCGATGCGGTGGCGGAGGCGCTCGGCGTGCCGGTCGTCATCCACCCGCAGGCACGCGCGATCCTTGAACGCTATTATGCCGACAAGACGGGCGGCCTGAACGAAGCACGGCTGCGCATGGCGCGTGTGCCGGAAGGCGGCGAGCTGATACCCAACCGCATGTCCGGTGCGCCTGGGATCAAGCTCGGCAATGTCTTCCTGATGGCAGGCGTGCCGCACATCACCGCAGGCATGCTCGACGCCCTCACCGGCACGCTGGAGGGCGGCGCTCCACTGCTCACTGAGACTGTGGGTTGCTGGGTGCCCGAAAGCGAAGTGGCCACGCTGCTGCGCGAAGTGGAGAAGGTACATGAGAAGTGCCAGGTCGGCAGCTATCCTTTCTTCCGCGAAGGGCGCGTAGGGGCCAATTTCGTGGTTCGATCAACCGCTGCCGACGCATTGCAAAGCTGCGTGAATGTGTTGTGCGAAGGCCTTGGCGAGCTCGGTCATGACTTCACGCCCGGTGGCATCTGACGGCAGCTAGGCTTTGGCCTAGCGACAATTCGGCCTTTGTAGTTTTGCCCACTCGCACTATCCTCCGTGGAAGGGCAGAGGGCTCGACATGAATTTCCCGCTGATTTTGCTGCTGGGTGCCGCGGTAATCTGGCAGTGGAAGCGCGTAAACTGGCTCGAGCAAAGCATCTCCATACTGGAATTCCGCGCCGCGAAGGAAGATCAGATCGAAACGCAAGAGCGGCCCAGTGAGGCGGCTGCCGTCTCCCGTCCCAGCGTCCCGCTTACACGCAGCGAAGAGCCAGCGGAGGCGGTGAGACAAGAGGCCGAACCCCAACCTGCCGAACCAAGATCCGGACGGGAGCCTGAACTTACCAGCCAGGCCGCGCCAGGTCTCGCGCCTGAAGTGGCGCAGCCGGTCGAAGAGCCGAGCCAGCGCTTCCAGTTCGATTTCGAGGATGTTTTCGGCAGGCGCCTGTCCATGCGAGTGACACAAACTACTTTCGGTGTTCGCTTCCCACCCACATTCGATCATCCCGATCCCGCAAAAGCAAAGGGTCGGAGGATTGCTCCCCCGCCCCTTTTGATTTTAGCCTCAAACGCCAGCGCTCACATCCGTTCGCTTGGCTTTCGGGCTAACCGGCCGGCGGACGGTCGCCCTTGCGGCTCACTGTTCGCTCGCCGTCTGGCTCCTGGTCACGGTAGTCAAAGCCCGACCGGGCGCCCGCAGCGATGCGCCCTTCAGGTCGCATGAGCCAGAGAGGTCAAGCGCCTTCGACTTCCGACAGGGCGACCTTGAGGCCCGGACCCATCGACGAAGTGACGGTGACCTTGCGAACATACTTGCCCTTGGCACCGCTTGGCTTGGCCTTCACCACAGCTTCGGTCAGCGCCTTGAAGTTCGCCATCAGCGCCGCATCGTCGAAGCTCAGCTTGCCGATGCCCGAGTGGATGATGCCCTGCTTTTCAACGCGGAATTCAACCTGGCCGGGCCGGCCAACCCCGACCTGCCGGCACAAGGCGGCTACCGTCATCTGGCCCAGGTGATAGCTTGGAACCAGCGCGTGCACGAGGCCGTGCTGGCCGAGCTGCGGCAGGACCGGCTGCCGCTGCTGCTGGGCGGCGACCATTGCCTGGCGATCGGCTCGATCAGCGCGGTGGCGCGCCATTGCCGGGAACAAGGCCGGCGCCTGCGCGTGCTCTGGCTCGATGCCCATGCCGACTGCAACACCCGCGAGCTGACGCCGAGCGGCAATCTGCACGGCATGCCGGTGGCCTGCCTGTGCGGCCTGGGGCCAGTCGAACTGACAAGGCTCGGCGGCGACCAGCCGGCGCTGCAGCCCGAGCAGCTGCGCCAGCTCGGCATCCGCAGCGTCGATGCGGGCGAGAAGCGACTGGTGCACGAGCTGGAACTGGAGGTCTACGACATGCGCTACGTCGACGAGCACGGCATGCGCCACGCGATGCAGCAGGCGCTGCTCGACATCGATGCCGACACCCACCTGCATCTCAGCCTGGACCTGGACTTCCTCGATCCGGAGATCGCACCCGGCGTCGGCACCCCGGTGGCGGGCGGCCCGAACTATCGCGAGGCCCAGCTCTGCATGGAGATGATCGCCGACAGCGGCCGACTCTCCAGCCTGGACCTGATGGAGCTCAATCCGGCGCTAGACCTGCGCAACCGCAGCGCACGGCTGGCGGTCGACCTGATCGAGAGCCTGTTCGGCAAGAGCACGCTGATGCGCCCGCGCGACGGCGCCTGAAGGGCCTTGTCCGGGCCGACTCAGGGCTGGAGGGAAGCCAGCCGGCGCATCAGCTGGCGCACGATGTCGGACTGCATCTCGCGGTAGAGCAGTTCTTCCTCGGCCTGCTTGCCGAGCACGAGCGCCTCGTCGTAGCTCAGGTCGCGCTCCTGCAGCAGCTCGAGGTCGTCGATCAGGTCGCGGCCCTGGCCGCTGCGCACGCGGAACTTGAAGCGCACGCGCAGCTGCAGCTCGCGCACCTGGCCGGTGGCCGTTACGCCGACGACGGCGCGCTCGCGCTGCTCGGTCAGCACGGTGAGCTCGACATCGAC
>JALRKY010000037.1 GCA_023260985.1 Altererythrobacter sp. | reverse complement strand
CTGTGGCAAGAGGTGACGTAATCGGTACACCCCTTGCGCCACAAGTCGTCTCGATCATCGATGCCATTTACGAGCAAGATGGAAGCTTCTTCTGATTGGCACGAACGTCAGCAATTGGGTCGTTAGCGCACAGTCCGGTTTGCGGTCCGGATGCTTCAGGTCGCGAAGAGGCTGTCGAGGTTTTCGAAGGCCTTCATTTCGATCGCATTGCCGGCCGGATCGCGGAAGAACATCGTCGCCTGCTCGCCCGGCTGCCCCTTGAACCGGATCGTCGGCTCGATCACGAATTGGGTGCCGGCGGCGGTCAGTCGCTCGGCCAGATCCTGCCAGTCTTCCATTTTCAGCACGATGCCGAAATGCGGCACCGGAACGCCGTGGCCGTCGACATGGTTGCTGGCGCGGTCGCCCGCATTTCCGGGTGCGAGGTGCGCCACGATCTGGTGGCCGTAGAAATCGAAATCGATCCACTCGTCTGACGAGCGCCCTTCGCGGCAGCCCATTGCTCCGCCGTAAAAGGCGCGCGCGGCGGCAAGATCGTCGACAGGGAAGGCGATATGGAAGGGGCGCAGGCTCATGTCTGCTGCTTTAGCCCGAACGGTTTCATTTTTCTACAGGCGGTTGCGCGTACCACGCTCTCCAAATGGCCAGGCCCATCACCGTTGAAGTAGCGCGCGCACCACCGGAAAAATCTTTCATTGGACTATGTCGCATGTGTCGCATCGTTCAGCCTCGACAGCACAGGGATGAACGATTAACTGCCGACCCGCAAAGAGCGAGGCGCGGTATGAAGCTGATTATCGGCAACAAGAACTATTCGAGCTGGTCGATGCGCGGTTGGCTCGCCGTAAAGCAGTCCGGCCTCCATTTCGAAGAGCTGACGGTCAATATCGACGGCGACGAGTGGGGCAATCGTAAGCAGGCCATGGGTGAGGTCCAGCCTTCGCACGGCAAGGTGCCCGTGCTGTGGGACGGCGATACCGTGGTGTGGGACAGCCTCGCCATCCTCGAATACCTCGCCGACAAGGTCGGGCGCGAACGCTTCTGGCCAAAGGAGGAGAGCGCGCGGGGCATGGCGCGCTCGATGGTTGCCGAGATGCACTCGTCATTCCTTTCGCTGCGGCGCGAGCTGCCGATGAATGTGCGGCGCCGGATCGCGCTCGAAGATTTGACCGACGCGACCAGGCATGACGTGGTCCGCATTCTCACGCTGTGGGCCGAAGCGCGCGCACGCTTTGGAAGCAGCGGGCCCTTCCTGTTCGGCACTTTCGGCGCGGCCGACATCTTCTACGCGCCGGTGGTATCCCGCTTCGTGACCTATGGCGTGGGGTTGCCCGGCTTTGCCCAGGCCTATATCGAAGCGATCTGGGAACACGACTGGAGCCAGGAATGGATCGCTGCGGCGGAGGATGAAGAGTGGGTCATCGAGCAATACGAAGTGGCGCCGGCTTGAGAATTATGACCGTTACATTCCGTCCCGCATTCTGGCTCGCGACTTTGGCGCTTGCCGTCATGGCTCTGGTGCCCGGAAAGGCGCTCGCCTGGGGCTTTTACGCGCATGGCACGACGGCCCAGATCGCCGAGGCGAATATTGAGCCCAGGACGCGGGCGAAGCTCGACCGGTTGTTCCGGGCCGAGCAGCAAATCGGCACACCGCAATGCCGCTTGCGCAACTTGGTCGATGCATCGACCTGGCCTGATTGCCTGCGCGGCGAGGGCTGGCGCTGGGGCTATACCTTCGCCTGGCACTATCGCACTGCGCCAATCGACGAGCCTTATAACCCGCGCAGCAATTGCAGCGGCGGGAACTGCGTCCTCGCGCAGATAGAGCGCAACCAGCGCATCCTCGCCGACGAGAGCCTGCACGATAACGTCCGCCTCGAAGCGCTCGCCTTTATGATCCATTTCGTCGGTGACGTGCACATGCCGCTGCATTCGGGCGACCATGACGATAGCGGCGGTAACGACCGGGTGACCGATTACGGCATCGTGCCGGGCCTCAGCCTGCACAGGATCTGGGACGGACCCCTTGCCGAACGCGCGATCACTTCCGCGCAACCGTCGCTGGTGCGTCGCCACAGCGCGGCGGAGAAAGCCGAACTGGCGGGCGGCGATCCGGCCGAATGGGGCCGCGAGAGCTGGGAATTGGCGCGCAGTTTCGTCTATCCCAACGCTTTCGACTGCACGGACTGCTCGGGAAAATTGCCCAGCGAGATAGCGCTGACGCAGAAAGACATTGTCGCCGCGATCCCCGTTAGCCAGCGCCGGGTGACGCAGGCGGGACTGCGGATTGCGCGCTTGCTCGATGAGGCGTTTGCGCCGGGGCCTTTGCCCGAACCCGAACGGACGCGGCCTTAAGGGATGCGGCTGGTCACGTAGCGGGTGCCATTCTTGCGCGCATATCCATCGGGGTCGAACACCATGTCGATATCGGGATATTCGCCGCGGTCGGTCTCTCTCGGTCCGGCGCTGATCGCGATGAAGACGCAGTCTTCGGATGAGCGGTTCTGCAAGTGATGGCCGTTCGTCTCGCCGGCCGGCCAAGCCAGGATATCGCCAGCGCGGACCGGCGTTTCTTCGCCATCTTCGACCAGCACCGCTTCGCCGTAAAGCATCATCACCACTCGTCCTGCCCCGCGTGCCAGTGCCGCTGGCTCGACCATGCGCCCGGCTTGAGCACGACGTGGCTGGCGCCGAGCAGCGTGAAGCCCGAAACGTGGGCGAGGCGGCGATACCAGCGGCCCTGGACCTCGCGGTCGAACGGCGCCGGATAGCCCGTGACATTGGTTTGGGGGATGGCGGCGAGATCGAGCTTGGGCATTGGCGTTCACTCCTGCTAACCGGTCGATCATGAACCAAACCGCCGAGCTCGCCAATCGCCTGATTGCCGCACCCAGTGTCACGCCCGCAACCGGGCTGGTGTTCGACGAGTTCGAGGCGATGCTTGCCCCGCTGGGTTTCGATGGCCATCGCTTTACCCGCGGAGATGGCGAACCAGGCAGCGAAGAAGCCCCGGTCGAAAATCTCTTCGCGATCCGCCGAGGGCCCGCGGGATCCCGCCATTTCGCCTTCGCCGGGCATCTCGATGTCGTGCCGCCGGGAGAAGGCTGGACCAGCGCGCCTTTCGCTCCCGAAGTGCGCGGCGAGCTGCTCCATGGACGCGGCGCGGTCGACATGAAAGGCGCGATCGCCGCTATGGTATCCGCCGTGGAGCAGGTACCGCAGGATGCGGGCACTATTAGCTTCATCATCACCGGCGACGAGGAAGGCCCCGCACTGCACGGCACGCGCGCGCTGATCGACTATATGCGCGAAGCTGGCCACCATCCCGATCTGTGCCTGGTGGGCGAGCCCACCAGCGTCCACCGACTGGGCGACATGATGAAGATCGGGCGACGCGGGTCGCTCAACGTCTGGCTTGAGGTCGATGGTGCGCAGGGGCACGTCGCCTATCCGCATAATGCCGACAACCCTTTGCCGCGCATGGTCGCCATGCTGTCCGAACTCAATGCGCTGCATCTCGACGACGGCACCGAATGGTTTCAACCGAGCAATCTTGAGATCACCGATATCGAAGTCGGCAATCCGGCCACCAATGTGATCCCGGCCAAGGCCAAGGCGCGCATCTCCATCCGCTTCAACGACCTCCATTCGGGCGCGTCGCTCGCGCGGCAGGTGGTCGAGATTGCCGAGCGCCACGGCGGCAAGGCGCGCCCGGTGATTTCGGGCGAGCCGTTCCTTACGCCGCCCGGTGTATTCTCGCGGATTATCGCTGCGGCGGTTGAGGCAGAGACCGGGCTGGTGCCCGAGGTTTCGACCAGCGGAGGGACATCGGACGCGCGCTTCCTGCGCGCTGTCTGTCCGGTGATCGAGTTTGGCCTGTGCAACGCAACCATGCATAAGCGCGATGAGGCTGTGGCCTTGGCTGACCTCGATACGCTAAGCCGCATTTACGCGCGCATCGCCACGGCAGTGCTGGCGCAGAAATAAGAGGGAAGGATCGCAATGGGGGCCTGGTTCCGAATTCCGCTTTGGCAGCGAGTGATCGCTGCGCTCGTGCTTGGCATTGCGGTCGGCTGGTTCTGGGGACCGGGCGCAGCAAGCATCAAGATCATCGGCGATATCTTCGTTGCCTTCATCAAGATGCTGGTTGTGCCGTTGATCTTCTTCAGCCTGGTGGCGGGCGTCGCCAGTATCGGCGACTTGCGCAAGCTGGGCAGCGTCGGCTGGCGGGCGATGTTGCTGTTCGTGGTCAGCGGGCAGATCGCGGTGTGGCTGGGCCTTGGCCTCGGCACTTTCATGCAGCCGGGCACGGGCGTCGACACTTCTATGATCCAGATGGGCGCGATACCCGAGCCGAATGAGACCACCTGGCGCGAGATGCTGCTGGGCATGGTTCCGCAAAGCCCGGTGCAGGTGATGGCGGACGTGAACGTGCTGCCGCTGATCATCTTCTCGCTGCTGCTCGGCATCGGCATATTGATGGCCAAGGAAGAAGGTGCTCCGGTCCAGCGCATCTTCGATTCGGGCGCGGTGATCATGCAGAAAGTCACGATGATCGTGATGGAGCTGACACCCTTCGGCGTATTCGCGCTGATGGCATGGGTGGCGGGTACGCTGGGCATGTCGGCGCTGGCGGCACTCGGCAAGCTTGTATTCCTCAACTACCTCGGCTGCCTGCTTATCATCCTCGTGATGTATTCCTCTATGATCAAGTTCATCGCGCGGCTGCCCGTGATCGACTTCTTCAGGGGGATAGTTGACGCCATCGCGGTGAGCTATTCGACTGCCAGCTCCAACGCCACGCTGCCGGTGACCCTGCGCTGCGCCGAACGCAACCTCGGTATCAGCAATTCAGTTGCGAGTTTCGTGATCTCGCTTGGCGCGACGATCAACATGAATGGCACGGCGATGTATCTCGGCCTTGCCACGCTGTTCGGGGCGCAGATCTTCGGCGTTCAGCTCGACTTCGGCGATTACCTGCTGATCTCGATCCTTGGCACGCTGGGCGCGGTCGGCGCTGCGGGTATCCCGGGCGCAGGCCTGATCATGATGGCGCTGGTGTTCGGCGCGGTTGGCGTGCCGCTCGAAACGATCGCTTTCGTGGCGGGCGTCGACCGGATCATGGACATGATGCGCACCACCACCAATGTCACCGGCGACGCGGCCGTGGCTACCACAGTCGCCAGCCTGACCGGCGAGATCGACCGGGCGGAGATGAAGAGTGCGGACGATATCTAGCTATTGTTGGTATTCCCGGCGCTCGGCATTCGGGCGCCGGGATGAGAGCAATAGCTTTGATGCCAGCCTGCCAGGTCAGTATTCCGCTTCATACTTGGCATATTCCACCGGCACGAATTTCCCGAGGCCGCAGCCTGCGCCGCGGCGCATCTGCCCGCCGACGTTCTCAAACACATAGGTGATCTCGGTATTGCACAGCTGGCTGATAGACGTGCTGTAGGTGAAGGCCTCGCGGAAGCCAAGGCTGGGGCAGCTCTGCGGCAGCGTGTTGCGATAGACCTTGCGGCCAGCCATCTCGAAATCGATCTTGCGATCGTCGCGCACCACCGACTGGCGGATCTGCGTGATCGGAATGCAGCTGACCGGCTCGCCTAAGCCCTTCACGGGCGGGCCCTTAGCCACGAATTCCTCGTCGGATTCCATCGGCGCACAGGCCACTGCAAGCAGCGGCAGGAAAGCTATCGCGGTATAGCGGATCATGGCAGGCGCTCCTTCTCTAGGCGCCTGACGAAATCAGGCGCCGACTTTCGACTTTGCCGCCTCACCTGGCTTTTGTAGCAATCTCTTGCGGTAGCTGCATAGGTCTTCGACCTTGCAGCGCCAGCATTCGGGCGTGCGCGCCTTGCAAACATAGCGACCGTGCAGGATCAGCCAGTGATGCGCATGCAGGCGGAAAGGCTCGGGCACGCGTTTCTCGAGCTTGGCTTCGACCTGCTCCGGCGTCTTGCCCTTGGCGAGCCCTGTGCGGTTTCCGACGCGGAAGATATGCGTGTCGACCGCGAAAGTCTCTTGCTTGAACCAGCAATTGAGCACGACATTGGCGGTCTTGCGTCCGACCCCCGGCAGCTTGACCAGTTCCTCGCGGGTGTCGGGCACTTCGCCGCTGTGCTGATCGACGAGTGTCCGGCTCATCGCGATCACGTTCTTGGCCTTCGAATTGAACAGGCCGATCGTCTTGATGCGTTCCTTCAGGCCTTCTTCGCCCAGGTCGAGCATCTGCTGCGGCGTCTTCACCTTCTTGAACAGCGCCCTTGTGGCCTTGTTTACGCCGACGTCGGTTGCCTGCGCGCTGAGCGTCACCGCCACGACAAGCTGGTAGGCATTGCCATATTCAAGCTCGGTTTCGGGCTCGGGATTGTCCTCCGCCAACCGGCGGAAGAACTCGAATATCTGGTCCCTGGTCATGCGCGCCCGGCTACAGCCCCAGCACCTGCGCCATGGTGTATCGGCCCGGCTCCTTGCCCACCAGCCATTGCGCGGCCTTTATGGCGCCTCGCGCGAAGATGACGCGACCCTCCGCGCGGTGGCCGAGTTCGAGCCTTTCGCCTTCTGCCGCAAAGATGACCTGGTGGTCCCCAGCCACCGAGCCACCGCGCAAAGTAGCAAATCCGATGTCTCCGTACTGCCTTTCTCCAGTGATCCCGTCCCTGACAGTGACTTTGGCGCCATCGAGGTCGATCCCGCGCCCTGCCGCGGCAGCATCGCCGAGCATCAGCGCTGTGCCAGAGGGCGCATCGACCTTGTGGCGGTGATGCATCTCGAGGATTTCAATATCCCATTCGACTGACAGGCGCGAAGCGGCATCTTTCACAAGGGCCGCCAACAAATTGACCCCCAGGCTCATATTGGCCGACCAAAGGACCGGGATCGAGCGCGCGGCACGATCGATTATCGCATGGTGGCTATCCGTCAGGCCGGTGGTGCCGATTACGATGGGCTTTTTCGCTACCTGTGCTGCCCACAGGTTTTCCTCGAGCACATCGGGGCTGGTGAAATCGATGATCACATCGCCGCCGCCACGCGCAAGCTGTTCCAAGGGCACGCGCGGCGGGGGATCGCGCCGTCGATTATTGTCGATGTCCGGCTGATCGACCCCGGCAAGGTGCGCTCCACTCGACACAAGGGCTTCGTACACGGCGCCCCCCATCCGACCTGCGGACCCGAAGATGATGATGCCTGTCATTGTCCTTGCGTCCTGGCCCGGTTTTCGTGTCTGATTGGGCGCATGCCAGATGTGCGTTCAATTGTCATCCTCACCGGTGCGGGGATTTCCGCCGAAAGCGAGATCGACACCTTTCGCGATGCTGGCGGGCTGTGGGAACGGCATCGGGTGGAAGACGTCGCCACGCCCGAGGGCTTTGCGCGCGATCCGGACCTTGTGCTCGGCTTTTACGACACACGGCGCGAGGCGCTTCATTCGCGCGAACCGAATGCCGCCCACAGGGCTTTGGCACGGCTCGACGCGGAATGGGGCGGCGACCTGCTGATCGTGACGCAAAATGTCGACGACCTGCACGAGCGCGGCGGCGCCACGCGTGTGCTGCACATGCATGGCGAACTCAAGAGCGCGCTGTGCACTTCGTGCGAAATGCGCAGCCCGTGGGACGCGCCAATGTCGAACCGGCCGCCATGCCCGGTGTGCCAGGCGCCGACCCTGCGGCCTGACGTCGTGTGGTTCGGCGAGATGCCCTACCAGATGGACCGCATCTATCGCGCATTGCGCAGGGCCGACCTGTTCGTCAGCATCGGCACTTCGGGCGCGGTCTATCCCGCAGCGGGCTTCGTTCGGGATGCCCGTGACTTGGGTGCGCGGACGCTCGAACTCAACCTTGAGCGGAGCGAAGGCTCGCGCTGGTTCCACGAATCGCGCCAGGGCAGGGCGGGGGAACTTGTGCCGACCTGGGTGGATGAAATTCTGAAATGAATGTCTGTAAGCCGATTTGCCCTGCTATCCCGAAGGAAATGGTGCGACGGTTTTTGTGGGCCGAATGTAAGGTGTGCGGTTGACAGTGTACGCCTCCGTCTGGACCGCCAATTGATTTCTTTCGGACTGATTGCCAAATTTAATTACACCCCCCTGCTCGCCGCGTCCTTGGCAATCGTCAGCGTCTGCATCCCCGGTTTCATTCCGTCGAGGATTTGCAGCTTGCCCCACTACGGATCGCTCGTGAAACGGAAGGCTTCGAGGTCGAAGCCATGTGCCAGCAGCGCCTGCCGCGCCGCAGCAATGGCCTCGTCGTATCCTAGGACGGGAGACATGAACGCTTAAGGATCGACGAAAAAAGTGACGCGATTGTCGAGTATGAATGGCTCCATGAAGGCATCGGCGTTCTCGGTCATGATATCCGCATCGCCCACCAGCAGCTCGCTTACCTTGCTGCCCCAGCGGTGCAGATCGACATAGCTTTACGTGCCTTAGCGAATGTCGATCGACAATCGCTCGTCATAGTCTTGCGAGGCCGCTTCGATATACCGCGTCAGCAGATCGCGCGCGTCGGCGTTGGCTTCCGGATCGAGCAGATAGGCTGCAACCTCGCATGGCCCAAGGTAATTATAGCCGCCGAACCCTGGGATGTGTCCGCCGAGACATGCCTGCTGATCGCTGTCTTCGGCTGCATTCGGGTCAGGTAGGCAAGGCAGTGGCGCGGATGTTGCGGGCTTGTTTGGCCGATTGTGCGGTTGCTGCGCGAGGCCAATGGTTGCAGTTGCCAGTTGGACGATCGCGACAAAACAGAGCAGCCACACAGTCGCCGAGCCACGCCCGGTCCAATGCATTGAATAACCTCCTGCTTTGAAGCTCACCGATGTACCTGCAACTAGTTCCTCTCATCCGCTGCGCGATGCTTATGTCCTGACTAAGGCCAGGTGCAATGATCGAGGTCAAACGGTAGCCCACCAGCGGGCCGTCAGCTGCCGTTCCCGCCGCATCCCATGCAGGCCGGGTCTTTCGCGATCGTCAGAGTGCGCATGGCCGGCGCCATGCCGTCGAGGATATGCAGCTTGCCGAATTGCGGGTCGCTGAAGGCGCTGACCCCGCCCAGCAGCACGCGCACCGCCTGCATCGCGGCGAGGCTGCCGGTCCAGCCCGCCATCGCCCCCAGCATGCCGCCTTCGGCGCAAGTGTCGCAATCCTCGGCATCGAAGGCATCGCCGACCAAACAGCGATAGCAGGAATGCCCCGGCAAATGGCCCGCAAAGGCGCCAACCTGGCCCTGGAAACGCCCGACGGCTGCTGAAAGCAGCGGGATGCCCGATGCGACGCAGGCGTCGGACACCGCGAGCCTTGTGGCGAAATTGTCGGTCCCGTCCAGCACCAGGTCTGCCCCGGCGATCATACTGCCGGCATTCTCCGCCGTGATGCGCGTGTCGCTGATCTCGACCTTGAGCGCATCGTCAAAATTGGCAAGCCAACGGCGCGCAGCCACGGCCTTGCCATGGCCTACGTCGCGCGCGGAGAAGATCGTCTGACGCTGGAGGTTGCTGGCATCGACCGCGTCATTGTCGACCAGCGTGAACTGTCCGATGCCAGCAGCCGCGAGATATTGCAGAGCGGGCGATCCGATCCCGCCCAGCCCGATCACCGCGACATGGCTTTGGCTGAGGGCGACCTGCCCTGCGCCGCCCACTTCGGGCAGCACGATGTGTCTTGCGAAACGATCGAGGCGGGCAGGGGAAAGGGTCATCGGAGAGCTGTTTACACGCTGTCGACAAGCTTGTGTACAGGCCTGTCGATCAGAAGTAGGTAGTATGTGGAACGCGTTCCCCAAAGGGCCGGAGGCTATGCCTTTCAGCTTTCCAATTGCCGCAGCAGGCTGCGCACGTCTCCATCCATATCGGCATCGCGCTTGCGCAGGTCTTCGATCAGCCGCACCGCGTGGATCACGGTCGAATGGTCGCGTCCGCCGAACTTGCGGCCGATTTCCGGATAGCTGCGGGGCGTCAGCACCTTGGCGAGATACATCGCCACCTGACGCGGACGCACAACGGCGCGCGCGCGGCGCTTCGACGACATTTCCGCGCGGTCGATGCGATAGAACTGGCACACTGTGCGCTGGATCTCGTCGATCGTGATCCGGCGGCGGTTGGCCGAAAGGATATCGGTGAGCTGTTCCTCGGCCAGCTGGAGCGACACTTCCTGCCCGGTCAGCTGGGCATAGGCGATCAGCTTGTTGAGGCCACCCACCAGCTCGCGCACGTTGCGGGTGATGGTGCGGGCGAGGAAATCGACCACGTCATCGGGCACGTCGAGCGGAGCGAAGCGGGTCAGCTTCGATTCGAGGATCGAGCGGCGCAATTCGATATCGGCAGGCTGGATGTCAGCGACGAGGCCCATCGAAAGCCGGCTGAGCAGGCGCGGTTCGACCCCGTCGAGCGCCTGCGGCGCACGGTCGGCGGCGAAGACCAGCCGCTTGCCTTCGGCCAGAAGCGCGTCGATCGTGTAGAGCAGCTCTTCCTGCGCGCTCGCCTTGCCGATGATGAACTGGATATCGTCCACAAGCAGCAGGTCGAAGCTGCGCAGCCGGGCCTTGAACTCGATCATCTGGTTGGCTTTGAGCGCCTGGACGAATTCGACCATGAAGCGTTCGGCCGAGCAGTAGAAGATGCGCGTGCGCGGGTGCGCCGTGAGATAAGCGTGGCCGATCGCGTGGAGCAGGTGGGTCTTGCCCTGGCCGGTCGCGGCCTTGAGGTAAAGAGGCGAGAACTGCGGCTGTTCGGTAGCGGACATGCGCTGCGCCGCGTTGCAGGCCAGCACATTGGTTTCGCCGGTGACGAAGGCCGCGAAAGTGAGCGAGGGGTCGAGGCCGACCGAGCTGGTGAAGCCCGCATCGCCGATCGTGCCCGCAGCAACCGCAATCGCGCTAGTTTCGGAACCGTCATTGGCCGGACGGCGGCTGCCGTCGAGCATCAGCTCGGGCAGCTGGCGGCGACCCGGATGGACCGAGATCCGCACCTTGCGGACTTCGCTGCGCATGATCTTCCACGCCAGCTGCAGTCGGTCGTGGAAACGATCGTTCACCCAGTTTGCGGAAAACTCGGTCGGCAAATAGAGATCGAGCGTGCCGGTTTCCTTGCACAGCATGCCCAGCTGGATCGGCTTGATCCACTGGCTGTGGAGCTGGTGCCCCAGATCCTTGCGCAGGCCCCGGCTGATATCGGCCCAATCGGCAGCGAGGTTAACAGCTTCGGCATCTTCCATCAGGTCTTCGTCGATTGCCCGCTTTGCCACCCGTGCCTTGTCATCTTTCTGGACCATTCCTCAACCAATCCTGCATACCCCCGGCTCTTCGCCGGGTTATTGTAATCGACATACACGATGGCAAAGCTCTACCGTCGCCCGGAAGCGGTATTCCGTGCGTTCCCCCATCGAATCAGCTTGTAACGACCCGGGCTGTCCCGCCCCAAGTGAAAGCGATTTATCTACGGCTTTGAGCGCAAGGCAAGAGGGCTAACCGTAAAAAAAGAGAAATAATTCGGTTGACTCGCCTCAAACCCGCAGCCTTTCGTTCAAAATATTGGAAACAAACGATTTACCATCTTTAGGCGATGCGAATCGTGGAAAAACCTAGGGTTTCGGGCGAAGCGGGCTTTACCTTGCAAGCAAAACAAAAGGGCCGGACCCTTTTGGGGTCGGCCCTTGTTCCATTCGGCGGCGCCGAAACGCCGCCCAAAAGCGAATCAGAGTGCTGCGACTCGCTTGGTCAGGCGCGACATCTTGCGCGCCATGGTGTTCTTGTGGAGCACGCCGCGCGCCACGCCACGAGCCAGTTCGGGCTGCGCAGCCTTGAGCGCTTCGGCGGCAGTGGCCTTGTCGCCACCTTCGATCGCAGCTTCCACCCTCTTCACGAAAGTACGGATGCGGCTCATGCGCGCACCGTTGACTTCAGCGCGGCGGTTGTTGCGACGGATGCGCTTCTTGGCTTGCGGCGTATTGGCCATGTTCGTCCTTGTCTCTCGACCGCCTGATACGGCCGGAAAAATCTGTCTTTAATGTTGCTCGGAAACGGCAGCGAACCGTAGGAAGCGGCGCACATAGTCGCGATGTCCCGAATCGTCAAGCCGAACTAGCCGGATCGCCTAGCGCTGGCAGTTCGGGCAGAACCAGCTGCTGCGGCCACCCTGCGCGAAGCGGCGGATAATGCCGCCATCTTCGTTCCGGCAAGCCTCGCCCTCGCGTCCGTAGACGTCGAAGCGCGTGGCGAAATAGCCCAGCTCGCCGTCGGGCTGCGCGAAGTCGCGCAACGTCGAGCCGCCATCGCGAATCGACTGCTCCAGCACTTCGCGGATCGCAGGCACCAGGCGCTCGAGCTGCGGCTCTGTGACCTTGCCACCGGGTTTGCGCGGATGGATGCCCGCGCGCCACAGCGCCTCGCACACATAGATATTACCGAGCCCCGCCACGATGCGCTGGTCGAGCAGGCTCAGCTTGATCGCCTGGCTGCGTCCCTTGAGCGCCGATTTGAGCTGCGCGGCGCCGAGATCGGGCCCGAGCGGTTCGGGGCCTAGCGCGGCGAAGGGCGCCCATGTCTCGAGGTCGCCGGTCGGCACGAGGTCGACCGAACCGAAGCGGCGCGGGTCGCAAAGCGCAAAGCGGTGGTCGGCGGTTTCGATCAGGAGATGGTCGTGCTTGTCGGGTTCCGCCGGATCGATCCGCCAGCGCCCGCTCATGCCCAGGTGGAACACGATGGTCTGCTCGCGGTCGGTATGGATGAGCCCGTACTTGGCGCGGCGCGACAGGCCGGTGACTTCGGCTCCGGTCAGCACCTGCACCAGTTCCGGCGGGAACGGGCGGCGAAGATCGGGGCGGTTAAGCGCCACGCGGGTGATCCGCGCACCGTCAAGGAAACGGGCAAGGCCGCGGACCGTTGTCTCAACCTCTGGGAGTTCTGGCATAGGGCAGGCTCTTATCACCCTTTGACCGGGTGACAATTCCATCTAAGGCGCTCAGCCATGGGTGATAAGGTTTCCTTCGGCTATGCAGACGTAGCCCCCGACGAAAAGACCCGCCGTGTAGGCGCGGTCTTTTCCAACGTCGCGCGCAAGTATGACGTGATGAACGACGCCATGTCGGGCGGCATGCATCGCCTCTGGAAGGACCGTTTCGTCAAGCGCGTGAAGCCGCAGCCGCATGAGGCGATTCTCGACATGGCCGGTGGCACTGGCGACATCGCCTTCCGCATGGCGGCGCGCGGGGCCGAAGTGGTGGTGGCAGACATCAACCAAGACATGCTTGACGTCGGCATCGAGCGCGCGATGGAACGCGGCATCGATGGACTGTCGTGGTCATGCCAAAATGCGGAGACGCTGACCTACCCGTCGAACACTTTTGATGCCTACACTATCGTGTTCGGAATCAGGAACGTCACTCATATCGACAAGGCGCTGCGTGAAGCCCACCGGGTGCTGAAACCGGGCGGTCGCTTTTTCTGTATGGAATTCGGCACCACCGACTGGCCCGGCTTCAAGGAAATCTACGATCTCTATTCGCATCAGATCATGCCCAAGCTGGGTAAGGCGATCGCCGATGACGAAGATAGCTATCGCTATCTTGCCGAATCGATCCGCCGGTTCCCGCTGGCACATGAATTCGAACGGATGATGAGGGATGCGGGCTTTGTGAACAGCCGCGTCGAGAAGATACTGGGCGGCGCGGTGAACATCCATTCGGGGTGGAAGATTTAGGGTGCCACGTCCGGCCACGCATTTCTTCCGGCTCCTGAAGTGGGGCCGAACGCTGGCGCGGCACGGTGCGCTGCGCGGAATCGAGCGCGATCCCAACACGCCGGCTGCAGTCAAGCGGCTCGCACGGATCGCGCGCTTCGGCACGTTCCAGCCCGCGATCCCCGATTATGCCGAGGCCTTTCAGGACATTGGTCCGGCCGCGATCAAGCTGGGGCAGACGCTGGCGACCCGGCCCGACCTTGTGGGCGAAGTGGCCGCTAACAATCTCCTGACCTTGCAGGACAGCCTGCCCCCGGTGCCTTTCAGCGAGATCGAGGCGTCGATTGCAGCCACCTTCGACAAGCCGCTGAGCGAGCTGTTCCAGCATATCGACCCCGAACCGGTCGGCGCGGCCTCGATCGCACAGGTGCACCGCGCGGTCACGAGCGAAGGGCGTCACGTCGCGGTGAAAGTGCTTCGCCCGGGCATCCGCGAACGCTTCGCCCGCGACATCAACACCTATGAATGGGCAGCGGCGCATCTCGAGGCGCTGGGCAACGACGAAGCGCGCCGCCTGCGCCCGCGGCTTACCATCGCCAATTTCAAGCGCTGGACCAATCGCGAGCTCGACCTGCGGCGCGAAGCGGCTTCCGCTTCCGAACTCGCCGAATCGATGCAGGGATTTGCCGGCTATCGCGTGCCAGAGGTCGATTGGGACCGCACCAATGGCCGGGTGATGACGATCGAATGGATCGACGGCATCAAGATCAGCAAGGTCGAAGAACTCAAGGCCAAGGGGCACGACCTGCCCACGCTGGCCAACCGGTTGGTGCTGGCTTTCCTGACGCAGGCGATTAGCGGCGGCTATTTCCATGCCGACATGCACCAAGGCAACCTGTTCGTCGAAGACGACGGCACGATCGTGGCGATCGATTTCGGCATCATGGGGCGGATCGACCGCCGCGCGCGCGTGTGGCTGGCCGAAATCCTCTATGGCTTGACCACCGGCAATTACCGCCGCGTGGCCGAAATTCATTTCGAAGCGAAGTACGTGCCGAGCTACCACTCGGTTGACGAATTCGCGACCGCGCTGCGCGCGGTAGGCGAACCGATGCGCGGCAAGCCGGTAAGCGAACTCAGCGTCGGCCAGATGCTCGACGGGCTGTTTGCGATCACGCGCGATTTCGACATGCAGACCCAGCCGCATTTGCTGCTGCTACAGAAGACCATGGTGATGGTCGAAGGCATTGCCACCCAGCTCAACCCGCAGATCAACATGTGGGACACGTCGGCCCCCTATGTGCGCGGCTGGGTGCGCGACGAGCTGGGGCCGGAAGCCGCGCTCGCCGATGCGATCAGGGAGAATTTCTCGACCCTGCTGCGTCTGCCCGACCTGCTGCGGCGGGTGGAAGACCAGTTTCCGGTCAGAGGCGGCGCGCCCGAGCCGCCGCCGCTGCCCGAGATCGAACTGATGTGGGAAAGCCGCGAGCGCAAGCCCCGCGGATGGATCGGCTATCTGCTGGCGGCCGCTATTGGCGCGGTGGGGCTCTATGGAGCTATGGCGCTAGGCTGGGTCGGCTGAGAGCCGCTTAGTCTTCGCCCTCGAATGCGGGGTGCGGCAGCACACGGCTGCAGATTAGTGCCACGATCGCGGTCACCGCCTCGACCACCATCGGTTGCCAAAACAAATCGTGCGGCCCGTCGATCGCCAAAGTCACAATGCGCCCGACCAGCGCGATGCCCATCAGCGCGGCCGACACCAGCAAGGGAACGCCCTTGCGCGCATAGGCACCCCATACCAGGCAGCCGCCCGCGACTATGAAGAATGCGGTCATGTCGGCGCGGATCGAGGCCAGGCCCAGAGTGCCTTGCGGGGGGATCCCGAAATCTGCGCCCGCGCTCACCGGATCGAGCAGGAAGCGGATCCCCATAAGCACGAAGAACAATCCGCCCACGAAAAGCAGTGCGCGCAGCATCAGGATCATAAGTGGCTCCCCCCAAATCTCCCCGACATTGTTAGCCGCATGTTAGAAAAGCACTAGGTAAAACTTAACCACTATGTCGCAGGGTTGGCTAAGGCTATCTGTACGGCTAGGCTTTTGGCGGTTGGAACGAGGGGAGCTCAACGCAATCATGTGTGTGTCGCAGCGCGCTGACGCGAGATTTCGCTCGTGACCGGCGCAGGGCCGAAAATTCTGCTCGTGGTGGGTGGCGGTATCGCCGCCTATAAATCGTGCGAGCTGGTCCGCCTGATCCGCAAGGGCGGGGGCGATGTCACTTGCGTGCTGACTGCTGGCGGGCAGCAGTTCGTTACGCCGATGGCGCTTGCAGCATTGAGCGAGAACCAGGTCCATACCACGCTGTGGAACCTCAAGAACGAAGCCGAAATGGGGCATATCCAGCTCAGCCGCGAGGCCGACCTGGTGGTGGTATGCCCGGCAACGGCAGACCTGATGGCGAAGATGGCGGCCGGGATCGCGGACGATCTGGCTACCACGCTGATCCTCGCCACGGACAAGCCGGTGATGGCGGTCCCCGCCATGAATGTGCGCATGTGGGAGCACGAGGCGACACAGCGCAACCTCGCCTGGCTGCGCCAGGCCGGGGTCAAGGTGCTCGACCCCGATGAAGGGGCGATGGCATGCGGCGAGTTCGGCTATGGCCGCTTGCCCGAACCTGAAGTGATCTGGGCGGAAATCGCCGGCCATTTCGGAATCGAGGTCGAACTGCCCGAATCGAAATCCGCCCGGCGAACCGCAGCGGAGCCGGACGAAGGCGAGGAATTCGACGAAGCGCTCGAACCCGAAGCCGCGCCCAAGGGCGGCGGGCTGGGCGGATTGCTCGCATCGATCATCCCGCGCTCCACGCCCAAGCGCTCGGCCGAAGAGATCGAAGCTGAATTCCTCGAAGAGGGAGAGGCGATCGAACCGCAGGATGTCGTCGCCGACGAGAAAGACGCGCTGGCCGGCGCGGCATTCGAGGTGGCGCGGGGCCACCGCCCGCTCAAGGGCAAGCATGTGCTGGTTACTGCCGGGTCGACCTGGGAAGCGATCGATCCGGTGCGCTACATCGCCAACCGCTCCTCCGGCAAGCAGGGCTTCACCATCGCCGCCGCCGCCGCTGCGCTTGGCGCCAAGGTCACGCTGGTCTCCGGCCCGGTTGCGCTCAAGACGCCCGAGGGCGTCGCGCGGGTCGACGTCGAGAGCGCACAACAGATGAACGACGCCGTGAAGACGGCGCTACCGGCGGATATCGCCGTGATGGTCGCAGCAGTCGCTGACTGGCGCCCCAAGGAATACGAGCCTGAGAAGATGAAGAAGCGTGGATCCGCCCCGCCGGTGCTGGTGCTGACCGAGAATCCCGACATCCTCACCAACGTCGCCGCCGCATCCGATCGCCCCTCGCTGGTTGTCGGTTTCGCTGCCGAGACCGAGGACGTCATCGAGAACGCCAAGAAGAAGCGCAAGCGCAAAGCGGCCGACTGGATCGTCGCCAACGATGTGTCGGGCAATGTGATGGGCGGCGACACCAACCGCGTCCACATCGTCAGCGACGATGGCGTCGAAAGCCTCGTGGAAATGCCCAAGCTGGAGGTGGCGATGGCGCTGGTTCAGCGGATGGCGGATGCATTGAAGGCGAAGCAAGCCGATGGGTGACAAGGTGGGTGTGCAGGTAAAGCGCCTGCCAAACGGTGTCGGGCTGGATTTGCCGCATTATGCCACCAGCGGCGCTGCCGGGATGGACGTGGTTTCGGCCGAGACCGTCTCGATCGCGCCGGGCGCGCGGCATGCCGTGGCGACCGGCCTCGCGCTCGCTATTCCGGAGGGATACGAAATCCAGGTTCGTCCGCGCTCGGGGCTGGCGCTGAAGCATGGCATCACCGTTCCCAACACGCCGGGCACGATCGACAGTGACTATCGCGGCGAGCTGAAGGTGATCATGATCAACCATGGCGCTGAACCCTTCGCGATCGCACGGGGCGACCGCGTGGCGCAACTGGTGCTCGCGCCGGTGACACAGGCCGAATGGAACGAAGTCGACGAGCTCGATGAAACTGCGCGCGGCGCGGGAGGGTTCGGCTCGACTGGCGGGCACGAGAAGCTCTAGTTCGGCAATCCTTTACAGGAACGAGAAAAGGGCGGCACCTTGCGGTGCCGCCCTTTTCGTATTCGCCATGCGGAAATTGGCTGTGCGCCGTATCAGTTATCGACCTTGCGGACCTTCGTCTCTTCGGGCCGGATCGTGATGCGCAGCGTCTCGCCCGAATTGCCGGGGAAGTCGACGAACATCGCTTCGACGAGATTGGGCACGAGATATTGCAGGCGGTTGGAGGTCGAAACGGCCTGGGCTTTGCCTTCAAATAGCCGCTCGCCAGTGCCCGCGCGGTCGATCTTCACTTCGATCCCGCTGGTGTAAACCGTGTAGCTGCGCACTTCGGGGCCGCCGAACCACGGATCGTAGAAGCCATAGCCCCATGCGCTGCGCAGCCGGTAGAAACGGCTGCGGTAATAACCGCGATACCACGGATCCCAGAACGGGTCGTAGAAGCCGGTGTCGGTGGTGCGCACCTTCTCGCGGCCATTGTCGACGCCATAGTCGAACCGAACCAACAGGCTCGCCTGCCCGGCGTCGGCCTGCTTATAGCCGAGCCGCCCCATCTGCGCTTCAACCAAATCGGCATAGCGCGCGAATTCGAGCCCGCCCGCCAGCGCCGTATCATCCGCCACCACCGCGAAGCTTTCGCCAGCAGGATCGGGAAGCTGAGACTGGAAGCGCGACACATCGGCCTTGAAGCCTGGCGACGCGCAGGCGGCAAGGCCGGCCAGCAATAGCGGGACCGAAGCCAGCTTGAGGTTTCGGGCGCGGAGCGGCTCTCTCACCGTCATGATACTACCTTCATCCTTCTTCGCGCGGCAAGGCGCGCAGTGAACCCGCCGAATGCCGACAGGCTGTCACTCATGGCACCGCTTGTAAAGCCGAACTGCTGAATAGGGATTGAATGCGCGCGCAAGGCAAATCCCGCAAAAAGCGTAGCTTACCAGCGCACCACCCCTAGCGCCTCATAGGCTTTGCCCAGCGTGGTCAGGCCCATTTCGCGCGCTCGCGCGGCGCCGCGCGCCAATATGGCGTCGAGCGCTTCGCGATCCGCCTTGAGCTCGCGAAAGCGTGTGGTGATCGGCGAAACCGTCTCGACCAGCACTTCGCCCAGCGCAGGCTTGAACACGCCGAAACCCTGTCCGCCGAATTCGCCGAGCACCTCATCGGTGGTCTTGCCGGTCAGCGCGCAATAGATGCCGACCAGATTGAGCGCCTCGGGCCGCCCTTCTAGCCCCGCCGCCTCGCTCGGCAGCGGTTCGGGATCGGTCTTGGCCTTCTTGACCTTCTTCATGATCTCGTCGGCATCGTCGGACAAATTTATGCGGCTCATGTCCGACGGGTCGGATTTGCTCATCTTGGCGCTGCCGTCGCGCAGCGACATGATCCGCGCAGCTTCGGGCGGCACGATCGGCTCGGGCAGGGTGAACACGGGCGCATTTTCGCTGCAGAAGTCGTTGTTGAACTTCTGCGCAATGTCGCGCGCCAGCTCGAGATGCTGCTTCTGGTCTTCGCCCACCGGAACGTGGGTCGCCTGGTAGAGCAGCACATCCGCCGCCTGCAGCACCGGATAGGTGAACAGCGCAACGCTCTGCCCTTCGCGGTTCTTGCCGGCCTTGTCCTTCCACTGGGTCATGCGATTCAGCCAGCCCATACGCGCGGTGCCGTTAAGCAGCCATTGCAGTTCGGCATGCGCGGGCACTTGCGCCTGGTTGAACAGGATCGAACGATTTGGGTCGATCCCGCAGGCGACCAGCGCTGCTGTCATTTCGAGCGTGGCGGAGGCCAGTTCGGCCGGAATATGCGGCTGCGAAATGGCGTGAAGATCGGCCAAGAAGAACAGGCAATCGCTGCCGTCACCCATCTCGTCCTGCATCCGCACCCAATTGCGGATCGCCCCCAGATAATTGCCGAGGTGGAGATTGCCCGTGGGCTGGATACCGGAAACGACGCGCATGAAAGAATCTCTGATGGGTTTATGCCTGGCGGCGCATTAGGCGCTGGACCGTGGACTTGTCGAGCACCCCCAGAGCCACAGCCGAGATTGCATAGCTCACCAGCCCGATCGAGATCAGGGCAAGGATCGATCCCAATCGCTGGACCATGGTGCCGGTGAAATAGGGGTCGCCATAGATCATCGCTGCCCAGAGCACCGCGCCCATCGGCACAGCGGCAAGCACGATCCGCGCGATGCGTCCGACCGCGCGGCCGGTGAGCGTGAAGAAACCGCGCCGCGCCAGTATGCCATAGAGCAGCACCGTGTTGACCCACGCGCCAATCGCCCCCGCGACAGCCAGTGACATTACGCCGATGCGCGGGACCAAATAGAGGTTTAGCGCGACCGTCACTACCAGGCTAAGCGCGGCTGTGATTACCGGCGTGCGCGTGTCCTTGCGCGCGAAGAAATTGGGGGTCAGCACCTTGACAAGCACATAGGCGGGCAGGCCGATGACCAGCCCCGATACGAGCGATCCGGTGACAGCCGCGTCCTCCGCAGTAAACGCACCCGCCTGCATAAACACCCGCACAAAGGCGCTTCCCGTTATGAACAGCGCCACTGCCGCAGGGACGGTGAGTAGCATGGATAGCTCGATCGCGTTCGATTGCAGCTGCTGCGCTTCATCGACTTCTTCGCGCGCGATGAAGCGGCTCAGCGCGGGCAGGATCGCGGTGCCCAGTGCGATGCCGATAATGCCCAGCGGCAGCTGGTTCCAGCGGTCGGCCATCGCCATATAGGTCAGGCTGCCGTCGGGCAGCACACGGATGAAAGCGAGGTCGATGAAGCGACTGATCTGATAGACGCCCGCGCCGAACACGGCGGGCACGATCAGCACGCCCATTTCCTTGACCCGTTCGGTGAGCCGCGGGCGTGCCAGCGGGATCGAGAAGCCTGCTTTGCGCATCCAGTGTTGCAGCCAAAGCAATTGCAGCAGCCCGCTGACCGACACTGCTATCGCAAGGAACATGCCTGTCGATTGACGGGTCGCTTCGCCTCCCGGTTGCAGCGCGCCCCAGAACAGCGCCACCAGCAGGCAGATATTGAGCAGGATCGGTGCGGCCGCCGCGGCCGCAAAGCGCGACAGCGAATTGAGCACCGCTGCGGTTAACGTGGCGAGGCTCATGAACAGCAAATAGGGGAATGCGATCTGCCCCATGGTCACTGCCAGCGCGTAATGCTCGGCATCGGCGCGCAATTCGGCATTGGCGAACAGCCATAGCACCCATGGCATCGCCAGCATCATCACTCCGCCGAACACCACGAGTATCGGTAGCAGCACCGCCAACACTTCGCTGGCGAAGCGCCGTGCCTCGCTCTCGCCTTCGGTCATGTGGCGATTGAACAGCGGCACGAAGGCGCTCGCGAAAGCGCCTTCGGCAAACAGTCGGCGGAATAGGTTTGGCAGCTGGAAGGCGAGCTGCCAGGCGTCGGCCACGCCGCCCGCGCCCAAGACGCGGGCCAGCATGATGTCGCGCAGGAAGCCGAACACGCGGCTCACGGCGGTCAGCCCGCCGATCGTCCCGACGTTCTTAAGCAGGCTCAAGTCAGAGCCTCCCGTTCATTGGGCCTTGCTCAGGCCTCGCCAGCGGGTGTTGCCGCAGCGGCGGTTTCCTGCTCGCGCTTCGCCTGAAGCTGCTGGATGTAGAGCCCGTTGAAGTCGATCGGATCGATCATCAGCGGTTGGAACCCGGCCTCGCGAGTAGCGTCGGCCACAACTGCGCGAGCGAAGGGAAACAGCAGGCGCGGCGCTTCGGCGAAGAGGAATGCATGCGCTTGGTCTTCGGGCACGTTGCGCAGGCCGATCAGCCCGCAATAGACCAGCTCTATCAGATAGGCATTGCCCTGCGAGCTCTTGGCGCTGACGTTCACCTTCAGCTCGACTTCGGTCACTTCGTCGCTGATCTTGTTCGCGCCGATGTTGAACTGCAGGTCGATCTGCGGCTGTTCCTTCCACTGGTAGACAGCGGGCGCGTTGGGATTTTCGACCGAAAGGTCTTTGACATATTGCGTGATGATCCCGGCGGTCGGCAGCGTGTCCTCGCCATTGCCAACTGGGGGATTGGTGTTGAGATTGGTCAGGACGTCGCCTTCTTCGGCCATGGTCTTATTACTTTCGCGTCTTGGATTTCAGGAATTGCGGTGTTTCTGCCGCCCGAGAGCGGCTTGGCGCGCCGCCTAGCACTCTAGCACTTTGCCCGCAACCGATGCTGCAAAGCCATGCGCGCAGAAAAAAGGAACCCGATCGAGCCATCCGGCGTTGTGGTTTGGCCCTAAGAGACCTATTTTAGGCTTTTGGGAATATTAAAGTCGGGGCGTCTTTTCCCCGCAGCTAGGCTGGATAGATCAAGTGATTGTCGAAATTGTCATTCTCGCCATGATTGCGGCCTTCTTGGGCCTGCGGCTCTATTCCGTGCTGGGCCAGCGCGCCGAGCCTGAGGAAGAGGCGATTCCGCATCGCTTCGACGCGAATGACGATGAGCGCGGCCCACTTGCGGCTCCCAAGTCAGCGGCGGCGATCCCGGCGCGCGCGCCGCAGCGCTTCGACGATCTGATGCCGGCAGTGGAACGCGGCGTGCGCGAGATTGCCGCGTCCGATCCGCGGTTCGACGTCATCGGCTTCCTCGACGGTGCCAAGGGCGCCTATGAAATGGTGCTTGAAGCCTTCTGGAAGGGCGACCGCGAGACGCTGAGGGAATTGTGCGATGCTGATGTCTGCGCCAGCTTCTTCGGAGCGATCGACGCGCGCGAGCAGGCCGGGCAGACGCTCGACAACAAGCTGATCCGGATCGAGGAAACCCGCATCCATTCGGCAGTGCTCGACGGGCGCACGGCGCGCGTCGCGGTGCTGTTCATTTCCGACATCGCAGCGGTCACCCGCGACAGCGACGGCCATGTGATTGCCGGCTCGCTCGACGACGCGATCGAAAGCCGCGACATCTGGACCTTCTCGCGCGGTGTCGGCTCGCCGCGGCCCGACTGGCTGCTCGACGAGACCGACGAAGGCTAAGCGCCTTCCGCACCCCACCAGCAGGAGAATGGGCATGATCCGGAGCAGACACCGCTCCGCGCCGGTGGCATCGGGCTTGCTTGCACTCGCCGGATGCGTGCCGATGGTGCCGCCGCCTGTTCCCACTATCCCGCCCGAAGTCACCAGGGCGGTGATGGCGGGCATTTCCCCTGGGCCTGGGCTCCCCGAGCTTGGGCTGGCGCACGAAGATGCACGCAGCGCGCTCACCGCTTTCGTCGAATCCTGTCCCAAGCTGCTCGCGCGCGAGGATGAAAGCGGACTGACGCAGCGCGAAGACTGGCGCCCCGCTTGCGACGCCGCTTCCAGCTGGCAGCCCGAGCGTGCGCGCGAATTCTTCGAGCAGCATTTTGAAGCGGTGCGCGTGGGCGAAGGCAGCGCCTTCGCCACGGGCTATTTCGAGCCCGAAATCGCGGGATGCCGCACCCGCCAGCCCGGCTGCCAAGTGCCGGTCTATGCCGTACCCGACGATCTGGTGCGGGCGTGGCCCGCCGAAACGCCCGAAGATGCGCGAATCGGGCGCCCGCCGCTGGGCCGGACCGACGCCGATGGCGCGCATGTTCACTATTTCACGCGCGCGGAGATCGAGGAGGGCGCGCTCGCAGGCCGCGGGCTCGAAATCGCCTGGGCGGTCGATCCGGTCGAGTTCTTCTTCCTGCAGATCCAGGGTTCGGGCCGCTTGCATACGCCCGATGGCGAAGTGATCCGCATCGGCTATGCCGGGCAGAACGGCCATAGCTATGTCGCGATCGGCCGCGTACTGCGCGAACAGGGGCATCTGGGCAACGAGCCCGGGCAATACCCCACTTCGATGCAGGGCATCGTAGCATGGCTGCGCGACCATCCCGAAGCGGGGCGCGAGGTGATGCGCATGAACCCCAGCTGGATCTTCTTCCACGAGCTCAAGGGCGATGGCCCGCTCGGCGCGCTGGGCGTGCCGGTGCGGCGCGAAAGCTCGGTCGCGGCCGATCCGCGCTTCGTGCCGCTGGGCGCGCCGGTGTGGCTCGACATGGAGCGCGACGAGGCGGACGGGCTGTGGATCGCGCAGGATACCGGGGGCGCGATCAAGGGCGCCAACCGCTTCGACACATTCTGGGGCGCAGGCGAAGATGCACAACACATCGCGGGCGGGATGAGTTCGCGCGGCTCGGCGCTGGTGTTCCTGCCGAAAGGGGCAGCAGCGCGCCTCACTGGCCAGCGATGAGCGTTCCGCGCGGCCTCAGTGCAGAGGAAGCCGAAGCATGGACGCGGCTCGCCGCGACCGTCACGCCGCTGCCAGGGCGCAAGCCGCCCAGGCTGGCAAAGCCTGCGCATGCCGAACAGCCTGCCGAACCGAAGCTCGTCCGCCCGGCGGCAAGGCCGGTGATGCCCGCCGCCAAGGCGCATGTTGCTGCCCGCACTCCGCCGCCGCCCCAGCCGGGGCTGGATTCGCATTGGGACCGCAAGTTCAAGGCGGGCACGATCCAACCCGACTATACGCTCGACCTGCACGGCTACACGCTCGACACCGCCTATGACCGGCTGATGCACGGGCTCGACCAGGCGCGCGCGATGGAGGCGCGGGTGGTGCTGCTGATTGCGGGACGTCCGCGGCCGGTCGATCCGGCGGACCGGGCCGAGCGGCGCGGCGCAATCCGTGCTAAGCTGCTCGACTGGCTGGCATCCAGCCGTCATTCGCAAGCGATCTCTGCCGTGCGCAAGGCGCATATCCGCCACGGCGGCGAAGGCGCGCTTTACCTCGTGCTCAAGCGCGCGCGGCTGGCGTAAGGCGGCGCAGGCCCAGCAGCAGTGCGCCCATGGCCATGAAGAACAGGCCAAGCCCCACCAGGTTGATGATCAGCTGGAACCAGCCGAGGGCAGGCAGGTCGAGGAAGAAATAGGGGTAAAAGCCGCTCGCCGCGCCATAGGCCAGCGCGAAGGCGGTGTAGCCAACCGGCACCGGGGTAACGAGCGGAAGCGAGCGCCAGGCCAGATGCGCCCGGTCCGACCATGCGATCCACCATGCGATTGCGGCTGCCGGGATGATCGTGTGGAAGGCGAGGTTGGTCCACCAGTCGAGCCCGACCGGATGATGGTCAGCCGCCAGCAGCGCGTGATAGACGAGCGCCACCACCGAAAGCGCGGTCGCGAGCGCGAACAGCACCTGCTCGCCGGGCTTGCCGCCCAGCGCGACCCCCAGCAGGATCAACCCGGCGGCCAGATTGCTCCAGAGCGTGAAGTAACGCAGCAGCATCGCGAAGGCCGCCAGCGGCGAACCGTCCTGTTCGAGATTCATGGTCGTCTGCAGCGCAATCGCGCAGAGGGCGAGCAATGCGATGGCACCGGCACAGGCGCGGGCGATCGGGGGCATGGGCTGATCCATGAGGCGTGTTTAGCCGCCGGATATTCGCGCGCCAAGCCGCCTAAGCTGCGCTTGCGCTAGAGCTCGTCAGGCCTGCGCCCGGTCCGCTTGGCCTCTGCAATAATGGCGGCGGCGCGCACATGGGCCACCTATATCAAGCTTGGGCCTTCATCGAGATAGGAAAGGTCGAAGGGGTCAGGCCCATCGTCACCGGCTGGCGCCATTTCGCGCGCATATTCCTCCGGGCTGACACAGCGGGGGCAGGCGTGAATGCCATCAGGCTCGGAACAACTACTGCTGCCAAAGCGATAATTCCGGCTTTCATGCGGCCCCTATTTGCCCGGCATCCGCCTGCCGGAAAACGGAGCGTCTATCGCGATGGCGGACAAAAGAAACCCCGGTGCTCTGTACTGGCACACCGGGGTCCCTTGCGACCCTGGAAGACTATGCCTTCCGAGCTAGGCGCTCACGGCATCAGCCGCGGTACTTGGCGCAGGTTAGGTCGAAACGGTCCGCGTCCATCACCTTGGCCCATGCTTTGGCGAAATCAGCGGCGAACTTCGCTTCATTGCCGCATTCGGCATAGACTTCGGCCTGGGCGCGCAGCTGCGAGTTCGAACCGAACACGAGGTCGGCACGGGTCGCGCGCCACTTCTCGGTACCGGTTTTGCGGCAACTGCCCACGAATTCCTCATCGCCGCTGCCTTCGACCGGCGACCATGCGGTGGCCATGTCGAGCAGGTTGACGAAGAAGTCGTTCGACAGCATGCCCGGACGGTCGGTCAGCACACCATGGCCGCTGTTGCCGCTTACCGCGCCAAGTGCGCGGAGGCCGCCGACCAGCACAGTCATTTCGGGGATCGAAAGGCCGAGCAGCTGGGCGCGGTCGATCAGCATGTCCTCGGTCTTCACGATCGCCTTGGTCTTTAGGTAGTTGCGGAAACCATCGGCGAAGGGTTCGAGCGCGTCGAAGCTGTCGGCGTCGGTCTGCTCCTGGGTCGCATCGCCGCGGCCGGTGGTGACGTCGACCGAGATGTCGAAGCCGCCGTCCTTGGCCGCCTTTTCGACCGCAGCCGTGCCCGCGAGCACAATGGCGTCGGCCATCGAGAGATCACCGCGCAATTCGTCGATCTTGGCTAGAACCTTGGCCAGCTCGTCCGGATCGTTGGCCTTCCAGCCAGTCTGCGGAGCCAGTCGCACGCGCGCGCCATTGGCACCGCCGCGATAGTCCGAATTGCGGTAGGTCGAGGCCGAAGCCCAGGCCGCCTTCACCAATTCGCTCACCGAAAGGCCGCTGGCGAGGATCTTTGCCTTGAAGTCCGCCACAGTGCTTGCCGAAGGGGTGGTGCCGGCGGGAACCGGATCCTGCCAGATCAGGTCTTCTGCCGGGACTTCCGGGCCCATGTAGCGGGCCTTGGGCCCCATGTCGCGGTGGCACAGTTTGAACCACGCGCGGGCGAATGCATCGTCGAGCTCAGCCGGGTTGGCGAGGAAGCGTTCCGAGATCTTGCGATATTTGGGATCCATCTTCAGCGCCATGTCGGCAGTGGTCATGATGGTCGGAACCTTCTTCGAAGGATCGCGCGCGTCGGGCGCCATGTCTTCGGGTGCAGGATTGACCGGGGTCCACATCTGCGCGCCCGCCGGGCTCTTGGTCAGCTGGTAGTCATATTTGAACAACAGGCGGAAATAATCGTGGCTCCATGCGGTCGGGTTGTTCGACCACGCACCTTCGATGCCCGAAGTGGTGATGTTGCCGGCGTCGATCTCAGCCTGGTTGGTCAGCCAGCCGAAGCCCTGCAGTGCCAGTGCTTCGCTTTCCGGACTGCCGCTGAAAGTGTCCGACGGTTTGGCGCCATGCGCCTTGCCGAAGGCGTGGCCGCCGGCGGTGAGGGCAACGGTTTCCTCGTCGTTCATTGCCATGCGGGCGAAGGTCACGCGCATGTCGCGCGCGGCCAGCAGCGGATCGGGATTGCCGCCCGGGCCTTCCGGGTTGACGTAGATCAGGCCCATCTGGATCGCAGCCAGCGGGTTTTCGAGATCCTTGTTGTTGTCCGGGATGATGCGGGTTTCGGCGCCCTGGTCGACCCACAAATCTTCCGTGCCCCAGTAGACGGTTTCCGGCTCGAACACGTCCTTGCGGCCGCCGCCGAAGCCGAACACCGGGCCGCCCATCGATTCGATCGCGACATTGCCGGCCAGGATGAAGAGGTCGGCCCAGCTGATGTGCTTGCCGTACTTGCGTTTGACCGGCCACAACAGGCGGCGCGCCTTGTCGAGATTGCCGTTATCGGGCCAGCTGTTGAGCGGAGCAAAACGCTGTTGTCCGCTGCCTGCGCCGCCGCGGCCGTCGCCGGTGCGATAGGTGCCGGCGGCGTGCCACGCCATGCGGATGAAGAAGGGACCGTAGTGGCCATAGTCGGCCGGCCACCAAACCTGGCTGTCGGTCATCAGCGCGGTAAGGTCGGCCTTGAGGGCGTTATAGTCGAGCGCGTTGAAAGCTTCGCAATAGTCGAAATCTTCGCCCATCGGATCGGCCGATTTGCCGTCCTGCGTCAAGATGTCGAGTTGCAGCGCATCGGGCCACCAGTCCTTGTTGGTGCGGCCGAACAGCGAACGGTTTTCGCCGCTGAACGGGCAGCCGCTGATCTCTCCGGTCTTCGCGTCCATGATTGTCTCTCCTTGCGGGGGTTTAAGCAGCATCAGGGCGCGCGACTCGTCGCGCTCCTTTATATCACCCCATGCCCATAGCCAGTGCTTTGATCCAGGCTAAACGAGATGATCCGATGAGTTTGAACGAATAAATCAATAAGTCGTGATTGAGTGATCCAGTCGATCAATCGTCAACCGGCAAGTCAGCCGACTTGCGCCCGGTGCAGCAGCTTGTGATCGGCAAGGACCAGCGCCATCATCGCTTCCACCACAGGCGTTCCGCGAATGCCTACGCAGGGGTCGTGGCGACCCTTGGTGCGCACTTGCGTCGCTTCGCCATCCGCGGTGATCGAATCCACCGGGGTCAGGATCGAACTGGTCGGCTTGAACGCCACGCGGCACACCACCGGCTGCCCGGTCGAGATCCCGCCCGCGATCCCGCCTGCATGATTGGCGGTGAAGCGCGGCTTGCCCTCGTTGCTCCCGGGTTCAGCGGGCCGCATCGGGTCGGCATTCTGTTCGCCGGTGACGCGCGCGGCTTCGAATCCGTCGCCGATCTCGATGCCCTTCACCGCATTGATGCTCATCATGCCGGCGGCAAGGTCGCTGTCGAGCTTGGCATAGACTGGCGCTCCCCAGCCTGCGGGCACGCCTTCGGCCGCGCATTCGACGACGGCGCCCAGCGAGGAACCGGCCTTGCGCGCCGCATCGATCATTTCTTCCCAGCGCTTTGCCGCCGAAGCATCGGGGCAGAAGAAGGGGTTGTTGCCGATCTCGGCATAATCGATCGCATTGCGATCGATCTTGTCGCCGCCGATCTCGCAGACATAGGCGGTGATTTTTACTTCGGGGACGACCAGCCTTGCGATCGCGCCTGCCGCCACCCGCGCGGCGGTTTCGCGGGCGCTGCTGCGCCCGCCGCCGCGATAGTCGCGGATGCCGTATTTTGCGTCATAGGCATAGTCGGCATGGCCAGGGCGATAGGCCTTTGCGATTTCCGAATAGTCCTTGCTGCGCTGGTCGGTATTTTCGATCATCAGGCTGATCGGCGTGCCGGAGGTCTGGCCTTCGAACGTGCCCGATAGGATGCGCACGAGGTCCGCCTCCTGACGCTGCGTGGTGAAGCGGTTTTGCCCGGGCTTGCGCGCATCGAGGAACGGCTGGATGTCGGCTTCGCTCAGCGCGATGCGCGGCGGGCACCCATCAACCACCGCACCCAGCGCGAGGCCGTGGCTTTCGCCCCATGTGGTGAAGCGCAGCACGCGTCCGAATGTGTTCCAGCTCATGCCCGCCTCCATAGCGCAATTGCCTTGCCTGTCGAGAACTCGAAGATTTTCCTACATCGCGGCTTCGTGGCATGGCGGGCGGATGAATTTGCCCAATCCTTTGCTCCCATCGATTTCGGGCACCCGAAGGGACCGGTTTTCTTTCATTGGACAGTTTCGCATGTGTCGCATCGCCGGGATACGTCGGGCATCTCTGCAATGACGATAACCCCGATGTGCCTCTGGCATTCGCGCATCAACTGATGCAGGAACAGAACATGATCGCAAAGCTGAAGGGCCTGCTCGACGAAACCGGCACTGACTGGGCGGTGATCGACGTGCAGGGCGTGGGCTATCTGGTTCATTGTTCGGCCAAGACGCTTGCCGCGCTGGGCGAGAAGGGTGAGGGCTGCACAGTCTATACCGATTTGCAGGTGTCCGAGAACGACATGCGCCTACTTGGCTTTGCAGACGCAGCAGAGCGCGACTGGTTCCGGCTTTTGACGCAGGTTCAGGGCGTGGGCAGCAAGGTGGGGCTGGCGATCCTCTCGGCGCTTTCGTCGGGCGAGTTGCGCGATGCCTGCGGGCGCGGCGATGCGGCGATGGTCGCGCGCGCGCAGGGCGTGGGGCCGAAGCTGGCGGGGCGCATCGTCAACGAATTGAAGGACAAGGCGGGTGCGCTTCCCGGCGGGGGCATCGCCGGAGTCGCCGGGCTTGCCGTTACGCCCGCTGGCAGCGCCAGCGCCGATGCGGTGAGCGCGCTTGAGAACCTCGGGTTCAAGACCGCGATCGCGACGCAGGCTGTCGCCCGCGCAATCGGCGAACTGGGCGAAGGCGCAAGCGAAGGCGAATTGATCCGCGTTGCGCTTAAAAGGGCGGCGGGGTGATGGTTACGGAGAATCGTCATCCTGAACTTGTTTCAGCATCCATCAAACAGTCAGAGCGAAGCCAGAACTCATGAAGCGACTTGCACTCCTTCCGCTCCTCCTTCTCGCCACCCCTGCTGCCGCCAGGGCATGTCGGTCTTCACCACCGGACCGGTGTTCAAGACCTTTGGGCCGCATGCTCCGGTCGAGGGGATCGCGCAGGTTCCGGCCGATACCGAGTTCGCCCATTCCTTCGACGTCGCCAAGCCCGGCGAGGAAGGGCAGCGCAACCGCGGCTTTGAAAGCGCGGCGCGCTTTATCAACATGCATGTGGCCGCAGGCGTGCCGGAGGATAGTATCCGCGTCGCTGTGGTGGTGCATGGCCTGGCGGTGCTCGACCTGCTTTCGGCCGATGGCTTGGCCGCGCATGGCAAGGCGGGCGAAAACCCCAATGCCGGGATGGTGCGCGAAATGCTCGGCCACGGCGTCCAGTTCATCGGCTGCGGACAAAGCGCCGCGGCGCAGGGCGTGAAAGTGCGCGAGCTCATGCCCGGCGTCGAAATGGCGCTTTCCGCCATGACCGCTCATGCGCTGGGCCAGCAGAGGGGCTATACGCTCAATCCGTTCTGATGACCGATCCCATTCCCCTCCATTCGCCCGAGCGGCAGGCTGACGATCCCGACGCTGCGCTGCGTCCTAAATCGCTTGCCGAATTCATCGGGCAGGAGGCGGCGCGGGACAATCTGCGCGTATTCATCGAAAGCGCGAAGTCGCGCGGCGAAGCGATGGATCACACGCTGTTCTTCGGCCCGCCGGGGCTGGGCAAGACCACGCTGGCGCAGATCGTGGCCCGCGAACTGGGCGTGGGTTTCCGCGCCACGAGCGGGCCGGTGATCGCCAAGGCGGGCGACCTTGCCGCGCTGCTCACCAATCTCGAACCGCATGACGTGCTGTTTATCGACGAGATCCACCGGCTCAATCCGGTGGTCGAGGAAATCCTCTATCCCGCGATGGAGGATCGCGCACTCGACATCATCATCGGCGAAGGCCCTGCGGCACGCAGTGTGCGGATCGACCTGCCGCCTTTCACGCTGGTCGGCGCGACGACACGGCAGGGCCTGCTCACCACGCCATTGCGCGACCGCTTCGGCATTCCGGTAAGGCTGACGTTCTACACCCATGACGAGCTTGACCTGGTGGTGACGCGCGGGGCGCGGTTGCTGGGCATGCAGATCGATCCGCAAGGCGCGCGCGAAATCGCCCACCGTTCGCGCGGGACGCCGCGTGTAGCGGGGCGCTTGCTGCGCCGCGTGCGCGACTTCGCCCATGTCGCGGGGCAGGGCACCGTCACGCGCGCTCTGGCCGACGATGCCCTGACCCGGCTCGAGATCGACCGGCTGGGCCTCGATGCGATGGACCGGCGCTATCTCACCATGATCGCAACCACTTACAAGGGCGGGCCAGTGGGGGTGGAAACGCTGGCGGCAGGACTGGCCGAGCCGCGCGACACGGTCGAGGAAGTGATCGAGCCTTATCTGATCCAGCTTGGCCTGCTCGCCCGCACTGCACGAGGGCGCGTGCTCAACGATGATGGCTGGGCGCACCTGGAAATGAGCCCTCCCAAGGCGCCGCAGGGCGGGCTGTTCGGCGATGGCAAATAGGGCCTTTCGTTAAGGCCTCCGCGCTCGCCGGTCCCGGATTGGGACGCCGTGCATCGGAATGGGCCGGAATCGGCGCTTCCGCAGGTCGAACGGGCGCTCAAACATGGTTAATCGCACTGAGGCGACTCGGCCCGGCGAGTTTGATGATAGGCAAGCGAGAGGGCTCCTGGCCTGATCGTCTCGGCGGCTGCAGCTCCGAGGGGGTAGGGCGCAGCCGCCCGGTACCCACTTGTGAATGTCCCGCTCCACTGCGACCTTCGGAGCAGGCAAAGACAAGTCCCGAAGGAAACGACAGTCTCCTGCTTCGTTGCGGGTCAAGAACCTGGTCAAAGGGCGGCAACGCATTGCGATGCCGCCCTTCTCTTTTGTCCGTTGCTGTCGCGCGGGTTCAGCGCGCGGCGATCGGCAGGCCTGCAGCTTCCCAGGCAAGAATCCCGCCATCGAGATGCCTTGCGGTTTCACCCGTGTGCTCGGCAAGCTTCTCGGCCGCGATGCCGCTGCGCCGGTCCGACCGGCAATAGAGCACCACTTCGCGTCCGTCCGACAGGTCGAGCGCGGCGGGATCGAAGCTGTCGATTGCAATGTGCTCTGCGCCGGGGATCGTGCCTTCCGCCACTTCCTCGTCGGTGCGCACGTCGATCAGGCGGATATTGCCGTTCTCGAGCAGGCCGGAGAGTTCCGTCGGCGTAAGCGTGGCGACAGCAGCCGCAGGCGCAGTTGCTGCGTCGTCCGCCCCGTCACCGGTCGCCGCCGAAGCGCCGCACGCACCAAGCGCGAGCGCCGCAGCGAGCAGCGGGATCGAGCGCCAGCCAGCCATCCCGGCTCAGTCCGAAGCCAGCTTGCGCAGCACGTACTGCAGGATGCCGCCGTTGAGGTAGTATTCCATCTCGTTGGCTGTATCGATGCGACACTGCGTGGTGAAGCTGAAGCTGCTGCCATCGGCGCGGCTCACTTCCACTTCGACGTCTTGGCGCGGTTCGAGCGAACCAAGGCCATTGATGGTGAAGGTGTCGTCACCCTTGAGATCCAGCGTCTCGCGCGTATCGTCCGCCTTGAACTGCAGCGGCAACACGCCCATGCCGACCAGGTTCGAACGATGGATGCGTTCGAAGCTTTCGACGATCACCGCGCGCACGCCCAGCAGGATCGTGCCCTTGGCGGCCCAGTCGCGGCTTGAGCCGGTACCGTATTCCTTGCCGCCGATGACGATGAGCGGCGTTCCGTCGCCCTTGTGCTTCATCGCCGCGTCGTAGATCGGCATGGTTTCGCCATTGTAGGTGGTGAAGCCGCCTTCGACGCCGGGGACCATTTCGTTCTTGATGCGGATGTTGGCGAAAGTGCCGCGCATCATCACTTCGTGGTTGCCACGGCGCGAGCCGTAGGAGTTGAAGTCCGCCTTCGAGACCTGGTTTTCCAGCAAATACTTGCCGCCGGGGCTGTCTTCTTTGATCGAACCAGCGGGACTGATGTGGTCGGTGGTGACGCTGTCGCCCAGGATCGCGAGCGGCTTCGCATCGGTTATATCGGTCACCGGCGCGGGGGTCATCCCCATCCCTTCGAAATAGGGCGGGTTGGCGACGTATGTGCTGCCCGGACGCCACTGATAGGTGTCCGAAGCCTCGACCTTGATCGCCTGCCAGTGCTCGTCGCCCTTATAGACGTCAGCATAGCGCTTCTCGAACATGTCGCGGTCGATCGAACTGGCTCGCAGTTCGGCGATTTCGAGGTTCGACGGCCAGATGTCCTTCAGGAACACGTCGTTGCCGTCCTGGTCCTGGCCGATCGGGGTGGTGGTGATGTCTTCGGTTACCGTGCCCTTAAGCGCATAGGCGACCACCAGCGGCGGCGATGCGAGGAAGTTCGCGCGTACGTCCGGCGACACGCGCCCTTCGAAGTTGCGGTTGCCCGAAAGCACCGAGGCGGCCACGATGTCATTGCCGCTGATCGCCTTGCTGATCGGCGGGGCGAGCGGGCCTGAGTTGCCGATGCAGGTGGTGCAGCCATAGCCAACGAGGTCGAAGCCGATCGCGTCGAGATGGTCCTGCAGGCCTGCCTTGACGAGATAGTCGGTGACCACCTGCGATCCCGGCGCGAGCGAGGTCTTCACCCACGGCTTGGGCTTGAGGCCGCGCTCGTTCGCCTTCTTGGCGACGAGGCCGGCGGCGATCAGCACATCTGGGTTAGACGTGTTGGTGCAGCTGGTGATCGCGGCGATCACCACGTCGCCGTCGCCGATGTCATGGCCTTCGCCATCGACCGCCACGCGGGCCGGGGCCGACTTGCCATAGACCTTCGAAAGGTCGGTGTTGAACAGCTCGCCCACCTGCGGAAGGATCACCTTGTCCTGCGGGCGCTTGGGGCCGGCGAGCGAGGGGACCACGGCGGACATGTCGAGTTCGAGCGTGCTGGTGAACACCGGCACATTGTCCGCCTCGAACCACATGCCCTGCTGCTTCGAATAGGCTTCGACCAGCGCGATCGTCGCTTCGTCGCGGCCGGTCAGGCGCATGTAGTCGAGCGTTTTGTCGTCAACGCCGAAGAAGCCGCAGGTCGCGCCATATTCGGGCGCCATGTTGGCGATAGTGGCACGATCGGCCAGGCTGAGGTTCGACACGCCCGGGCCGTAGAATTCGACGAAGCGGCCCACCACGCCCACTTCGCGCAGCATCTGCACGCAAGTGAGCACCAAATCGGTCGCGGTCACGCCTTCTGCGAGCTTTCCGATGAGCTTGAAGCCGACCACTTCGGGGATCAGCATCGAAACCGGCTGGCCCAGCATCGCGGCTTCGGCTTCGATCCCGCCGACGCCCCAGCCCAGCACGCCCAGGCCGTTGATCATGGTGGTGTGGCTGTCGGTGCCGACGCAGGTGTCGGGATAGACGACGGTCATGCCGTGCTGGTCGGTGCTCGACCAGATGCCCTTGGCGATGTGCTCGAGGTTGACCTGGTGGCAGATCCCTGTGCCCGGGGGCACGGCGGAGAAGTTCTGGAAGCTCTTCGAGCCCCACTTGAGGAAGTCGTAACGCTCGGCATTGCGCTGATACTCGAGCTCGACGTTCTTTTCGAAGGCCTTGGGGTGGCCGAATTCGTCGACCATCACCGAATGGTCGATCACGAGGTTGACCGGAACCTGCGGGTTGATCTTGGCGGTATCGCCGCCAAGCTTAGCGATCGCGTCACGCATCGCGGCAAGGTCGACCACGCAGGGAACGCCGGTGAAGTCCTGCAGCAGCACGCGCGCCGGGCGGTACTGGATCTCGCTGCCGGTGACGGGGTTCTTCTGCCAGTCGACGATCGCCTGGATGTCGTCGGTCGAAACGGTGAAGCCGCCGTCTTCAAAGCGCAGCAGGTTTTCGAGCAGCACCTTCATCGAGATCGGCAGGCGGCTGACGTCGCCCAATTTCTCGGCCGCTTTGGCAAAGGAATAATAGGCATATTCCTTGCCGTTCACATCGAACGTTGCGCGGGTTCCGAGCGTGTCCTTACCGACCTGAGTCATGGGATTTCTTCCGTCCTTCCGTGAGCGCAGGCGCGAATCCGCCGCATTGGAGCGGGCGCGGATCGGCCTGGAGGTGATATTTGCGCGCCACCTGCGCTCTCGCGCGCGTGAGGTCAAGGGGGGGCTGCCGAACCGCGCACAAAGCGCAATGCGCAAGGGCTTCAGACGGTGGCAGATTCGACGTGCGCCGGGCGTCGGCGGATCGCGATCAGGCACCCCACCACGATCAATGCTGTCCCGGCGATGGTGGACAGCGTGACCTGCTCGCCGAAATAGAGCCAGCCGATTAGTGCCGCCCACAGGAAGGCTGTGTATTCGAGCGGCACCAGTGCCTGGGCCTCTGCGCGGGCATATGCCCATGAAAGGAACATCACGGCCGTAACTGCCAGCAGTGCGCCCGCGACAAGGTCGAACCACACGCGTTCGCTCGTCGGCACCTGCAGCATCAGCGGAGCGCCGACCAGCAGCACCGCCACCGCCACGCCGTTCTGGAAGGCGCTGACTTCGGTCGGGCTGGCGAGCAGCGCCTGCTGGCGCTGAAGCACGAGGTTCCATGCATAGAGCACGGCGGACAGCAGCAACGCGATCAGCCCCAGTATCGTTTCCTCGCCCATGTGTTCACGCCCTATCTTGCCGCCCACGATCACGATCACTCCGGCCAGCCCCAGCAGCGCAGCGATGATCGCCTTGCGCTCGATCTTCTCGCCCAGCAGAACCGCCGCGAGGTAGAGCGCGATCAGCGGCGCCACGAAAGACAATGCGATCGCTTCGGCCAGCGGCAGGCGTGTGAGCGAGAAAAAGAAGGTCCAACCCATGAAGGCAACCACCACGCCGCGCAGCGCATGCACCTTGAGCACGTAGCTCTTGGGCCATTTGCGCGTGCGCAGCCACCATGGCGGGGCGATCAGCACGAAGCCGATCAGGCAACGCAGGAAATAGGCGCTGTAGGCGCCGATCGCGAGCGAAGCGCTCTTCATCACTGCATCCATTGCGGAAAACAGCGCAACGCCCACAATGCAGGCAATGAAAGGCCGGATCGAGTGGTGGGAGTCGCTCATCCGCGCGGCTATAGGCGCGAACAAGGCATGCGGCCACTGGCGGCAAGAGGTGCAAATGATTCAGCCGTGGGAAAGGCGCCGCAATTGATAGAGCGTGGAAGACGCAGTAAGATTGCGTCCACTATCGTCAATGCGCGCAGCGGCGCGCCAAAGGGTTGAGGCAGGGAATGAATTCGCGATCGAGCAGGTGGTTGTTCGCGGCAGCGTCGGCGGCATTGGCCGTGGGCTCGCTAGCGGCGCAGGAGACTGCGCCCGAAGACCTGCTGGCCCAGGCCCGGCAGCCGGCGCGGGGTTCAACGCCCGCGCGCACCGAGATGCAGGCTCGGCAGACCGATGCGCCCGGCAGCATGGAAGAAGCCTTCCCGCGCATGGTGGCCGATCCAGTGGTGCAGGGCGAATATGGCGCCGAAGTGGTGCCGCTGGTGCAGCCGTGGACCCCGCAGCAGGCCTCCGCGCTGGCCATGGTGATCCGCGGAATTGGCGCCGAAGGGCTCGATCCGGCCGACTACCAGCTTGAGCCGCTGCTGGCCGAAATCCGCAAGGGACCGTCTGATGCCCTCAACGAGATCGCCAGCCGCGCGTTTGTGTGGTTGGCGGAGGATCTGCGCGACGGGCGCACCCCGATGGATGCACGCAAGCAATGGTTCGTGATCGACCCCGACCGCGACCTCTATCGCAGCGGCGAACTGATGCGCGATGCGCTGGCCAGCGTCGACATCGCCGGAAAGTTGATGTCGCTCAACCCGGTTCATCCTGACTATGCGCGACTCCGCGAGGCACTGGCGCAGGCAAAGGACCCGGCGCGGCGCAAGCTGATCCGCGCCAATATGGATCGCTGGCGCTGGCTGGCACGCGATCTCGGCAACCAGTATCTGATGACTAATGTTCCCGAATACCAGCTGCGGCTGACCGTGAACAACAAGATCATCAGCACTTACCGCACGATCGTGGGCAAGCCGGGCCGCACCGCGACCCCGCAGCTTGCCGAAGTGGTCGAAGGCGTGGTGTTCAACCCCACATGGACTGTGCCGCAATCGATTGTGGTTGGCGAAGGACTGGGCCAGAAAGTGCTCAGTAATCCGGGTTGGGCCAAGGCCAATGGCTACAAGGCTACCAAGGGCGCCAACGGCTGGATCACCGTTGTGCAACAGCCGGGGGCTGGCAATTCGCTGGGCCGGATGAAGCTCGAAATGCCCAATGAACATGCAATCTTCCTGCATGATACGCCTTCGCGCCATTTGTTCGCCAGCGACGAGCGAGCACTGAGCCACGGCTGCATCCGCACCGAGCGCGCACTCGAACTGGCTATCACCATGGCGATACTGGGCAGGGGCGCGAGCAAGGAGGAAGCGGTCGAGATCGCGACTTCGGGAAAGTACACGCTCGTGCCGATCCAGAAGCGGCTGCCGGTCTATATCACCTATTTCACCATGGCGACCGACATCGACGGCGAGTTGGTTACTTTCAGTGACATTTACGAGCGTGACGCGCCGGTGCTGGCGAGCCTCGACCTGCCGCGCGTTCAGAACCGAGCGCGCACCACCGATGAAGAGATCATCGTGATCGAGGACGATCTGCGCGACGCGCCCTAGGGCGCCCGGCGGACCTAGTAACTGGCAGGATTGTAGCGCTGGCTCGCCAGCGGGCGACCCGGCTGGAGCAGTTCGATCGAATTCACCGTCAACCTCTCGCCTTCATTGGCGAGCCCCAGGCTGTCGGCGAAAAGCAGCCGCCCGCCCGAGAGATTCATCAGCGCGATGCGGAACTGTTCCTCACCCATTGCGAAGCACCCGTTCGAACGGCCCAGCCGCCCGTAGCGCTCGATATGCGCGGGTTCGGCATAATTCGCGCGGTGCATCACTATCGCGCGGCGGAAGGCCGCTTCGTTGGTCGGATCGAGCCCGCCCAGCCGCACCGAAGTGCCATAGCGGCCGACATACCATTCCCAAGTGACATAGGCGCCGCGGCTAGTCGCCAGCGAGCCTTCGACATTGGAATAGGTCTTGAGGTAACCGTCATGCTCGGGATCGGAGCCGGTGCCGTGGCTGACGTGGTGGCTCTGCACTTCCTCGCGATCGAGATTGACGAAGTGGAACCGGCGCTCGGCTGAATGCAGCCCGAAATCGGCAATGCCGACGATGTCGCGCTTCCAGATCGCTTCGCCGGCGCGGTCGAGCTCGCGCTTGGCGATGGCGAAAAGCTCGCGATCGCGCGCGGAGCCCTTTTGCGGCATGGCAAAGGCGCGCGCGGGCGCTGCCAGCGCCACACCCGCGATCAAACCGGTCTTGATCAGTTCGCGACGTTTCATTTGCGAACAGCCTATAACGCAATTCAAAGCTTCACGTGAATAGGGCTTATGCAGCCTTGTGAATCGCTTTGGCCTGCATGCCGAGCCGGATTACTGCAGGCATATGTTGTGCTGCAGCTTCGCGGAATTTGCCTAGCACGGCCAGTTTGGGACTGTTTTCTGCAGTTAGCCGGGCAATTGTGCCGATTAGCAGGTCAATACGCGACTTGACCAGTCATGCCATGATCTTCTCATATTGCGACCATGCGCCGCGGTTCATCATCGTGACGAGAAAGCCATAGGGGTAAGTGGCTGGCGTATCGGTGAGCGGGCCGAGGTTGGCGAGGGCATTGCGCGCTTCGTCAATCTCGTAATTAGCCTCGAGGAAAGCTGCCAGCGCGGCGCTGAAGGTTACCAGCGGCACATGTAGAGGTTTCAGCGTGATCAAACCGTCCTTGAAGATGGGATTAGTATTCGATTGCGTACTGAAGGGAGCTGCAGTGGCAGTGCAATCGATAAACAGGCTGCCTTCTGGAACCGCAACTTCGCTATATGCGAACACTAGCTTGCCCGGCGCGATCGCCAAAACCCGGCCATTGCGGATTACTTTGCTGACGCGGCGCATCAGCTCCACTTCGTCTGGCGAAATGGTCGCATAGTAGAACATCTCGTGCTCCACATCCTCGACGCGCCGGATCAGGGGCGGGCGTGCGAGGCCGACAAGAGCTGGCATTTCGCGATCACGCAGCAACGGCTCTATTTTCGCCTGCGCGAATTCGAATGGTGCGACCGCCTGACCGATTACATCGACATCTATTTCTGACGCGGCGCGTCGAAGCGCGCGTTCTCCTCCGCCATCGCCAGCATAGAGCGCGCATGGCGCCATGCGACTTCAACCGCGTCTTCTCCATAGCCTCCGCCCAGCGCGCTTGCGATCGGCAGGCCGCGCGAACGGACTTCGCGAATGACGAAGCGATCGCGCGCGATCAGCCCGGCATCGGATAGCGCGAGCCGGCCCAGACGGTCTTCGGCATGCGGATCGACTCCCGCCTGGTAAAGCACCAGATCGGGCGCGAATCCGGATATGATATCGGGCAAATGGCTGCTCAGCGCGTCCATATAGCCATCATCATCAGTACCGTCGGGCAAGGCGACATCGCGGCTTGAGCGCGCCTTGCGCACCGGGAAGTTTTTTTCGGCATGGAGCGAAAGCGTGAAGATATCCGCGCGCCCGGCTGTGAGGCTGGCCGTGCCATCCCCCTGGTGAACGTCGCAATCGACGATCAAAATGCGAGTCGCATCGCCTTGCGCGATCAGCCGGTTGGCGGTGACTGCAAGGTCGTTGAACACGCAATAGCCTGCGCCGGTTTTGTGGAGCGCGTGATGGCTTCCTGCTGCGGAATTGGCGGCATAGCCATGGCGCCTTGCCAACTGGGCAGCGAGCCAGGTGCCTCCATTGGTGTGGCGCACCCTTGCCGCGATCTGGGGCGTCACTGGAAAGCCGATCCGACGCTCCTTGTCGCGCGGCACTTGGGCGCGGAAGACTTCGTCGACATAGTTCGGGCAATGCACTGCTGCGAGCCATTCGCGAGGCATCGGCTCGGGCGCATGTTCGGTGATCGGAGCGCCGCTTTCGCGGAGCGCTTCCATCACAAGATAGTATTTGTCGAATTTGAATGTGCCACGCCCGGGGCGGGGCGCCATGTAGTCGGCATGGTGAACGACATGCAGCATGTCAGGCCGCCGAGGTGTGTTCCCACATGATGTTGGCGCCCAATGCGATCAGCATCACGCCTCCGGCAATCTCGGCATATCGCCCGAAACGGTCGCCCGAGTGCCGGCCCAGTTCGATCGCAATGGCCGAAAGTGCCGCGGTCACAAACGCTATCAGCGCACAGGTCGCCAGTGGGGGAAAGCCCATCGTCGGCAGCGTGATCCCCGCAGCGAAGGCATCGATACTGGTGGCGACCGAGGCAGCCAGCAGGGCCGCGCCTGAAAGCCGCGCGGGACCCTCTCCTTCATGATCCGCGAACCAGATCATCTGGATGCCTAGCGCTGCCAGTAAGCCGCCAGCGATCCAATGGTCCCACTGCTGGACGAGCGGGAGGGCGAAGCTGCCCAGGAGCCATCCGGCCAGCGGCATGCCGCCCTGGAATATCCCGAAAGCCAGCGCGATCGTCGCCACGCTCCGCCATCCGTAGCGGAAGCGGGCACCTTGTGTCAGGGCGACGGCGAAGGCGTCCATTGCCAGCGCAACGGCCAGAGCCAGTGCAGACAGGAAATGCAGGGTCATCGGTAAGTGGCGAGCTTATTCAGCTGCTTCTTTGGCCGCGTGCGGATCGAAAGCTGTCGCTTCGCCGACTTCGATTGCGGCGGCCTTCTTTTCGATCAGCGCGACTATGTGATCGAGCATGTCGTCGCTTTGTACATGGTGGTCGGTCACGCCCGAGAGATAAACCATGTGCTTGCCCGCGCCGCCGCCGGTCAGCCCGATGTCGGTCTCGCGCGCTTCGCCCGGTCCGTTGACGACGCAGCCGAGCACCGAAAGGCTCATCGGCGTCTTGATGTGTTCGAGCCGCTTTTCCAGCGCCTCTACCGTGCGGATCACGTCGAAGCCCTGCCGCGAGCAGCTGGGGCAGGAAACGATCCGAACACCGCGAGTGCGCAGGCCCAGCGCCTTGAGGATTTCGAAGCCGACCTTCACTTCCTGCTCGGGCTCAGCCGAAAGCGAGACTCGGATCGTGTCGCCAATCCCCGCCCACAGGAGGCTACCTATGCCGATCGAGCTCTTGACCGTGCCGCCGATCAGCCCGCCGGCCTCGGTAATCCCGAGGTGCAGCGGGCAATCGACCGCTTCCGCCAGCCCGTGATAGGCGGCCACCGCCAGGAACACGTCGCTGGCCTTCACCGCCACCTTGTACTCGTGGAAATCATGGTCCTGCAGCAGCTTGATATGGTCGAGCGCGCTTTCGATCAGCGCTTCAGGGCAGGGCTCGCCATATTTCTCGAGCAGGTCCTTTTCGAGGCTGCCGGCATTGACCCCGATGCGGATCGCGCAGCCATTGGCCTTGGCCGCGCGCACTACTTCTGCGACGCGCTGCGATGAGCCGATATTGCCGGGGTTTATGCGCAGGCAGGCCGCGCCCGCGTCAGCCGCTTCGAGCGCGCGCTTGTAGTGGAAATGGATATCGGCCACGATCGGCACGCGCGCCGCCTTGGTGATCTTACCGAAGGCCGCGCTCGCTTCCTCTGTCGGGCAGGATACGCGGATGATGTCCGCACCGGCTTCCTCACAGCGGCGGATCTGGTCGATCGTCGCGACGGCATCCTCGGTGGGCGTATTGGTCATGGTCTGCACCGTGATCGGCGCATCTCCGCCCACGGGGACATTGCCGACCATGATCTGACGGCTCTTGCGACGCATGATGTCGCGCCAGGGTCTGACTGAAGGCATGGCGCGGATATAGTCGCGGCGGTCCGGCGGGGCAATGACGCGTTGCGGCGCGCAGCGCGAGATTGCGAACGCACTCCTAGTACAAGTGGTAAACTTGACTTTACCCCTCTGCCCCGCAGGCGTATCGCGCTGAAACAGGGAAGAGATATGTCCGGCAAAGATGTTTTTGAATTGCGCAGCGCCAAGCCCAGCTGGCTGATCCGGCTGGGATCATGGGTCGTGTCGAAGCGGCCCAGCGTGTTCCCGCAGACTGCCGGCGCGGTGCGCGGATTCCTGGAGGGGCGCAAATTGCCGGTGGATGCGCCGATGCCGACAAGCTTCGAGCGCCGGTTCACGGTCGAACGCTGGCAGGCGGCCGGGCATGAGTGCATCACGCTGCATCCCAAGGCCGGGAAGGGCGCGAAGCACATCGCCTATTTCCACGGCGGCGGCTTTGTACTGCCGATGTTCAAGGAGCATTGGCCGCTGGTGGCCGCGCTGGTCGACTTTACCGGCGCCAGCGTCACCGTGCCGCTCTATCCGGTCGTTCCCGAAGCGACGAGGCAAGCGCAGGATACGGTTGCAGATGCTGCCTATGCGCAGATAGCAAGCGAATGGGCGCCCGGCGACATCGTGCTTTCGGGCGACAGCGCTGGCGGGCACATGGCGCTCGCGCTGGCGTTGAGGCTGGTGCGCGCGGGCGGGCCGCTTTCGGGCAAGCTGGTGCTGTTCGCGCCCTGGCTCGACGTCACCATGGCGGACGATGCGACGCGCGAAGTCGAACCGCATGACATCATGCTCAAGGTCGATGCGCTGCGCGAACTGAGCAAGGCATGGGCAGGCGATACGGACCCGGCCAGCGCCGAATGCAGCCCGCTCTACACGCCCGACAGCGAAATGGCGAAGCTACCTCCGACGCAGATATTCGTCGGGCAGCACGACATCTTCGTGATCGACAGCCGAAGCTTCGCCCGGCGGTTATGCGCTGCGGGCGGCGAAGTGAAGCTCTACGAATATGCCGGCGCCCCGCACGTGTTTATGGCGCTGACGCCGACGCGCGAAGCGAAGGATTGCCTTGGGCTGGTCCGCGATTTCCTGAAGGAATAGCGGTTCAGACCGCGAAGGTCTCGCCCACCAGCTCCTCGCTCAGCGTCCACAGCCGTTCGGCCTTGTCTGGGTCTACCGCATAAGAGCGGACGCCGCCCGTGGGCGATGCGTCGTCGACTGTGGCGACGTGACAATCCTCGCAATAGACCCCGCCGTGGCCGGCCAGCTCGGGTGCGGTTGCGGCCCAGCAACTGGTCGCCGCGCCTTGCTCCATCGTCTTCCATGAAAAGCCCTGGTCCGCCTGCGTCACGCGCGCCTGAAGCGCCGCGCGATCCTCTTCGGTCAGGTGGCGGCCCAGATTGGTCATGATGCCGCCGGGATGGACGGCGAACACGTCGATGCCGCTGCTTTTCAGGCGCTTGTCGAGCGCCACGGTGAACAGCACATTCGCGGTCTTCGACTGGCCATAGCTCTGCCACTTATCGTAATCGCGGCTGGCGTAGTTCGGATCGTCAAAATGCACCTGATCCATGTGATGCGCGCGGCTGGACAAATTGACGATCCGCTTGCCGCTGCCTTTCTCGACCAGCGGCAGAAGGTACTTGGTCAGCACGAAATGCCCGAGGTGGTTGGTACCGAATTGGAGCTCGAAGCCGTCAGAGGTGCGGCCTAGCGGGCAGGCCATCACCCCCGCATTGTTGATCAGCAGGTCGATCTTGTCGAAGCGCTCGTTGGCTTCCTTGCCGCAGGCGCGCGCGCTGGCGAACGACGCGAGATCGCACTGGATCGTGTCCACCTTATCACTGACGGTCTGCTCGCGGATTTCCGCCGCCGCTGCATCGAGCTTGGACTGGTCGCGGGCGGCCAGGACCACATGCGCGCCCTTGGCGGCCATCGCGCGGGCGGTCTCCTGGCCCAGGCCGGATGCCCCGCCGGTGATGAACACCGTCATGCCGGAAAGGTCGTGGCCCACCAGTACTTCGTCGGTGGTCGATTTCGCTCCAAAGCCGCTCATGCCTTCTTCTACTCTTCCAAACGCATTTCATACAGGAATTCAGGGTCGATATGGTCGCCGACCTTGAAGGTGATGTCGGCGATCTTGCCGAAACCATAGCGCTGGTAAAATCGCTGCGCGCCGAAGTTCTCGGCATAGACCGAAAGCTGGATCGCGTCGCAGCCGAGCGCGCGGGCGTGGCCTATCGCCCAATCCATCAGCGCAGCGCCGATCCCTTCGCCGGTACGCCCCGGCGCAGTGTACAGCTGGCTGAGGGTAATCGGGTTGCGAGCATCCGAATATTCCCCGAACGAGCCGGGGTATCGCATTTTGCAATAGCCCACCAGATCGCCACCCACTTCGGCCAGGCAATGGCGGCATTCCTCGCCGGTGACTTCTTCCAGCACCGGGCTTTCCGCATGAACCTCGTCGAGGAATTCGGCTAGGTCTTCCGGGCGATAGAGATGCGCAAAGGCGTGGTTGAAGCTGTTGCGGCCCAGCCGGACAAGGTTTGGTACGTCGTCTGGGGTTGCCGGGCGCAGGATCATGCAGCGGGTCTACTCTCGGCGGTCGCCATTGTTAAGCGCGACGGTTGCGCGAAATCGATAGGCTGCACGAAAAGCGCTCCCGCTTGCCGCACGCTGTGTTATGCCGCGCCGATGAAGAAATTCGCAGCACTGCTATCCGCACTCGCCATGTTCACGGCAGCACCCTCGCAGGCCAAGGATTGGTCGATCGCGATCCACGGCGGAGCGGGGACGCTGGAGCGAAGCAAGATGACGCCGGAAATGGAGGCTGGATACGAGGCCGCGCTGCAGCACGCGCTCGACGCCGGGGCCGATGTCCTCAAGCAGGGCGGCAGCGCGATGGATGCAATCCAGGCCGCGATCGCGCGGCTCGAGAACGATCCGCATTTCAATGCGGGGCGTGGCGCGGTCTTCACTTGGGAAGGCGAGAACGAACTCGACGCGGCGATCATGGACGGACGCGACCGCAGTGCGGGCGCGGTGACGGGGGTCAAGACCATCAAGAACCCGATACTGCTGGCCGAAACCGTGCGGCAGGACGGCCGCCATGTTTTCCTGAGCGGAGCGGGGGCGGAAGAATTCGCCAAGGAGCGCGGGCTCGAGACCGCGCCGCCCGAATGGTTCGCCACCGAACCGCGGCACAAGGCGCTCGAGCGGATGAAAGCCGATCCGAAGATTTCCGCGCTTGAGGTCGATCTCAAGTTCGGCACGGTCGGCGCGGTGGCGCTCGACCAGCATGGCAATGTTGCGGCAGGCACTTCGACCGGCGGCATGACGGGCAAGCGCTGGGGCCGGATCGGCGATGCGCCGGTGATCGGCGCGGGCACCTATGCCGACAACCGCAGCTGCGCGGTTTCGGCCACCGGCTGGGGAGAATTCTTCATCCGAGTGGGCGTGGCGCATGAAATCTGCACCCAGCTGCGCATGGCCAAGGAGGCCGAAAGCACCAGTATCCGCGGAATGCTGCGCGCGCTCACGAAGAACAAGGATTTGGCGGCTTGGCGCGCCGAGGCGACCCGGCGGGCGCAGTCGATCGCGGATGCGGTGATGGCCGATGTGGCCGGGCTGGGCGGAGACGGCGGGGTGATCCTCGTCACGCCTGAAGGCGATGCGCTGTTCAGCTTCAACACCTCGGGCATGTATCGCGGCCGCGCGACCAGCAGCGGCGTCAACGAAGTGGCGATCTTCGGCGGCAAAGCTGCACCTTCGTCAGCGCCTGAGCATTAGAGGCTAGCCAGCGGCGAAATCCGCCAGCACCCGCCCGACTTCGGCTAGCACCTGTTCGGATACCGGGTCCATGCCTTCATGCACGTCGCGCGCGCGATAATAGGTCGCGAAAGTGAGCGGCGCCCGGCCGGGAGGCTGCGCAAAGCCGATGTCGACATAGAGGCTGCCCATGCCAGGCCAGATTGACGTGCCGGTCTTGTCGCCCGCCAACCAACCTGTCGGAAGGCCCGCCCGGACTCGCCGCGACCCGGTGCCGGTTTCGACCATCCATTGCCGTAACAGCGCGCGCGGCTCGTCTAGAAGTGTGCTGCCGAAGCACAGCGCCTGCACCGTCCGCGCCATCGCCTCGGGCGTGGTGGTGTCGCGCAACTCGCCCGGCGGAACCTGGTTGAGTTCGGGCTCGATGCGGTCGAGTCGACTGGCATTATCGCCCAGCATGCGCCAGAATTCGGTCACTGCTGCGGGGCCACCGGTTTCGCGCAACAGCACGTTGGCGGCGGCATTGTCGCTGGTCGTCTGGGTTGCCTTCGCCAGTTCGCGCAAGCTTGCGCCCTGTACGAGGCGCCGTGTGGTGAAAGGCGAAACCGACATCAAATCGCTTTCTCTCCAGCGCACCAGTCGGTCGGCATCATCTATCCCCTGCTGGTCGCGCCAGAGAACCATGGCGGCGAGCGTCAGCTTGAACGAAGAGCAATGGCCGAAACGTTCGGCGCGGTTGTGGCCGATTATTGCGCCACTGTCAGTGTCGAGCAGTGCGACGCCCAGCATACCTCCCGCTGCCGCTTCGATGATGCGCAGCCGGGCCGCGAGCCTACCTCGCGGCGAGGGATCGACCGGGACGCAGGCGGCTGACGCAAGCGCGATCGAACCGGCGATGGCGGCGCGGCGAGTAATCCTCATCGGCGCTTCTCCAATTGCTGCCCGGGCAGGGCAGGGTTCAGCCGCGCGGGCGTGCCTGGCGATAGGTGCCCAGAATGGTCAGTTCCTTGCTGTGGAAGGCAAGCTCTTCCAGCGCGCGGTCGAACGCCGGATCGCCGGGCGCGCCGATAATGTCGGCATAGAACATCGTCGCCGCGAAACTCGTGCCCTTCTGGTAGCTTTCGAGTTTGGTCATGTTGACACCATTGGTGGCGAAGCCGCCCATCGCCTTATAGAGCGCGGCGGGGATATTCTTCACTTCAAATACAAAAGTGGTGATCGCATCTTCGCCCTTCAGCGTCGCCGGATCGACCGCCTCGCGCGCGCAAATCACAAAGCGCGTCATGTTGTCGGGCGAGTCCTGCACATGCTCTTCGGCGATTTCAAGTCCGTAAAGCTCGGCCGCGATCGGCGGAGAGATCGCCGCGAGTGTCGGATCGCCCTTTTCTGCGATGAAGGCGGCGGCGCCTGCCGTGTCGGCATAGCTCATCGGTACGATGCCGCGTTCGCGCAGGAAATGGCGCGACTGGCCGAGTGCCTGCGGGTGGCTGTAGGCGGCGGTGTAGGGCCCCTTGCCCAGGCCCATCAGCGCATGGTCGATCGGCATGAAGTACTCGCCTACGATCTTCAGCCCGCTTTCGGGCATGAGGAAGTGGATATCCGCCACCCGCCCGTGCTGCGAATTTTCGATCGGGATGATCGCGTAGGCTGCCCTGCCAGCCTTCAACGCGTCGAGCGCGTCTTCGAAGCTGAAGCACGGCAGCGGCAGGCAATCGGAGCATGCTTCCATCGCCGCGCGATGCGAGTTCGCGCCGGGCGAGCCCTGGAACGCGATCGCGCGCTCGGGTTCGGCCTGGGCCGATTCGCGCATGATCTCAACCATCGCTTTTGCGGGTGCGGGAAAACTCTGCATCGCCAGCGCTGCTATCCGCCGCCGCCGCCCGCCGCAAGCCTGCTTCTTAATCTTGCCGCAGATAGTGCCCTGATCTGTCTTGCTATGCCACGCGGTGCCGACTAGAGCGGCCAGCGAAAACTCAGGGTCATTTCGCGGATCACATCACACCATGGACGATCGTTTCAATACAACCGCTGGTTGGGTGCTATTTTCCGGCATCGTTGCGCTGGGCCTCTCGGTGCTCAGCGGCAAGTATTTCCACGCTGACAAGGATGACCGTCTGGAACAGCTCGGCTACGTCATCGAAGGCGTCGAGGCCGAAGGTGCAGGCGGCGGCGCTTCCGCTCCCGATTTGGGCACGCTGATCGCTGCGGCAACCGTCGAAGCGGGCGAGAAGGTCTTCGCCAAATGCGTGGCCTGCCACACTGTCGCTCAGGGCGGCGCAAATGGCATCGGCCCGAATCTCTTTGCCGTGATGGGCAAACCGATTGGTCAAGGCGGCGGCGGTTATGCCTTTTCGCCGGCGCTTTCGGGCCATGGCGGCAGCTGGACCTGGGAAAAGATGGACGCATGGCTCAAGAACCCGCGCGCCTTTGCTGACGGCACGAAGATGAGCTTCGCGGGCCTCGCCAAGCCGGAAGATCGTGCCGCGCTCATGGTCTATTTGGAAAGTATGGGCGGAGCCCCCGCACGTCCGGCTCCGGCCGCTGCAGAAACCCCGACGGAAGACGATGCGGCCGCCGAAGGCGAAGCCGTTGCCGAAGACGAAGCTGCTGCACCTACTGCCGAAGCAGGCGCCTAAGTTTCACTGAAATCGTCCGGAAGGACCACTGAGGGCCGTGCGATTGGGTCGCGCGGCCCTTGTCGTTTCAGCCTCCGGCTATCTGCTTTGACCCTTAAAGCCCTGTGCCACGACATACCATTCGGATGAGCCCTTCCGGCTCGCCGGGGGCTTGGCGTGCTTGACTGTCTTGAAGTGCGATTTGAGCAGCGCCAGCAGATCGCTGTCGGTGCCGCCAGCCAGAACTTTGGCAACAAAAGTGCCGCCTTCAGCCAGGTTCTCGATCGCGAACCACGCCGCCGCTTCGACCAGCCCCATGGTGCGCAGATGGTCGGTCTGCTTGTGGCCCACAGTGTTCGCCGCCATGTCGGACAGCACCAGGTCGGCCTTGCCTCCCAGTGCATCCTCAAGCGCCTTGGGCGCAGCATCGTCCATGAAGTCCATCTGGAATATGGTGACACCCTCGATCGGATCGGTCGGCAGCAGGTCGATCCCCACGACGGCAGCCTTGGGCGCAAGCTTGCGTACCACCTGGCTCCAGCCACCCGGTGCGATGCCCAGATCGACCACGCGCTGCGCCCCGCGAATCAGCCCAAAGCGCTCGTCGAGTTCGATCAGCTTGTAAGCCGCGCGACTGCGATAGCCCTCGGCTTTGGCCTGCTTGACGTACGGATCGTTGAGCTGGCGTTCGAGCCAGCGGGTCGATGACGCGGTGCGCCCGCGGGTGTTTTTGACCCGCTTGTCGGGATTGCGGCCTGCGCGGCTCATCTCTTTCGCTCCTGTGCGGGATCCCGCGCCGGCCATGCCGGACGGTTCTCACGCAGCGGGTGAGGGTGGGCGAGTTCATGCGCCATCAGGCTGCGCAAAATGCCTTCGCGAATCCCGCGGTCTGCCACGCCCAACCGAGTCGCGGGCCAGATGTCGAGGATCGAATCGAGGATCGCGCAACCGGCCACCACCAGCTCGGCGCGGTCGCGCCCGATGCAGGGCAATTCGCTGCGTTCCTCTGGAGACAAACCGGCCAGCCGCGTAGTGATGCCGCGCATCGACTGGGCCGGTACAATCAGGCCGTCGACGGCTTTGCGATCATATTGTGGAAGCTCGAGGTGGAGGCTCGCCAGCGTCGTGACCGTGCCGCTGGTGCCCAGCAATCGCAAATCGCCCTGCTCGGCTGCGGGCGCAATGCGGCTGGCGAAGGCGGAAAAGCTGTCGCGCACGACCCGGAGCATTTCGGCATAGCGGGCTTCGCGCTGCGCGGGGTCGCCTTCGACCCGGCCTACAGTATCGGTCAGCGAGACGACGCCCCAGGGCACGCTCAGCCAATCGCGCATTTCGGGCACGCCGCCGCCCTGTTCGAGGAGCACCAGCTCGGTCGAGCCGCCGCCGATGTCGAAGATGATGGCGGGGCCGGTGCCGGGCTCGAGCAGGATCTGGCAACCGAGCACAGCCAGCCGCGCCTCTTCCTCTGCGCTGATAATATCGAGCGCGATCCCTGTTTCCTCGCGCACGCGGGCGATGAATTCCTCGCCATTTTCCGCCCGACGGCAGGCTTCGGTCGCGACCGAGCGCGCGAGGTAGACGTTACGGCGTCGCAGCTTTTCGGCGCAGATCGTTAGCGCCTGGAGCGTGCGATCCATCGCGGCCTCGCTCAACTTTCCGCTGTTTGCGAGCCCTGCACCCAGCTTCACGACGCGGCTGAAGGCGTCGATCACCGTGAAGCTGTCGCCGGTCGGGCGTGCGATCAGCAGGCGGCAGTTGTTGGTGCCCAGGTCAATCGCGGCGTAGGACTGGCCCGGACGCGGGCCCCAGCCGGTGGCGGGTTGGCCGCCGCTTTGGTGTTCTGGCGGGCGATTGGCTTGTTTGGGAGCGCGTTCGCCCTTGGGCTGCTGCGACGAAGGCTTCCCGCGCGCATGCGGATCGCGCGAAGACCTGTTTTCCTTGGGCTTAGCGGGGCGCTTGTAGCGAAAATCGGCTACCTTGCCGGACTTGCCGCCCTTTCTGTTGCCAGCCCTCTTGTTACTGTCCGGCGGAGAAAAATCCGCCATATTCAATACTTTCTTTCCTCCCGCCGTTGTTCACGCACGGGGACCTGAGCTCTGGTTAGCGCGTGGGAGGGCGCGGGGCAAGCCGCAAGGGATGTTGGCCTTGACCTGAAGGCTGGCGGAAACTAGATGCTCGCACCGCTTAAGCAGGGCCGCAACGGCCCCGCCGGGCAATTGCCCCGTCGTCTAATGGTAAGACTACGGACTCTGACTCCGTCAATTGAGGTTCGAATCCTCACGGGGCATCCAACCATCCAAAAGCAATTCAGGTGAGATATACTTGTCAGGAGAAGATTTGATATGAATAATTTTTTAAGAAATTTAATTGTT
>JALRKY010000023.1 GCA_023260985.1 Altererythrobacter sp. | reverse complement strand
CTGTGGCAAGAGGTGACGTAATCGGTACACCCCTTGCGCCACAAGTCGTCTCGATCATCGATGCCATTTACGAGCAAGATGGAAGCTTCTTCTGATTGGCACGAACGTCAGCAATTGGGTCGTTAGCGCACAGTCCGGTTTTCCTACAGCGCGGCGATCTGACAAAAGCGCGGTGCTCTTTGCCATCATTATATCAACCCACAGCCGGGCTTCGTATTCACGTGCGAAAGGAAGGTTTTTCTCTTTCAGGACTGTGTCGCAAGTGTCGCATCGGCCAGTAAAACGCCCCTTAGTCTGGAGGAATCGAGCCCTAGCCGATCGTGCGTTCGAACTTGTCCTGCGCGTTAGTGCCCTTGATCATCGCGCGCATCTTGTCCCATTCGGCATCGCCCAGCCCTTGCAGCGCGCCCCAGAAGGTGCCGCCGGTCGCCTGGTAACCCGCACCGTCGATCGCGATGGTCTGGCCGTTCACATATTCCGCGCCGGGACCCATCAGGAACACCGCCAGATTGGCCAGCTCGTGCATTTCGCCGTGGCGGCCCATCGGGTTGATCTCATTGTTTGAATTGCCGCCGCGCCCGCCGGGGCTGAGCCGCGCGCTCATTCCTTTGGTCGGGAAAAGACCCGGTGCGATCGCGTTGAAGCGCATGTTGTAGCGGCCCCATTCGACCGCCAGGCTCTGCGTCATGGTGTTGATCGCGCTCTTCGACATGGCCGATGGCACCACGAAGGCCGAACCGTTCCACACCCAGGTGGTGAGGATCGCCAGGAAGTTGCACCGCCCGCCTTCGGCCTTGATCCGCTTGCCGACGTCGAGCGTGACGTAAAAGGTGCCGCGGAAGACGATGTCGGCGATGGCGTTGAAGCCGTTGACCGAAAGGTCTTCGGTGCGGCTGATGAAATTGCCCGCCGCATTGTTGACCACGCCGGTCAGCGCTCCGCCATCGGCCCAGATCGCATCGATCATCGCGTGGATCGCATCGGCATCGCGGATATCGCAGGCCATCGGCACGACCTTGCCACCATGTTCCGCCATCAATTCCTGCGCGGTCTCGTCGAGCTTCCCTCGCCGCCGCCCGCAGATATAGACCGTGGCGCCCAGCTTGCGGAAAGCTTCCGCCATCTCGCGGCCGAGGCCGGTGCCGCCGCCGGTAACGAGGATCCGTTCGCCTTCCATCAGGCCGGGGCGGAACATCAGCTGTGATACGTCCATTGTCTACTCCTCGATATCTTCGCGCGGATCGCGGCAGGCCGGCGCGTCAGTTTACCGCCCGGTCCTTGCCCTCCCAATAGGGTGCGCGCAAATCCTTGCGCAGGATCTTGCCTGACGGGTTGCGCGGCAGCGCCGCGATGAAATCGACTGACTTGGGGCACTTGTAACCGGCGATATGCTGGCGCGCATGCGCGATCACTTCGGCTTCGGTCAGCTCTTCGCCCGGCTTGACCACCACGCAGGCCTTCACCGCTTCGCCCCATTTGTCGTCAGGGATGCCGATCACTGCGACGTCCGCGACCTTGGGGTGCGAGTAAATCGCGTTCTCGACCTCGGCCGGATAGACATTCTCCGCGCCCGAGATGATCATGTCCTTCACCCGGTCCTGGATGTAGAGATAGCCGTCCTCGTCGAGATAGCCGGCATCGCCGGTGCTCAGCCAGCCTTCGGGATCGATCGTCTGGGCGGTCGCTTCGGGCCGGTTCCAGTATCCCTTCATGTTCTTCGGGCTGCGGGTCGCGATCTCGCCGATCGTGCCGGTCGGCACTTCATTGCCTTCGGCATCGATGACCTTGATCTCGACATTCTTGAGCGGCGTCCCGACCGATCGCATCCGCGGGCTGCCTTCGAGCACGTGGTCCTCCGGGGCGAGCGCGACGATCGTCCCGGTCGTCTCGGTCATTCCGTACATCTGCACGAAGCCGCACCCCAGCACTTCCATTGCGCGCTTCATCAGCTCGAGCGGGATCGGCGATGCGCCATAGGTAATGTATTTGAGGTTGGAGAAATCGACTTCGCGCACGCGCGGATGGTCGAGTAGGATCTGGATCGCCGCCGGCACCATGAAGATCTTCGAGATGTTGTAGTTCTCGATCAGGTCGAGCGCGCGGGTCGGATCGTATTCGGGCAGGACCACGGCGTTCGATCCGTTGAAAATCGTGCCGAGGCCATATCCGGTGCCGCTGATGTGGAAGCATGGCATGGCGAGCAGCGCCACTTCGCCTTCGACCGTCTTCTGCCAATCGTGCAAAACTTCGGCATTGCGGTCGTTCATGCGCGAGGAAAAGATCGATCCGTGGGTCAGGATCGCGCCCTTGGGGTGCCCGGTAGTGCCGGATGTGTAGAGCTGGACCGCGTCGTCGCCCACCGCGCAAGGCACCATCGGGTCGCTGTCGGGAAAGCCGTCGCGCCATTCAGGATAGCCGGGATACTTCCCTTCCGGCGCTTCCGAGCCGAAGATGCCGGCGACATATTCGAGCTGCCCTTCGATATCGCCGACCAGTTCGGAGAAGCCCGGACCGACGAACAGTGCCTTGGCTTGGCAGTCGTTGACAACATAGACCACTTCGGGCCGCGCGAGCCGCCAGTTGACCGGCGTCATCACCGCGCCGAGCTTGGCCGCTCCGGCGAGGATCTCAAAATAGATGTGCGAGTTCTTGCCGATATAGGCGACACGGTCGCCCTTCTTGACGCCCAGCGCAGCCAATGCATTGGCGGCGCGATTGCTCCGGCGGTCGAGCTCGCCGAATGTGAGCACGCTCCCTTCATATTCGAATGCGATCGAATTGCTCCGTTCACGCCCCTGATGGCGCACGATGTCGCCAATGGTCTGGGGATCGCCGATGCTCGACATGGCAGCCCTTTCCCGAATGCCTCTCGCCAAGGGGTGTAGGTGGTACACCCTCACCGGCCATTGGCATATTTCATAGCAGCGATCGCGCGGCGCTGCGTTAGGGTCTCCCGCATTCGGCGAATTGGCGACAGGAGATCGAAGTGAGCGCAGAACTGCTGGTCGAGACGCGTGACGGCGTCGAGATCGTCACTCTCAACCGGCCCGACAAGCTCAATGCGATGAGCGCCGGACTGATCGCCGAGCTCGACTCCTATTTTCGCGGGCTGCAGGATAGGCTCGATGTGCGGGTAGTGATCCTGCGCGGGGCGGGGCGGGCATTCAGCGCCGGGCTCGACCTCACTCCCGGCTCCTGGCCGGGCCGCGAAGACGAGGGGCCGGTGCAGGGCGGCTGGCGAACCCAGCGCGCCATCGCCACTGTGATGCAGTTGATGCGCCAATGCCCGCAGCCGGTGATCGCGCTGGGCCATGGCGCGGCGTGCGGCGGCGGCTTCTCTCTGCTGCTGTCGAGCGATGTGCGGATCGGCGCGCCCAGCCTGCGCATGAACGCGGCCTACATCAAGATCGGGCTGGGCGGTTGCGACATGGGCTCAAGCTATTTCCTGCCGCGGCTGGTGGGGGCTTCGGTTGCTGCCGAATTCATCCTCACCGGCAATTTCATGGGGGCCGAACGCGCCCTCCAATGCGGGCTGGTGAGCCGCGTGGTGGAAGAGGAGGCGCTGCTCGACGCCGGGCTCGAACTGGCACGCGACATGCTGGCAACGTCGCCGATGGGCCTGCGGCTTTCGAAGGATGCGCTCAACCGCAATATCGATGCGCCGAGTTTCGAAGCGGCGCTGGCGATCGAGGACCGGCAGCAGGTCATGCTGGCGCAGACGCAGGATTTCGAGGAGGCCAAGCGCGCCTTCGCCGAAAAGCGCGCGCCCGATTACAAGGATCGCTGATCGAACGCGGCTCCCCTCGCAAATGCGCTAGGCTCGCTTGGCCAAACATGCGCTAGGAATGGCGGTCGGACCTAAGGGGAGACGCAGAAGCCATGGATTTCCGCCCTACCGACGAGCAGCGCGAACTGCAGGAGGCCGCGCGCAAGTTCGCGCGCGCCGAATTGCCCGAGCTGGCGCGCGACATGGAGGAAAAGGATTATCCGGTCCCGCGCGCCATGGTACGCAAATATGGCGAAATGGGCTTCCTGGGCGTCAACCTGCCCACCGAATATGGCGGGCTGGGGCTGGGCCATCTCGAAGCCCTGCTGGTGCTGGAGGAATTCGCCCAGATCTCGAACGCCGTGGCGTTTCCGGTGTTCGAAGCGCTGGTGGGGCCGGTCCGCACGATCGAACGTTTCGGCTCGCCGGAGATGAAAGCGCGCATCCTGCCTGAAGTGATCGCGGGTGAGAAAGTCGTTGCCGTGTCGATGTCGGAACCCGATGCGGGTACCGCGCTGACCGACCTCAGGACGCGCGCGGTCGAGGATGGCGACCACTATGTCGTGAACGGCTACAAGCGCTGGACCAGCGGCGGCGGGCACTCGGACTATTACGTCACCTATTGCCGCTACAATGACGAGCCGGGCGCGAAGGGGATCGGCGCGATCCTGCTCGATCGCGATGCCTCGGGCATGCAGTTCGGCAAGCGCGAGCAGCTGATGGGCTTTCGCGGGATCGAGACCGCCGACTATGCCATCGAGGATGTGCGCGTGCCGAAGGCCAACGTCATCGTCGGGGCAGGCGGCTTCGGCAAACTGATGAGCGCGTTCGGGCTCGAACGCTGCGGCAATGCCACCCAGAGCCTTGGCGTCGCGGCGGCGGCGCTGGAGCAGGCGACGCAATATGTCCAGGAACGGCATGCCTTCGGCAAGCCGATCGTCGAATTCCAGGCCGTGCAGATCAAGCTCGCGGAAATGGCGATGAAGGTTGAGGCCGCGCGCCTGCTGATCCACCGCGCCGCAGCCAATGCCGCGCACCAGCCCGACGGGCTGCCCACGGTCTACGAAAGCTCGGTCGCAAAATGCTATGCGAACGAGATCGTGCGCGAAGTGACTTCGATGGGCGTGCAGGTGATGGGCGGCTATGGCTACCACAAGGATTACGGGATGGAGCAGCGCCTGCGCGACGGTTTCGCCTGGGGGATCGCGGGAGGCACCACCGATGTGCAGAAGACCAATATCGCTGCTGCGATGATCGGCCGGAGGTTCGACCAGCGCCGCTAAATTATTGACGCGCCAAGCCGTATTGCCCATGTAAGACGGTATGGACGAGAACACTCCGGCGACACCCGTGGCTCCACCAGAGCTTGCGCCCCCTTCCACGCCTGCAATCGGCGGGCATGGCGACGAGCAGGAACTGACCAAGCTCCACCCCAATTACGTCTGGGCGCTGCGGGTCGAGACCACGCTGGTTTCGATCCCTTTCATCGTCGGCGCGCTCGTTCTTGAGACGTCGGCGATACTGCCCCCGGCGGTGATCATTACCCCGGTGGCGCTCGCCGCGCTGCTGCTGATCCTGCGCTTTCCCGCGCGGCGCTTCTTCGCGCGCGGCTATGCCATGAGCACCGACCGGCTGCGCGTGGTGCGCGGGCTGATGTTACGGCACGACACCGTGGTGCCGTTCGGCCGGGTGCAGCATATCGACGTCAGCCAGAATCCGATCGAGCGCTTCTTCAGCATCGCCACGCTCACGCTGCACACGGCGGGCACGCATAACGCCTCGGTCAAGCTTCCGGGGCTGGGCGAGCAGCTCGCACGCGACATGCGCGAGGAAATCCGCAGCCACATCAAGCGCGAGTCACTGTGAGCGAACAGGACTCCACCAAGATCCCTGTCGCGGCCGCAGGCGAGCCGCAGCGCACGGATCCGCGCACTTTCCTGGTTCGTGCCGTGTCGATGCTCGGCCAGCTCGCCCTGCCGATCGGCATCGCCTTGTTCTCGATTTTCAGGAAAGGCGAAGTCGCCGACAAGGCGCTTCTCTTCCTGCCCTTCGTTCTCATACTGGTGGGCATCAATTTCGGCATCGCCTACCTGCGCTGGCTGCGGCTGACTTACACCACCGGCAAGGAGGATATCCGCGTCGAGAGCGGCATAGTCAGCCGCGCGGCGCGTTCGGTGCCCTATGAACGGATCCAGGACGTCAGCCTTGAACAGAAATTCCTGCCGCGCCTGTTCGGGCTGGTCGAAGTCAAGTTCGAAACCGGCGCGGGCGGGGCGGAAGATCTCAAGCTTGCCTATCTCACCGAGGCTCAAGGCGAAGCGCTGCGGCTGCTAATTCGCGAACGGCGCGAGGAAGAGGCGGCGGAAGTCGCGGCGCGCCCGGCAGCCGATGCCGCGCAGGTTCCAGCCGACGAGCCCGCCGAAGTGCTGTTCTCGATGGATGCGGGTCGGCTCACCACCTTTGGCCTGTTCGAATTCTCACTCGCGGTCTTCGCGGTGATCGGCGGTGCTTTCCAATATGCCGAGAGCATTGCCGGGATCGAACTGTGGGATCCCGATTTGTGGCTGGGCCTTGCCGAAAGCCAACAGGGCTGGATCGCCGGGCTGGGCCCGATGTTGCAAGTTATCAGTGCAATTGCTGGCATCATCGCGCTGGTAGTGGTGGGGTCAGTGACAGGGCTGGTGCGCACCTATTTGCGCGACTGGGGCTTCGTGCTCGAAAAGACGGTGCGCGGCTTCCGCCGCCGCCGCGGGCTGTTCACGCGCACCGATGTGGTGATGCCGGTGAACCGGGTGCAGGCGATCGAGCTGGGCACCGGGCTGGTGCGATACCGCTTCGGCTGGCACGAACTCAAGTTCACCAGCCTGGCGCAGGATGCCGGACAGTCGAGCCATGTCGTCGCGCCGTTCGCGAAGATGGAGGAGATTGCACCGATCATCCGCGCAGCCGGATTCGCGCCCCCTTCGGAAGATCTCGACTGGCACCTCGCGAGCCGGAAATACCGCCTAGATTCGGCGCTGCTCGAAGGCGGAGTCTTTGCCCTGCTGGCGATTCCTGTAGCGATTTTCGCGCCCCTGCCCTTCGTTCTGGTGCCGCTGGGACTGGCCGCCTTCTTCGTGGGAGCCAATCTCTATGCATGGCAATTCCGCCGCCATGCCTTGAGCGCCACGCAGATCTTTGCCCGTCGCGGGCTGCTCTCGCCGCGCACGCAGATCGCCTCGCGGGTCAAGCTGCATTCGGTCGAGATCGAGCAAGGGCCGATCGCACGGCGGCGCGGCTACGCCACGCTGCATCTCGGGCTGGCAGGCGGGAAGTTCTCGATCTCCGGCTTGCCGCTCGAACAAGCGGTCGAATTGCGCGCTGCCATCCTCGACAGCATCGCAGCGAAGGATTTCTCCCGGCTGGGCGGGTGAGCTTTCAGACGGCGCGCAAATCCGCCCATTCGGGATGCTCGGCGAACCTGGCTGCGGTGTAGGAGCAGGCGGGCACGATCCGGAAGCCCTGCAGCCGGGCGTCCTCGATCAACCTTTCGGTCAGTGCCGCGGCGACTCCGCGTCCGCCGATGCTGCGCGGCACGACGGTATGGGTGGCGATCCGCACGTCTTCTCCGGCGGGCTCCCATTCGAGATAGCCAGTCGCGCTTTCGCCTTCGAGCTGCGCGACATATCTGCCGCCGCGCTCCTGCGCATGGTGCGTGATGATCAGGCCTTCGAGCGCCATTGCGCACCTCCTGCTTGCCAAGTCCGCTATCGGCTTTACAGGCACAACCGATGCCAAGGCAAAGACCATTCCTGTCGGACAATGCAGCGACCGTCCACCCGCGCCTGTGGGAGGCGATGCGTGCCGCCGATTCGCCCGATTCGCCATATGACGGCGACCGTTTGAGCGCAGCGCTGGACGAGCGCTTTTCGGAGCTGTTCGGGCGCGAATGCGCAGCGATCTGGATCGCCACCGGCACCGCCGCCAATTGCCTCGCGCTCGCCACCATGGTGCAGCCGCATGGCGGGGTGGTGTGCCATGAGGAAGCGCATATCGAAGTCGATGAAGGCGGCGCGCCCGGCTTCTACCTTCACGGCGCCAAGCTGATGTTGGCCAGCGGAGAGGGCGCCAAACTGACTCCGGCGGATATCGCGGCGGTGATCGATCCGATCCGGCCCGATGTGCACCAGGTGCAGCCGCATGCGATCGCGATCACCCAGGCTAGCGAATATGGACGCGCCTATCGCCCGCATGAGCTCGCCGCGCTGGGGGCCTTCGCGAAGGAGCGAGGGCTGGGCCTGCATATGGACGGCGCGCGCTTCGCCAATGCCGTGGCCTTCCTCGGCGGTTCCGCGGCGGATGCGGCTGGCCCGTGCGACACGCTCGCTTTCGGTTGCATCAAGAACGGCGGGATGAGCGCCGAAGCGCTGGTGCTGTTCGATCCGGCGCAGGCGGAGTTGGTCAAATACCGTCGCAAGCGCGCCGGGCACCTGCAATGCAAGGGCCGTTACCAGGCCGCGCAAGTGCTCGCCATGCTGGAGGGCGATCTCTGGCTGGAGAATGCCCGCGCGGCCAATGCCGCAGCGGCGGAGATCGCCAGAGCATGCGGCGAGCGGCTGATGCACCCGGTCGAGGCAAACGAGCTGTTCGTGCGGCTGACGCCGGGCGAGCGGGAATCATTGCGGGCTCAGGGTTTCGAATTCTACGATTGGGGCGCCGACGCAGCGCGTTTCGTCACCGCGTGGAACACGCCGCAGGATGATGCGCTGGCGCTGGCGCAGGCGGTCGCGAACCTTTGATCGCCCCTGGATGAGCGAACATCCTCCCCACGCCCTGCTGCGCCCGGCAATTGCACTGCCTTTCCTGCTGGTCGCGCTGATCTGGGGTTCGACCTGGTTCGTCATCACCACACAGATCGACGGGGTGCCGGCTCAGTGGTCGGTGACCTGGCGTTTCGTTGCCGCGACTCCGGCGATGTTCGCGCTGGCGCTGTTCATGCGCAATCCGCTCGCCATGCCGCGCCGCGCGCATTGGCTGGCGGTGCTGCTGGGGCTGTTCCAGTTCTGCGGGAACTACAATTTCGTCTATCTGTCCGAACTGCATCTGACTTCGGGGATCGTGGCGCTGCTGATCGGAATGATGATCGTGCCCAATGCAATCCTTGGCCGCTTCATGCTGGGCCAGAGGATCACGCTGCGCTTCACCATCGGCAGCGCGATCGCGCTGGTGGGGATCGCGTTGCTGCTGATCAACGAAGCGCATGTGTCGCCGCTAGGCGGCGATGTCGGGCTGGGCGTGGTGCTGGCGCTGGTGGCAATGGTCGCGGCCTCGATCGCCAATGTCATCCAGGCGGGCGAAGTCGGCAAATCGGTGCCGCTTGTGACGCTGCTGGCATGGTCGATGCTCTACGGCACGATCATCGATGGCAGCGTGGCATGGGCGCTGGCGGGGCCGCCGGTGATCCCGCGCGAGCCGCTCTATTGGGCCGGAATCGCCTGGCTGGCGCTGGTCGGATCGGTGGTGACCTTCCCGATCTATTACGATCTCGTGCGCAAGCTTGGCGCAGGCCGCGCGGCCTATAACGGCATCCTTGTGGTGGTGATCGCGATGTTCATCTCGACCCTGTTCGAGGGCTTTCAATGGACTCCGCTGGCGATCGCCGGGGGCGCGCTGGCGATGCTGGGGATGCTCGTCGCGCTCAGGGCCCGCAACGTCTAGGCGAGGCTGGCCAGCCCCTCGACATAGGTCGGATAGAGCGGCCGCCAGCCCAGTACCCGCTTCGCCTTGCCATTCGCGACCCTTCGGTTCTCCGCATAGAAACCCCGCGCCATCGGGCTGAGCCCGGCTTCGTCGAGCCTTTGCAGCGGGGGAGGTGCAACGCCGAGCAGGCGGCATGCGTGCTCGATCACCGCGTTCTGGCTCGTCGGCAAATCGTCGGCGAGATTATATGCGCCGGGCGGGACGTCGCGTTCGATCGCCGCGATCACCCCTGAAACGATATCTTCGACATGCACGCGGCTGAACACCTGCCCGGGCAAGTCTATGCGATTGGCGCGCCGCTCGCGCACGCGGTCGAGCGCGCTTCGGCCCGGCCCATAGATTCCCGGCAACCGGAATGCCCGGGCGCCCATGCCCAGCCAGCGCGCATCGGCTTCGGCACGTGCAGAACGGCGCCCTCCGCCCACAGGGGCGCTCTCGTCCACCCATGCACCTTGCGTGTCGCCATAGACCCCGGTCGAAGACAGATAGCCGAGCCATTTGCCCGCCAGTGCATCGCCATATCGATCGAGCACCGGGTCGCTATCGTCCGAAGGCGGGACCGAGGACAGCACATGGCTCGCGCCGTCCAGCGCCGTTCGCACCGCCGCTTGGTCGGCAAAGTCGAGATTGCCCTTGCTTCCGGTCGCGTCGACCCGCCAGCCGCGCGCTTCAAGCGCTGCGGCAATTCGGCTCGCCGTGTAACCCAATCCGAAGATCACGAGGTGACTCATGCCGTCAATCTAAGCGTTGGACAGCGGCGCAAAGCAACCTAAATCGGCTGCCATGGATATTGCACGAAACCCTGACATGGCCGATGCCGCCATCACTCCGCACGAACCGCCGATGATCCGCCGCGAGGATTACCAGCCCTTTGCCTGGCTGGTTCCTGAGGTCGCGCTCGACTTCGACCTCGGCCTCGAAGCGACAAGGGTCGTCTCTCGGCTCACAGTCGCACGAAACGGCAAGGCAGCTCCCTCCTCCACGATCCGCCTCAATGGTGATGGCCTCACTTTGCTTTCGGTCAAGGTCGATGGCGAGATGCGCAACGACTGGTCAATGGACGGGGACGACCTGATCGTGCCGCTTTCGGGCGAAGCGCATGAGATCGAGATCGCGACCGAGATCGATCCTGCGGCCAACACTCGGCTCGAGGGGCTCTATGCCTCGAACGGCATGCTGTGCACCCAGTGCGAAGCCGAAGGCTTCCGCCGCATCACCTTCTTCCCCGACCGGCCCGACGTGCTGAGCACCTATCGCGTGCGAATGAGCGGATCGAAGGCGCAGTTCCCGATCCTGCTGTGCAACGGCAACAGGGTGGCCGAGGGCGAAGGCGCCGATGGCACCCATTGGGCCGAATGGCACGATCCCTGGCCCAAGCCGTCCTATCTCTTCGCGCTCGTGGCGGGCGATCTCGTCGCCAACTCCTCCACCTTCACCACCATGAGCGGACGGGAAGTGGAGCTGAACGTCTGGGTTCGTGCGGAAGACCTGCCGCGCACCGATCATGCGATGGAATCGCTCAAACGCTCGATGCAATGGGACGAGGATGTGTTCGGGCGCGAATATGATCTCGATCTCTACAATATCGTCGCGGTGAGCGATTTCAACATGGGGGCGATGGAGAACAAGGGGCTCAACGTCTTCAACACCAAATATGTGCTGGCTGATCCCGACACCGCGACCGATGACGATTTCGACGCGGTCGAAGGGGTGATTGCGCACGAGTACTTCCATAACTGGTCGGGCAATCGCGTGACCTGCCGCGACTGGTTCCAGCTGTCGTTGAAGGAAGGCTTCACCGTGCTGCGCGACCAGCTGTTCAGCCAGGACATGCGCGGGCAGGCGGTCAAGCGGATCGAGGACGTGCGGATCCTTCGTGCGGCGCAATTCCCTGAGGATTCGGGGCCGCTCGCGCATCCGATCCGGCCAGACAGCTATCGCGAGATTTCCAACTTCTACACCGCCACGGTCTACAACAAGGGCGCCGAAGTGATCCGCATGATGCGCTCGCTTTGCGGGCCCGAGCGCTTCCGCCAAGGCACCGATCTCTATTTCGACCGGCATGACGGTGAAGCGGCAACCTGCGAGGATTTCGTCCGCGCGATCGAGGACGGCGCGGAGCTCGACCTGAAGCAGTTCCGCCTGTGGTATTCGCAGGCCGGCACGCCGCGCCTGTCGGTCGCGATGGCGCATGGAGGCGATACGGTCACGCTTACGCTGAAGCAGTCGGTGCCTCCCACCCCGGGTCAGGCCGCCAAGCAGCCGATGGTGATCCCGCTCAGGATCGCGCTGCTCGATCGCGTCACCGGCAGCCACCGCGGCGAAGAGCTGGTGGCGCTCGACCGGGCCGAGCAAAGCTTCACTTTCAGCGGCTATGCGGCTCCGCCGGTGCTTTCGATCAACCGCGGCTTCACTGCCCCGGTCGTGATCGAGCGCCAGCTTCCGCGCGAAGATTTAGTGCTGCTCGCGGCGCATGATGACGATCCCTTTGCACGCTATGAAGCGATGCAGGAGCTGATGGTTGGCCACCTTGTGGCGGCTTCGAAGGGCTCGCTGTCCGCAAGCGAACGCGCGGAAGGCGAGGCGGCGATTGCTACGGCTCTGGGCGCGGTGCTGGCCGATCCGGCGCTGGAAGATGCGATGCGCGGCGAACTGATGCTGCTGCCGACGCAATCCTACCTGTTCGAGCAGCTCGACAAGGCCGATCCTGCCGCGATTCACCGCGAGCGCGAAGGGCTCAAGGCGCTGCTTGGCAGCCAACTCGCCGACGGGCTCCACGCGCTCTATGAGCGGGCCGCGCAAGTGCCCTATGATGGCGAAGGCGCGCGGGGCGCACGCAAGGTCAAAACGCAGGCGCTCGCCTACCTTGCTGCAAGCGACTCCGCCACCGCCGCCCGGCTCGCCGCCGCGCAGTATGATGCCGCCGACAACATGACCGACCGGCAAGGTGCGCTGATGGTGCTGACGGGGCTCGACACGCCCGTGCGTGAGGAAAAACTCGCGGATTTCTACCGCCGCTACCAGGGCAATGCGCTGGTGATCGACAAATGGTTCATGCTGCAGGCGTTGTCGCTCCACCCGCGCGTGCTTGAGCACGTAAAGGTGTTGAAGGACCACCCCGATTTCACCATCCGCAATCCCAACCGCGTGCGGTCGCTTTACATGGGCTTCGCCGCGAATCCGCCGGCTTTCCACACGCCCAGCGGAGAGGGCTATCGCATCGTTGCCGATCTGATCCTGGCGCTCGATCCGATCAACCCGCAGGCTGCGGCGCGCTTCGTTCCGGCCCTGGGGCGCTGGCGGCGGCTGGAGGACGGGCGCGCGGCGCTGATGCGGGCCGAGCTCGAGCGGATCGCGGCGGCAGAGCATTTGTCGCGCGACACCTATGAGCAGGTTTCACGCAGCCTCGATGGCTGAGGTCACCCGCTTCGACATCGCGCGTGCTGCCGCGCTGGCAGGCGTGCCGCACGGCTTCTTCGGCCATTCGGGCGGGGTGTATCAGTTCGGCTATGGCGGCGAAGGGGAGGAAGCGACGATCCACGCTTTGCGCGCCGCGGCGGGCGGGGCCATACTGCCGGGAGGTACGTTCGTCGCGCCGCACCAGGTCCATTCCCCCGATGTGATTTCGGTCGAGGCGGAGTGGAGCGATTCCGCCACCGGGCGGCCCAGCGCCGACGCGCTGGTCACGGCGACGCCGGGGTTGGTGCTCGGCATTGTCACTGCCGATTGCGCCCCGGTGCTGTTTGCGGACGCTGCAGCAGGCGTGATCGGTGCGGCGCATGCCGGCTGGCGCGGAGCCCATGGCGGAGTGCTTGAGAACACAATCAAGGCGATGGAATCGCTCGGTGCATCGCGAGCACGGATCGCCGCCGCGATCGGGCCAACGATCGCGCAGGCGAGCTACGAAGTGGATGCGCGGTTCCGCGCCAATTTCACTGAGGCCGATGCGCGCTTCTTTTCCGCCGGCCGTGAAGGGCGCTGGCAATTCGATCTTCCGGCCTATGTTTTCCACCGGCTTGAGGTGGCTGGCGTGGGCATGGTGGAAGACCTCGCGCTCGACACATATACACTTGAAAACAAATATTATTCTTTTCGCCGGGCGACCCATCGCGGCGAACCCAACTACGGCCGCCAGCTGAGCCTCATCGCATTGCCTGCCTAGCTTGCATGAAACCGCACAACTGGTTCCCAAAAGGCGGTTGGCATGGCCTGACTTTGCAGCTATCAGCGCCGCCAAATAAGTGTTTCGCACCCGTGCGGGGCAACATCACGAGCCGTTCGGGGAATCTTTTCGCACTACGTGTTTTCTTCGGACGAATAGCGATCTGACGGGTCCATGCGCGGGTTGACCGGGCATGGGCGAGAATAGCAGGGTAAAGGCTGATGGCTGATACGATTGGCACAATGGCTCCCGAGGCCACCGCTGAGGTGGGTGACGACGGGGTCCGACGCCGCGACTTCATTCACATTGCTGCGGTGAGCGCGGCTGGCGTTGGCGCTGCGGCAACCTTGTTGCCGCTGGTCAGCCAGATGTCGCCTTCGGCCGATGTTCTCGCCGCCAGCACCACCGAAGTCGACGTGTCGGCGATCGAGCCGGGCCAGGCGATCAAGGCGGTCTTCCGCAAGCAGCCGCTGTTCGTTCGCCGCTTGACGCAGGTCGAGATCGATGAAGCCAATGCGGTCGATGTGGCGACCCTGCGCGATCCGGAAACGCTGGCCCAACGCACGAAGGACGGCCACAACGACATGCTCGTCACCATGGGCATCTGCACCCACCTCGGCTGTGTGCCGCTAGGCGCTGCCGAAGGCGAGAACAAGGGCGAGTACGGCGGATATTTCTGCCCCTGTCACGGCTCGCACTACGACACTGCCGCGCGCATCCGTAAGGGCCCTGCGCCGAAGAACCTTGTCGTTCCCGACTATGAATTCACTTCCGACAGCGTCATCCGCGTCGGCTGAGAACTGAGAGAACAGTCATGAGCTTTGCCTGGGCACGCCAGTACGAACCGAAACATCCCTTCATGCAGTGGATGGACGAGAAGCTGCCGCTTCCGCGTTTGGCCTACAATGCGATCGGGGCCGGCTATCCGGTGCCGCGCAACCTCAATTATATGTGGAATTTCGGCGTGCTCGCCGGCTTCTTCCTTGTCGTGCAGATCATCACCGGGGTGATCCTGGCGATGCATTACGCCGCTAACCAGGCGGTTGCGTTCCAGACGGTCGAGCACATCATGCGCAACGTCAACTGGGGCTGGATGATGCGCTATGCGCACGCTAACGGCGCCAGCTTCTTCTTCATCGTTGTGTATTTGCACATCTTCCGCGGCTTCTTCTACAGCTCGTACAAGGCCCCGCGCGAGATGATCTGGCTGCTCGGCGTGGTCATCTTCCTGCTCATGATGGCGACCGCCTTCATGGGCTACGTGTTGCCCTGGGGCCAGATGAGCTTTTGGGGTGCGCAGGTGATCACCGGCCTGTTCGGCGCGATCCCGCTGGTCGGCGAAAGCATCCAGCATTGGATCCTCGGCGGTTTTGCGCCTGACAATGCCGCGCTCAATCGCTTCTTCAGCTTGCACTTCCTGCTGCCCTTCGTGATCCTGGGCGTGGTGATCCTGCACATCTGGGCGCTGCACATCCCGGGTTCGTCGAACCCAACCGGCGTGGAAGTAAAGACCGAAAGCGACACAATTCCGTTCCACCCCTATTACACGGCGAAGGACGGTTTTGGGTTGGGAGTAATCCTGATTTTCTTCGCGATGATGGTGTTCTTCCTGCCCAACATGCTGGGTCACCCGGACAACTATATCGAAGCGAACCCGCTTTCGACCCCGGCGCATATCGTGCCCGAATGGTACTTCTGGCCGTTCTACGCGATCCTGCGCGCTTTCACTCAGGACCTGACCATTCCGTTCACCGGCGTGATCCTGATCGAAGCGAAGCTGCTGGGCGTGATCGCGATGTTCGGCTCGATCCTGATCTGGTTCATCCTGCCCTGGCTCGACAAGAGCCCGGTGCGTTCGGGCCACTACCGTCCGACCTTCCGCAAGTTCTTCTGGTTCGGCCTGATCCCCGCGATGATCGCACTGTTCATCTGCGGCGGCGCGCCGGCGGAAGAACCCTATGTGATGATCAGCCAGGTCGCGACCGCTTACTACTTCCTGCACTTCCTGGTGATCCTGCCGATCATCAGCCAGATCGAGAAGCCCGAACCGCTGCCCTATTCGATCACTGAAGCGGTGCTGGGCAAGGACGATGCGGCCCCGGCCGCGGCGAAGGCGGCCGACTAAGGCCCGGACGACTGGATAGAGAGAGACACGAACCATGATCCGTATCGGTGCAATCGCAGGCGGCCTTTTCTTTGCTGGTGTCGTCCTGCTTTGGTCGTTCATCCCGGGCGTCACGACCTATTTCAGCGACCCGACCGAAAAGCCGGCCGAATATGCCTTCCACAAGAAGCCGCACGCCCCCGAGGGCGGGTTCAGCTTCGACGGCGCATTCGGCAAGTGGGACAAGCAGCAGCTTCAGCGCGGCTACCAGGTCTACAAGGAAGTTTGCGCGGCCTGCCACAGCATCCAGTATGTTGCGTTCCGCAATCTGGCCGAGCTTGGCTATAACGAAGCCGAAGTGAAGCAGGAGGCATCGACCTTCACCGTCGCCGACTACAGCAAGGCGACCGCTGAAGTGACGACCCGCCCCGGCCTGCCGACAGATCATTTCCCCGCAGTGCCCTATTTCGGCGCCGGCCATCCGCCGGATCTCTCGCTGATCACCAAGGCGCGCAAGGACGGCAGCAACTACGTCTATTCGCTGCTCACCGGCTATGGCGAACCCGACCCTGAGCTGCTGGCAAAGTATCCTGAATTCGAAACTCCTGCGGAGCTTCACTTCAATCCCTACTTCGCCAATGTGAACATCTCGATGGCAGCGCCGCTGACTTCGGACGGGCAGGTTACCTATGCCGACGGCACCGAAGCGACTGTGAGCCAGATGTCGAAGGACGTTGCCGCATTCCTGACCTGGACTGCAGAACCGACGTTGGTGAAGCGTAAGCAGACCGGCTGGCCGGTGCTCGGCTTCCTGTTCTTCGCCACGATCCTTGCCTATCTTTCGAAAAAGCAGATCTGGGGCTCGCTGAAGCCGCGCAAGAAGGATTGATCGCATCAACGATGCGACTGTTGAAGCGCCCCGCCATCCAGCCGATGGTGGGGCGCTTTGCATTTGAGGACACCGCATGACGCCTGAAGAGCTCAAGGGCCTGGTCCGGACCGTGCCCGATTTCCCGCACACGGGGATCATGTTCCGCGACATTACAACACTGATCAGCCACCCGCTGGGGCTGACTGCAACGGTGCGCCACCTCGCTGATCGCGCACGGGAGCTCGGCGCCGAAGCCATCGCGGGGATGGAAGCGCGCGGGTTCATATTCGGTGCGGCTGTGGCCGTCGAACTCCAACTCGGCTTCGTGCCGGTGCGCAAACCGGGCAAGCTCCCGGTCGAAGTGCTCGGGATCGACTATCACCTCGAATATGGCACCGACCGGCTCGAGATCGATCCGGGCGCGATCGCGCATGGTCAGACAGTGGTGATCGTTGACGATCTGATTGCGACCGGCGGCACCGCGCTCGCTGCGGCGCAATTGCTGCGCCAGGCGGGGGCGACAGTGGATGACGCGCTGTTCGTGATCGACCTGCCCGACCTCGGCGGGGCCGTGCGCCTGCGCGAAGCCGGGGTGGACGTCAGCGCTCTTATGGAATTCGAAGGCGACTGAGCCTTCGTCCTCAGGCTCAGCCGAGCTTGTGGACCTCTTCAAGAACCGGATGGGCCCATTCGGGGCGACAGATCAGCAGGTCCGGCAGATAGGTGTCGGCATTGTTGTAGACGAGCGGGCTGCCGTCGATGCGGGAGCAATGCAGGCTATGAGCGAGTGCGACAGCCACCGGCGCGCAATTGTCCCATTCATATTGCCCGCCCGAATGGAGGTAGATCTCGGCCTCGCCGCGCACCACCGCCATCGCCTTCGCGCCCGCGCTGCCCATTTCGACCAACTCACCGCCAATCGCTTCGGCCACCGCGACCGCTTCCCTTGCGGGCCGGGTGCGGCTCACCACAAGCCGCGGACGGTCGGCGGGCTCGGGCAGCGCATGCGGAGCGTCGCTGCGCAGCACGATTCCGCCGTCCAGCCCTGGCAGCGCCACCGCGCCGATCGCAGCTTCGCCGTCCACTGCCAGCCCGACATGGACTGCCCAGTCCGACCGTTCCTCGCCATATTCGCGCGTGCCGTCGACCGGGTCGATGATCCACACACGGTTTTTGGCGAGCCGCTCCGGATTGTCCTTCTCTTCTTCCGACAGCAATCCGTCGTCCGGGCGAAGGCGTCGAAGCGCATCGCAAAGGAAGGCATTCGCCGCGCGGTCGCCTTCCTTGCCCAGCGCCTTTCCCTCGAATTGCCCGGAGGCGCGCACTTCCAGCAGGATGCGCCCGGCGTCTACGGCCAATTGTGCGGCGAGTTCGGCGTCGGTCATTTGAGCGGCAGGATCTGCTGGATGATGTAGTCGGCCGCTTCGGCCGGCTTCATGTCGACCGTATTGACCCGAATCTCGGCAGCTTCAGGCGCTTCATAGGGGCTGTCGATCCCGGTGAAGTTCTTGAGCTCACCGCTGCGCGCCTTCTTGTACAGCCCCTTCACGTCGCGGCCTTCTGCCACCTCCAGCGGGGTATCCACAAAGATCTCGATGAACTCGCCTTCAGGAAGCATCTCGCGCACCATTTGCCGCTCTGCGCGGAAGGGCGAAATGAAAGCGGTGAGCACGATCAGCCCTGCGTCGACCATCAGCTTGGCGACCTCGCCGATGCGACGGATATTTTCGATCCGGTCGGCCTCGGTAAAACCCAGATCCTTGTTGAGCCCGTGGCGCACATTGTCGCCATCGAGCAGGAAAGTGTGGCGGTTCATCAGGTTGAGTCGCTTTTCGACCTCATTGGCGATGGTCGACTTGCCTGAGCCCGAAAGCCCGGTGAACCACAGCACACGCGGCTTCTGGTTCTTGAGCGCGGCGTGGTCGTCGCGCGTGATCGCCGTCGGCTGCCAATGCACGTTCTGCGCGCGCCGCAGGCTGAAATGGATCATCCCGGCGGCCACAGTCGCATTGGCGAACTTGTCGATCAGGATGAACCCGCCGAGCTGGCGGCTCTTGGCATAGGGCTCGAAAGTGAGCGCGCGGTCGGTCCGCAACTCGGCTACGCCAATCGCGTTCAATTCCAGCGTCTTCGCCGCGAGATGCTCGAAACTGTTGACGCAGATCTCGTATTTGGGCGGCTGGACATTGGCGGTGACCATTTGCGAACCGAGCTTGAGCCAATAGCCGCGCCCGGGCTTCATCGCCTCTTCGCTCATCCATACGATGGTCGCTTCGAACTGGTCCGATGCTTCGGGCGGATCGCCTGCCGCCGCAATCACGTCGCCCCGGCTGCAATCGACTTCGTCCTCGAGCGTCAGCGTAATCGATTGCCCGGCCACTGCCTCTGCTAGTTCGCCGTCGAAAGTCACCACCGACTTGACCGTGCTGGTCTTGCCGCTCGGCACGATCCGCACCGGGTCGCCCGGCTTGACCGCCCCATCCGAGACCATGCCGGCAAAGCCGCGGAAGTCGAGATTGGGGCGGTTGACCCATTGCACCGGCATGCGGAAGGCGCGTTCCTGCGCGCGGGTGTTCGCCAGTTCGACCGTCTCGAGATGCTCGATCAGGCTCGGCCCCTGATACCATGGCGTGTTCGCCGATGGCGCAGTCGTGATGTTGTCGCCCTTGAAGCCGGAAATCGGGATCGGCGTGAATTCCTCGATACCGATCTCGTTCGCAAAGCCGCGATAGTCCGCTACGATCGCGTCGAACACAGACTGGTCGTAGCCGACGAGGTCCATCTTGTTCACCGCCAGCACAAGGTGCCGAATGCCCAGCAGGTGCGCGATATAGGAATGGCGCCGGGTCTGCTCGAGCACGCCCTTGCGCGCATCGATCAGGATCACGGCAAGGTCGGCGGTCGATGCGCCGGTCACCATGTTGCGCGTGTACTGGACGTGGCCGGGCGTGTCGGCGACGATGAACTTGCGTTTCTCGGTCGCGAAGAAGCGATAGGCGACGTCGATCGTGATGCCCTGTTCGCGCTCGGCCGCGAGCCCGTCGACCAGCAGCGCGAAATCGATCGCGTCGCCTTGCGTGCCAACCTTCTTGCTGTCGTTTTCCAGCGCCGAAAGCTGGTCTTCGAAGATCATCTTCGAATCGTAAAGCAGCCGCCCGATCAGCGTGCTCTTGCCGTCGTCCACGCTGCCGCAAGTGATGAAGCGCAGCAGCTGCTTGTTCTGGTGCTGGTCGAGATAGGCGGCGATATCCTCGGCGATGAGGGCATCGGCTTCATAGGCAGGGTGGTGGCTCATCAGAAATAGCCCTCCTGCTTCTTCTTCTCCATCCCGGCGCCGCCTTCATCCTTGTCGATGACCCGGCCTTGCCGCTCGCTGGTGGCGGTGAGCAATGTCTCCTGCACCACTTCGGCGAGCGTCGAGGCGGTGCTTTCGACCGCGCCTGTCAGCGGCCAGCAGCCCAGAGTGCGGAAGCGCACCGATCGCATCGCAATCTCGGGCTTCCTGCCCAGCACCTGCTCGAGCCGGTCGATGTCGTCGGCCATGAACAGCCCGCCTTCCCATTCGTAGGTCGGGCGTTCGGCGGCGAAATAGAGCGGGACGATTTCGATCTGCTCGCGCATGATGTATTGCCAGATGTCGAGCTCGGTCCAGTTGCTGAGCGGGAAGACGCGGATACTTTCCCCCTTGGCCTTGCGCGCATTATAGAGGTTCCACAATTCGGGCCGCTGGTTCTTCGGGTCCCACCCGTGGCTGGCGGTGCGGAAGGAGAAGATGCGCTCCTTCGCGCGGCTCTTTTCCTCGTCGCGGCGCGCGCCGCCAAAGGCCGCGTCGAAGCCGTAGTGGTCGAGCGCCTGCTTCAGCCCTTGCGTCTTCCACATATCGGTGTGGAGCGGTCCGTGGTCGAACGGGTTGACGCCGCGCTCGCGCGCTTCCTCATTCTGCCAGGCGAGCAGTTCCATCCCGACTTCGCGCGCCATCTTTTCGCGCAGCGCATACATGTCCCGGAACTTCCAGGTCGTGTCGACATGCATCAGCGGGAAGGGCGGCGGGGCCGGATGGAACGCCTTGCGCGCGAGATGCAGCATCACGGCGCTGTCCTTGCCGATCGAATAGAGCATCACCGGGCGTTCCGCCTCGGCCACCACTTCGCGCATGATGTGGATGCTCTCGGCCTCGAGACGCTGGAGATGGGTCAGGCTGGTCATGAATATTCGCTTGCGTCGTGTTTCAGGACCCGCGACCTAGGGATTTGCCGCGCAAGGGAGAATATAGAATTGCTTGCAGGCGCTTTAGATGAGGCGTCTTCAGACAGTTGACGAATCCCCTGCAACCGTGGCAATTGCGCGCGCTTCAGGAGCGGGCGGGTATAGCTTAGTGGTAAAGCCCTAGCCTTCCAAGCTAGTTATGCGGGTTCGATTCCCGCTACCCGCTCCAAATCTCCTAGCCTTCGTTCAGGCTCTCCATGTCGATCACGAAGCGATATTTGACGTCGCTCGCTTCCATCCGGTCATAGGCGCGGTTGACGTCCTGCATCGGGATGACCTCGATTTCGGGTACGATGCCGTGCTCGGCGCAGAAATCGAGCATCTCCTGCGTCTGCGCGAGCCCACCGATCCCGCTGCCGGTGAGCACCTTGCGCCCGAGCAATATGCCCGAATGCATTTCGGGCAGCATCTCGATCACGCCCACCAGCACCTGCACCCCGTCCACCCGTAGCAGGTGCAGGTAAGGCGTGATGTCGTGGCGCACGGGGATGGTGTTGAGCACCATGTCGAAATAGCCCGACTTGGCCCTCATCGCGGCCCGGTCGCTGGTGTTGAGGAAAGCATGCGCACCGAGCTTTTCGGCGTCCTCGCGCTTGCTTTCGCTGCGGCTCAGCACAGTGACTTCCGCGCCCATCGCCGCCGCCAGCTTCACTCCCATGTGGCCAAGCCCACCGAGCCCGGCGACCGCTACCTTGCTGCCCGGGCCGACCTTCCACGTGCGCAAGGGACTGTAGGTCGTGATTCCCGCGCAGAGCAGCGGAGCGGCCTCCGCCATCGGCAGCGCGTCAGGCACTTTGAGGACGAATTCCTCGCGGCAGACGATCTTGTCCGAATAGCCGCCGAAAGTCGGCGAACCGTCGCGCCGGTCCTTGCTGTTGTAGGTGCCGGTGGCACCGCCATCGAGGCAGTATTGCTCGAGGTCAGTGGTGCAGTGCCGGCACTCCATGCAGCTGTCGACGAGGCAGCCGATCGCAACCCTGTCACCCACCTTGTGCCGCGTCACCGCCTCACCCACGGCCCGCACCGTGCCGACGATTTCGTGCCCCGGCACGATCGGAAAGGTCGTGCGCCCCCAATCGTTGCGCGCTGTGTGCAGGTCCGAATGGCAGATGCCGCAATGGCTGATGTCGATCAACACATCGTCGTGGCGCAGCCCGCGCCGCAGGATCTCCATCGGGCCGATGCCGCTGTCGGGCGCCGTCGCGCCCCAGGCTTTGGTCGGGTACTCATTGGATTGAGTGGCCACGCCGGTTCTCCTATTTCGGGGGCATCCTGATCCCGCCATCGAGGCGGAACTGGTGCGCGTTGAGGTAGGTATTGCGCGCAATTTCGACGATCAGCGAAGCGAATTCCTCCGGGTGGCCAAGCCGTTTGGGGAAGGGCACGCTGGCGTTGAGCTGCGCCCACATCGCCGGGTTGCGATCCTTCATCCCCAGCATCAGCGGAGTAGCGAAAATGCCCGGCATCACTGAGTTCACGCGGATGCCGAGGTCCATCAGATCGCGCGCCATCGGCAGCACCAGCCCGTTCACGCCCGCCTTGCAGCTGCCGTAGATCACCTGGCCGATCTGCCCGTCCTGCGCCGCGACCGATGCGGTGAGCGTGATGCAGCCGCGCTCGCCATCCTCATTTAGCGGTTCGGCATTGGCCATGCCCAGCGCCGAGATCGAAGCGATGCGATAGCTGGCGACGAGCACGCCTTGCGCGCCGAAGGCATAATCCTCGGTCGAAAGGCGCTTGTAGCCACCGCTTTCCTTGTCCCAGCCCAGCGTCTTGCCGCGGCGGCTGGCCATGGCGCAATGGACCGTCACGCGTTCCTGCCCATTGGCGGCGCGAGCGGCAGCAAAGCCCTCCTCGACCGATTGCTCGTCCATGATATCGACATGATGGAAGGTACCGCCGATCGCCTTGGCATGGGCTTCGCCATCGGCATCGTTGATGTCGAAGATCGCGACCTTCAGCCCCGCATCCGCCAGCGCCTGCGCGCTTGCCTTGCCGAGGCCCGAAGCGCCGCCGGTGACCACCGCGGCCATGCCCTTTTCCAATTTCATTGCCTGCTCCCAAAGTGACTGAGTCTGCCAGTTGCTTACGCGGTTTTAGGCGCAAAGATCGCCTGCGCAAATGGAGCATGCCGCGGCGCTGGCGGGCGGCGGCACCGCCTGCTAGGCGGGCGGGATGGACATGGCGGCGATCCTGATACCGGCGGTTTTGGCGGCTGCATGCGGCGGGCGGGCGCAGCGCACCGTCGCGCGGCTTGCAGGCGCGCTCGGCAGATCGGGTGGATTGTTGCTGGCGGCGCTCGCTGCAGCATGTGGCACGAGCATCGTCATGGGCTTTGCCGGGACCTGGCTGGCGGGCCTCGTCGGCCAGACGGCAGGCATCTGGCTTGTCGTCCTGGGGATCACATTTGCGGCAGCCGAGCTTGCTTGGCCGGTGCGGCTGGCGGCGCCGCGCGAACCGACGCGTTCATTGGGTGCGATCGCGCTGGCGCTCACGCTTCGGCAAATTTTCGATGCGCCGCGCTGGCTGGCGTTCGCTCTGGGCGCGGTGCTGGCCTCGCCCGAGACGGCGGCACTGGGGGGGGCGGCGGGCAGCGGACTGGCGCTGTTCATTGGCTGGAACTGGCCGGACTGGCCCGAGCGGCATCGTGGCTGGCTAGCTCTTAGGTTGGCACTTGCGCTGTTGCTGGCAGGGGCGGCCCCATGGATCGCTTTCGCGGCATAGCCCGCATACGAATTTCAATGGCTTGCGGGTTTCTCCACTGGCCACTCTCCGCGCGTTTGCTAGAAGCGGGCGATGGCTGATGTGACGATGATTTCCGGCGCCGATGCGGGCGCTGTCGCCGACTGGCTGGAAGCGCGTATCGCTGCGGCACTGGCGGCGACAGCGGGGCCCGTGGCGATTGCGGTGCCTGGCGGATCGACCCCGTTCCCGATCATGGAGCAGCTCGTCGCACGCGCGCTCGACTGGTCGCGAGTGGTGGTTTGGCCGGGCGACGACCGCATCGTGCCCGAAGATCACCCGGCTTCCAACACCGGCAAGATCCGCGCCTTGTTCGAGCCTGTAGGCGCGCAGGTCGCCACGCTTTCCGAAGATGCGCGGTCGCCGCATTTCTCCGTGGCCTGGCTCGGCATGGGGAATGACGGACACATTGCCTCGCTCTTCCCCAATACCGATCCGGAGGTCGACGACCCGCGCATGGTGCGGCGGTTGACGCCCGACCCGCTCCCGCCCGAAGCGCCGTTCGACCGGCTCACGCTGACGATCCCGGCGCTGCTCGCCAGTGACGAGCTGCTGTTCGTGATCCGCGGAGAGAACAAGCTGAAGGTGTTCGAAGCGGCGGCGCGGGGAGAGCACGATTTGCCGGTCGCGCGGCTGCTCCGCGCGGCCAGCCGGGATGTCACATGCTTCACCTGATCGTCCGGATTGTCCCTGCGCCGGTTCATCGCGCCATCCTGCCGCTGGCATTCCGCTTGCGGCACCGCTGGCGGCGCTGGCGCAAGGTGCCGATCCATGGCTGCAACGTGGTGGCGACCGATCTCGATGGCGCGGTGCTGCTGCTGCGCCACAGCTATGGCCCCGATCATTGGTGCCTGCCGGGCGGCGGGCTCAACCGCAACGAAGACCCCGCCGACGCGGCAATGCGCGAATTGCGCGAAGAACTCGGAATCGAACCCGCCCAGCTCAAGTCGCACGGCACGATCGAAGGCGAGATTTCGGGTTCGCCGCACACCGCGCACCTGTTCAGTGCGATCGTCGACCGGCACCCGAAGCCCGACCGGCGCGAAGTGATCGAAGCGCGGTTCTTCCCGCCGCATTCGCTGCCCGAGCCTTTGGGCCGCGAAGCGCGCCGCCAGCTCGCGGCCTGGCGCGAGCGGCGCTAGAGAAGCGAAAGCTGCGCCTCGTCCCGCGGGCGCTCTTCGTTTTCGCCGTCGCGTTCGAGCTTCGACAGCGTCAGCCCCATCAGCCGGATCGGCATGGGCAGAGGCAATAACTCGTCCAGCAGCGCGCGCCCGATCTGCGCAAATTCGCGCTTGTCGGCCACCGGCTCGTCCACCGTCTTCGCGCGGGTCACGTTCTGGAAATCGCTGTATTTCATCTTGAGCGTGACCGTGCGGCCTTTCGCCCCGGTCCGCTCAATACTGTCCCATACGATGTCGATGATGTTGTCGAGCGTTTCGCGCAGCGCGGGCCCGGACGAGATGTCCTCGCTGAAGGTGCGCTCGCCACCGATCGACTTGCGTTCGCGGTGCGCGCGAACCGGCCTCAGGTCGATACCCCGCGCCGCGCGGTAGAGATAGTCAGCCTGGCTGCCGAAGTGCTGCCGAAGGAAGGCGATGTCTTTCGCGGCGAGGTCTGCACCGGTGGCGATCCCCAGCCTAGCCATCTTCTCCGCGCCTTTGGGGCCGACCCCGTGGAAGCGGCGCACCGGCAGCCGCGCGACGAATTCCGCGCCTTCGCCGGGGCGGATCACGCATAGTCCGTCGGGCTTGTTCTGGTCGCTCGCCAGCTTGGCGAGGAACTTGTTGTAGGACACGCCCGCGCTCGCGGTGAGCTGCGTCTTCGCCTTGATCTCGTGCCGGATCAGCTCGGCGATGCGCGTCGCCGAACCGATCCCGAGCAGATCGTCGGTCACGTCGAGATAGGCTTCATCGAGGCTGAGTGGTTCGACATGCGGCGTGTGGCGCAGGAAGATCGCGCGGATCTGGCGCGAGGCTTCCTTGTAGGCGTCAAACCGGTGCCGCACGAAGATCAGGTCGGGGCACAGGCGCTGCGCTGTGACCGAGGGCATGGCGCTGCGCACGCCGAACTTGCGCGCTTCATAGCTGGCCGCCGCCACCACCCCGCGCCCTCCCGCGCCGCCCACCGCCACCGGCTTGCCGCGAAGCTCGGGGTTGTCGCGCTGTTCCACGCTGGCGAAGAAAGCGTCCATGTCGACATGGATGATTTTCCTGAGGCCCATGGCCTCACTGTCATCATCGCTGTCGTGCCGCTCGCTCATGGTGCCAGGATAGGCCCGGGCGCGTCATTTCGGAACCACGCGCTACGAAAAGTCATTTTGCAGCGCACAATGGGGTTTCCATTTGCGCTCGCTGCCCGCAAGGACAGGCCATGGCTTTATTCGGGCATCATCGTCACCACAAACTGGGAGAGCGCGAGCTGATCGTGCTGATGGCGCTGTTGATGAGCCTGCAGGCCTTCGGCATCGATTCGATGCTGCCTGCGCTGGGTGCCATCTCGAGCGAGTTCGGTGTAACCGGCAATGAGCGGCAGTTCATCATTGGCGCCTATTTCCTCGGATCGGGCATAGGGGCCTTCTTTCCCGGAGCATTTGCCGACAAGTTCGGGCGGCGGCCAGTGCTGGCACTGGGCCTGGTCGTCTATGTCGTCTTCTCGCTCGCCTGCGCACTGGTGACCTCGTTCGAATGGCTGGTAGGCCTGCGACTGGTGCAGGGCCTGTGGTGCGCGGGGCTCAGCGTCGTTCCCGCAGCGATCGTGCGCGACCGCGTGGGCGGGGATCGCATGGCGCGGCTGATGAGCCTGATCATGATGATCTTCCTCGCCGTGCCACTGGTGGCGCCCGCGATCGGCCAGGTCATCCTCAACTTCGTCGGCTGGCGCGGGATCTTCGCGGCGATGGCGATCATGGGAACAGTGGTGGGCATCTGGGTGTGGATCCGCCTGCCCGAATCGCTCCCGCCCAAGAACCAGCAGGACATCGAACCGCGCACGATCCTGCGCAACATGGGCACGGCGCTGATGCGGCGCGATTCGATCGGCTATGTGATCGGAAGCGCCCTGGTGTTCGGCTCGCTGTTCGGCTTCCTCAATTCTTCGCAACAGCTGATCGGCGAGCATTTCGGTGCCGGGCAAAGCTTTGCTCTGATCTTCGGCGCGGCGGTGCTGGGCATGGTAGTGGCGAATTTCACCAATTCGCGGATCGTCGAAAGGTTCGGCGCGCGCCGGGTCAGCCATGCCGCGCTGCTGGTGTTCATTTCGGCGGGCATCGCGCAATTCATCTCGGCCGGGCGGGCAGACCAGCAATTGTGGGAATTCGTGCCGATCCTTGCCGTCTCGATGGCGTCGCTCGGCTTCATCGGGGCGAACTTCAGTTCGATCGCGATGCAGCCCTTCTATCACATCGCGGGCGCGGCAAGCTCGGCGCAGACCAGCTTGCGCATGGTGTCGGGCGCGGTGCTCGGCAGTGCGATCGGCTTCGCCTATGACGGCACCGCGCGTCCGCTCGCCACGGCTATGCTGAGCTGCGGCCTGCTGGCGCTGGCGGTAATCCTCTACAGCGAGAAGGGCAGGCTCTTCGGCCGGCGTGTATTGGAGAATTGAACCAAACGGTCGCCGTTGCGGCCACATGGGCCGGACTAGCTTTCACTCCCTAGTTTGCGCCAGGCCAGTTCGGCGAATTCGCACAGCAAGGGCCGCGTGTCGCGCGGATCGATGATGTCCTCGACATTGAAGCGCTCGGCGCTGCGGAAAGGCGAAGTGACCTTGTCGAGCCGCGCCCTGATTTCCACCAGCGTCGCTGCGGGGTCGACCGAGGCTTCGATCTCGGATTTGTAGGCGACTTCCAGCCCGCCCGCGATGGGGAGGCTTCCCCAGTCGCCCGATGGCCAGCAGAAACGGTATTGGTAACGTTCGGCATTGCTCATCGCGCTGCCCGCAATGCCATAGGCGCGGCGGAGCACGACCGAGGCGAGTGGCACCGTCGCCTTGTAGATCGCGTTCATTGCCTGCACGCCATAACGGATCGTGCCCGCCATTTCGGCCTCGCGCCCGATCATGAAGCCGGGGTTGTCGACCAGATGGACCACCGGCAGGCGGAATTGGTCGGCCAGCTTGACGAAGCGTTCGACCTTTTCGCTGGTCTTGGCTTCCCAGCTCCCGCCGAGGAAGCTCGGGTCGCTTGCGACGACTGCCACCGGCCAGCCGTCGAGCCGGGCCAGCGCGGTGATCGCGGCGCGGCCCCACATCCGGCCGATCTCGAACACTGTGCCGGTGTCGAACACCATGTCCATGCAGCGGCGCATCGAATAGACCTGCTTTGGGTCGCGCGGGACGAGGCTTAGCAATTCCTCTTCGCGCCGGTGCACCGGGTCGAGGCAGCTGGAGCGGCGCGCCAGCTGGCCGACATGCTCGGGCATGAAGCTGAGGAAATGGCGCGCGCGGGCAAAGGCTTCGGCTTCGCTGCCGACTTCGTCATCGACCACCCCGTTGCGTGTGTGGATGTCGCTGCCGCCCAGCTCTTCCTTCGCCCGCTGGTGGTCTTCCGGCCCCTTGTAGCTTGCGCCCAGCCCGTCGACCACGGCGGGGCCGGCTGCGAAGATCTGCGAGAGGCCGCGCACCATGATAGAGTAATGGCTGGCAACCGTTCGCGCTGCGCCCAAGCCCGCGGTCGGCCCAAGCGCCAGCGCGACGACCGGCACGATTTCGAGATTGGTCACTACGTCGGACCATCCGGGCACGGCGGGGATATAGGTCGCGCCGATCTGCTCGAGCGTCTTGACCGAGCCGCCTCCGCCGGTGCCGTCGATCATGCGGATGATGGGGAGCTTCAGCTCATGCGCCATCTTTTCCGCCTGCACCATCTTGCGGCTGATCCCGGCATCGGCTGCGCCGCCGCGAATGGTGAAATCGTCCGCCGTGGCCACCACCGGGCGGCCTTCGATCGTCGCCTTGCCGAACAGGAACGGAGCGGGGAGGACGCCGGTGAGATTGCCCTCCGCGTCATACGAGCCCTTGCCCGCGATCTTGCCGATCTCGCGGAAGGAGCCCTCGTCGCACAACGCCGCCAGTCGCGCGCGGGCGTCCATCTTGCCGCGCCCGTGCTGGCGCGCGAGCTTTTCCGGCCCGCCCATCTGTTCGGCGAGCTCTTCGCGCTTCCTCAGTTCCTCAAGCTCTTGTGCCCAGCTCAAAGCTCACTCCCGTCATGCTGAACTTGTTTGTGCAAGCACAGCTTCGCTTCCAGCATCCATTCTTCGACTTCACGCAACTGTGCATGGGGCGAAATGGACCCTGAAACAAGTTCAGGGTGACAGGCAGGATATCAACCCTCTTCGGCGGGCTCCACTACGCATAATAGCGCTTCGACCTGAACCTGCGCGCCGGGGGCGGCAGCAAGATCGCGCACCATGCCGTCGAAGGGCGCAGTGAGCGCGTGCTCCATCTTCATGGCTTCGAGCACCATCAACCGCTGCCCGGCCTTGACCTCGTCGTCATTCATCACATCGACCGCGATGACCTTGCCCGGCATGGGAGCGATGATGTCGCCATCATGGGCGTGGTGGTGGCCTGCGTCTCGCGTCGCGAGCGAGAAGTCATATGCCATGCCGGCCTCGAAAACGATGACTTGTTCGTCGACCAACAGGCCCGTCGCCTCGGAAAGCGCTCCCTTTCCTGCAAGGACACGCGTTTCTCCTCCATTCGATAAAGCCACGAGCTTGCGCGGCGCCGCATTTAGGCGGAAACCTGCAAGGGCATCAACGCCATCACTCTCGTCAAACAAGACGAATGCTGCAGCCGTTTCCCAGATTTCTTCGTCCGGTTCGGATGCTGGAACAAGGCTGTCCAAGCGCTCGCCGATAAAGCCTGTGTCAAGGTTGGCGAGGACGAAATCCGGGTCGCTGATGGCCCGGTTCAGGAAGCCTGCATTGGTACGGACCGGCCAGACTTCGACGCCGGACGTCATCGCGTTGAGACCAGCTATGGCCTCATCGCGCGATGAGCCCCAGCTCACCAGCTTGGCGACCATCGGATCGTAGAAAGGCGAGATGGAGTCGCCTTCTTCAACGCCGGTTTCCACCCGCCCTGCATCGACAAACTCAAGTTGCTCCAGCCGCCCCGTGCTCGGCAGGAAGCCCTTCGCGGGGTCTTCTGCATAGAGCCGCGCTTCCATCGCCCAGCCGTTGATCGACAGCTCTTCCTGTTTCAGCGGGATCGGTTCACCGCTGGCGACGCGCAACTGCCATTCGACCAGATCGACCCCGGTGATCTCCTCGGTCACCGGGTGTTCGACCTGAAGGCGGGTGTTCATTTCCATGAAGAAGATGCGGTCGGCGCGCAGGCCTTCCGAGGCGTCGGCGATGAATTCGATCGTGCCCGCGCCTTCGTAATCGACCGCCTTGGCCGCGCGCACGGCGGCGGCGCAGATCGCCTCACGTGTCGCCTCGTCCATGCCGGGGGCGGGGGCCTCCTCGATCACCTTCTGGTGGCGGCGCTGCAGCGAGCAATCGCGTTCGAACAGATGGACGACGTTGCCGTGGCTGTCGCCGAACACCTGCACCTCGATATGGCGCGGCGAAGTGATCCACTTTTCGAGCAGAACTTCGTCATTGCCGAAGCTCGCCTTGGCCTCGCGCTTACAGCTTTCGAGCGCGGTGGCGAAATCCGCTGCGGCATCGACCTTGCGCATCCCCTTGCCGCCGCCGCCCGCGACTGCCTTGATCAGCACGGGATAGCCGATCGCCTCGGCCTCTTTCTTGAGGCGTTCGACCGACTGGTCCTCGCCCTCATAGCCCGGCGTCACCGGCACGCCCGCCGCGCGCATCAGCTTCTTGGCCGCGTCCTTAAGGCCCATCGCTTCGATACTCGAAGGCTTCGGTCCGACCCAGATCAGCCCGGCGTCAATAACGGCCTGCGCTAAGCCTGCGTTCTCGGACAGGAAGCCATAGCCAGGGTGCACCGCATCCGCCCCGGTCTCCTTGGCCGCGGCGATGATCTTTGCGCCGACGAGATAGGACTGGGCTGCAGGCGACGGCCCGATATGCACCGCCTCGTCAGCCTGGCGCACATGCAGCGCCTTGGCATCGGCATCCGAATAGACCGCGACCGTGGCGATCCCCATCGCGCGCGCGGTGCGGATAATGCGGCAGGCGATCTCGCCACGATTGGCGATAAGGAGCTTTGAAATCATCGGAGCGGGTTAGAACCACTACACGAAAAAGAAAACCGTTCATGCTGAGCTTGTCTAACCATGAGAGGAGCATAGTTGCCCGTCCCTCGACGGGATCAGGACAAACGGCGTTCTCTAAGAATTGGCCAAATCGCTGCGCCGCCAGCGCGGCTCGTTACCAAGCACCGGGGGGCGGTTCACCAGCGCTTCGACAAAGGCCATCGAGGCATGGCCGATCTTCTGCGCTTTTGAAGTGTAGACGCGGTGGTCCCACGCCGCCGGGCCCTTGGCCAGCACTTCGCGCCCGATCGCGGTGTAGATGCGCGCGGCGGAAAGGATCGCCCATCGGCAGCGGAACGGCAGGCGCGCCGCGCCCACGCGCGAAGAAGCCGCATGCGCTTCCATCCGCCGCACCAGCCGCGCGGCCATGTCAGCCAGTTCGCGGCGGTGATGTGGCTTAGTGTGCTGGCCGGGCTCGATATCCTCCTCGACCAGCCATTCGACCGGGAGGTAGCAGCGGTCCGCCGCGTCATCCTCCACCACGTCTCGCGCGATATTGGCGAGTTGGAAGGCGAGGCCGAGGTCGCAGGCGCGATCGAGCGTATCTGCATCCTCGCGCTTCACGCCCATCACTAGCGCCATCATCACGCCGACAGCCCCCGCGACATGCCAGCAATAGCGCATCAAATCGGCTTCGGAGCGTGGGCGCCAATCCTCGGCATCTAGCTCGAACCCCGCAATCACGGCGTCGGCATCTTCCATCGTCAGCCCGCATTCGCTGGCCACCTGGCCGAAAGCGTCGAAAGCCAGGTCGCCGGTCGGCCCGCCCTTGAGCGCCCGCGCCGTCAGATCGCGCAACTTCTCGACCTTTTGCGCGATCTGCGACTGGTCGCCCAACGCACCGCCCATGTCCTGCGCATCGGCAAGGTCGTCACACCTTCGGCACCATGCATACAGCATCCACACGCGCTCGCGGGTGGTGCGGTCGAACAAGCGGCTGGCAGCCGAGAAGCTTTTCGAACCCCGTTTGATTGCCAGCCGGCTCTCCTCGACCAGATCCTTTCTTGTCATCACCTGACCGCGCCGCCCGCGCCCTCCACCCTTCCGCCCGGATGATAACCCGGCAGGCTCCGGGTGGAAGGGTGGAGGGCGTGGGCGGGCAAGGTTCCAAAGTAAAAAAAGCTCACAAATCGTCGGCCTTCATTCGGAAGATCGGAGTGTGCGGCTCGTAGGCCGCCATTTTGTCAAGCAAATCGCCCATGCTGTCCGAATGGATCAGTATGTTCTGGTGCGTCTCGCGCACGAAGCCCACTTCAACCATCTTGGAATTGAAGGCGATGAGGTGGTCGTAAAAGCCGAAGACGTTGAGCAGGCCGACCGGCTTGGAATGATAGCCGAGCTGCGCCCAGCTCATCGCTTCCCACAGCTCGTCCATTGTGCCGACGCCGCCGGGGATGGTGATGAAACCGTCCGACAAATCGGTGAAGCGCTGCTTGCGCTCGTGCATGCCCGACACGGTGAAAAGCTCGGTGCAGTCGTGGTTGGCGACTTCGGTATTGAACAGCGCTTCGGGGATCACGCCGATCACTTCGCCGCCCGCTTCCAGCGCGCCGCGCGCCACCGCGCCCATCAGGCCCAGCCGCCCGCCGCCATAGACGACGCCGATCTCGCGCAAGGCGAGCGAGCGCCCGACTTCGTGGGCGAGTTCGATATAGCGGGGATCCTGCGGCGTGGCGGAGCCGCAATAGACAGCAAGGCGATTCATGCGGAGGTCTTCACCGCCAAGTCTTCCAGCATCAAGCCCGCGGTTGCCTTGGCGCTGCCGACCACGCCGGGAATGCCCGCACCCGGATGCGTGCCCGCGCCGACGAGGTAGAAATTCTCGATCGCATCGTCGCGATTGTGGCCGCGCAAATAGGCGCTTTGCCACAGCACCGGCTCAAGGCTGAACGCGCTGCCGAATTGGGCGTGAAGGTCATCCGCGAAATCCTTCGGCGCATAATGGAACTTGGTCACGATCCGGTCATGGATGTCGGGGATCAGCCGCCGCCCGATCTCGTCGAGAATGCGCTTTTCGAGCACCGGGCCGATTTCGTCCCAATCGACCGCCAGCTTGCCCATATGCGCCACCGGTACCAGCGCATAGAAGGTGCTCTTGCCCTTGGGCGCCATGCCGGGATCGGTCACGGTCGGGTGGTGCAAATAGATCGAAAAATCCTGCGGCAGAACGCCGAGGTCGTAAATATCGTCGAGCAGGCCTTTGTAGCGCGGCCCGAACAGGATCATGTGGTGCGGGATGCCCGGCCAGGTGCCTTCGAGGCCGAAATGGACCACGAACAGGCTGGGGCTGAAGCGTTTCTTCGACAGCGATTGGGAATAATCGTGCCCGCGCTTCGTCCCGCTCAGCAGGTCGCGATAGGAATGGACGATATCGGCATTCGAAGCGACCGCGTCAAAGCGTTCGCGCCATCCGCTCGCGGTTTCAACTTCGCTTGCGCGGCTGCCGAAAGTGTGGACCTGCACCACCGGATCGCCGAGCCGCATGGTGCCGCCGAGCCGCTCGAAATGGCGCACCATCCCCGCGATCAGGCGATTTGTGCCGCCGCGCGTCCACCACACGCCGCCGTCTTTCTCGAGCTTGTGGATCAGCGCATAGATCGCGCTTGTGGTCATCGGATTGCCGCCGACCAGCAGCGTGTGGAAGCTCAACGCCTCGCGCAGCTTCTCGCTCTTCACAAAGCTCGAGACCATCGAATAGACGCTGCGCCAGGCCTGCTTTTTCACCAGCGCGGGCGCGGCCTTGAGCATCGATTTGAAATCGAGGAAGGGCACGGTGCCGAGCTTGAGATAGCCTTCCTGGTACACGCCCTCCGAATATTCTAGGAAGCGCTGGTAACCTGCGATATCTTTCGGATTGAGCTTGGCGATCTCGGCGTTGAGTGAAGCCTCGTCGTTCGAATAGTCGAAATTCGTCCCGTCGGGCCAGTTGAGCCGATAGAATGGCATCACTGGCATCAGCTCGACATCTTCTGCCATGTCGTGCCCGGTGAGGTCCCACAGCTCGCGCAGGCAATCCGGATCGGTCACTACCGTCGGCCCGGCATCGAAGGTAAAGCCGTCCTTCTCCCAGAAATAGGCGCGCCCGCCGGGCTTGTCGCGCGCTTCGACCACGGTGGTGGCAATGCCTGCCGATTGCAGCCGGATCGCCAGCGCCATCCCGCCGAAGCCTGATCCGATCACGCAAACGCTGCGCCCTTTGTAACGCGCCGGATCGATCGCCTGGTGCGTGCCCAGCGGCGTCGTTTTAGGCGAGGTCTGCGCGGTCATGTCATTCTCTCCATAGTCAAGGGCTGCCCCTTATCTGCAAGCGCGCGGATGGCACGCGGGATCGATACTGGCGGCTTGCCGGTCAGGATACGCAACCGGTCGGGCAGCGTCGAATGGCAAGCATAGAAGCGTTCGATGAGCTTTTCGGGAAGGCCATAGAACCTTTCGAAAATGTCCACGCGGCGTTCCGGTTCCGCAGCCTTGAACAGCATCCGGCCGAGAGCGCGGTAAATGCCGGTCCTTTGCCAGTGCGCGCGGGCGCGGTCTTCGCAGAACCTCGCCAACTGCGCCCCCGCCAGGTCACCCTGTTCTGCTATCGCCAATGCGTTCTCGACGGCGATCGGTACGGTATAGCTGGTGAGCGGGTGAGTGAAGCCGCCGCGCGCCCCCGCCACGGCAACCCCTGGTTCGCGGATCGAGGCGAGATAGGCGCCGAAATTCCCCCCGGTGATCACCGGCAATATCCCTGTCTCGTGCCTCACAGGCAAACCCTCGGCCCAGCCGTGCCGCGCTGCATAACGGTCGAGCCGGGAGGAAAGCAGGCTCCGGTCGAGCGCAGGGTCTTCCGCGTAGTAGGTGTCTTCGATGAACACCTCCTGCGCCGCGAGCGGCAGGACATAGACGAAGCGGTAGGCCCCGCCATTTCCCGCAGGCGCGCTCTGCGCGACGGTGGCGTCCATGATCACCGGGCGGGCAATCTCATGCGCCTCGCGCAGCTTGAGGTGCCGGCCCATGAAGATCTGCCATCCGCCCAGCAAATGCGGCGAAGGCGAGAAATTACGGCAGTCGATCACTGTCCGCGCCGAAATGCGCTCGCCGCCATCCAGCGTGACGCCAGCGGCATCGAGCTCGGCGACGCCAGCGTTCAACCGGATCGCTTCGGGCGGCAACAGGCGCTTGAGGCCGCTGTCTAAATCCTCGCTGGCGAGCGAGCGATAGCCAGCGGCGAGCTGGCGGCGCCGGCGCGGGAAAGCGACGTCATAGCCGTCGTCCCACCGAATCTGGCGGAACGGTTCGAGCAGTGCTTCGCCCTTGTGCGACAGATCGCTCGAAAACCAGCTCCAGCGATGGTTGCCACCCAGCGTGGCGCCCCGTTCCAGCAATTGCAGCCGCCACTCAGGGTGGGCGCGATGCAGCGCGAGCGCAATCAGGCCGCCGGCCAGCCCGCCACCTACTATCGCCACATCGGTCATGCGTCCGTTCATTGCATCTGTGGCACTAGGGCAGCTAAGCAGAAGGGGCAATTGCCTTAGTTCGGCCGGACGTGCAGTGGAACGGTGCAAGCCGCGATGCGTTGGCGGGACGATCTTGGAGCATGTTCGAGCGATTAAGCCCTGCGTTTTGCCTTTGCCATTTCTTGCCGCGATGATGGTGACCCCGCTTTCCGCGCAAGAAGGCGAGACGGGCGAGGCGCCGGCGCAGGAATCCGCCGCTGCGCTGGAATATTCCGGCACGCCCGATCGCGGCCGGTACGATCGCGATGACGGCTAGGTCTTGTCCGGCGACTGGATCGCGGTTGGCGGCGGTTTCGTGCAGGGCGCGACCTATGCCGGATCGGACGATTACCGCCTGCTCGCGGTTCCGGCGGTCGTCGGCTCTTTCAAGGGTATCAGCTTAAGGCCTCGCGCGAACCGTCGGGCGAAACGGCGATTGTGCCGACGCTCTCGAGCTTTGCGACATCCTCTGGCGTCATCGGGCGGGCGGCCGCAGTGGCCGCGATCGAGACAGAAGTGAAAAGCGTTGCAGCAGCAAATGCCAAGCGTTTCATGCGAATATTTTCTTCTCGTGTTTGACTGTTACGCGCCTGATAGCCTCTGCCCGGCGAATATCAAACCGCGAGGAGGAAAGGCCGGGCTCTTGTGCCGACAATGCAGAAAGCGCATCACGGGTCCCGAAGGGAGAAAAAAATGCGCGTATTTTCGGGACTGATGGTGGCCACTGCTGCCCTCATATCCAGCCCGGCCATGGCCGACACCACGATCATCCATGCCGGTTCGGTGATTACCGATGCAGCGGGCCAGCCAAGCGGGCCGGCCACGATCACCGTAACTGACGGCAGGATCGTGAGCATCGTGGACGGGTTCCAGCCGACCCCCGAAGGCGCGACGATGGTGCACTTGCCCGATCACACTGTGCTGCCGGGCCTTATCGATCTGCATACCCACCTCACCGGCGATCCCGGCGGGGACTTCTGGAAGCAGGCAGTCGACCCGAATGAATGGGGCGTAGTCGTCGGCGCCAAGAACGCACGGCGCACCGCCCTAGCTGGCTTCACCACTGTGCGTGAGGCGGGCAGCGCGCAGGAAACCGCCTTTTCGCTCCGTCGCGGCACCGCCGAAGGGCTGATCCCGGGGCCGCGGATCGTCGCTGCCGGCCCGGCTCTCTCGATCATCGGCGGGCATGGCGACGTGTCGGGCTTCCGCCCCGAAGTGAATGAATTGCTCGATGGCGGCTATACCTGCACGGGCGCGGTCGAATGCGCCGAGAAGGTGCGGCTCGCGAGCCAGAACGGCAGCGACATTATCAAGATCACCGCCACCGGCGGGGTGCTCAGCCAGCAAGGCCGCGGGCTCGAAGCGCATTTCACCGGTGCCGAGATGAAGAGCATAGTCGATACTGCGCATTCGCTCGGTCTAAAGGTCATGGCGCATGCGCATGGCGCGCGCGGCATGGAAGCGGCGGCGCGTGCGGGGGTCGATACGCTCGAGCACGGCACCTATATCGATGAAGCCACCGCCAAGGTCATGCGCGAGAACGGCACAGTGCTGGTGCCTACGCTGATGGCGTTTCAGGGGATCAAGAATCGTCTTGGCAAAGGCATCTATACGCCAGTGGTGGAGGACAAGGTGCGTGCGGTTGCCGCCTATGCCGAAACCATCATTGAGCGCGCGCGCAAATGGGGCGTGAAGATCGCCTTCGGCACCGATGCCGGCGTGTACGACCATGGCCGCAATGCCGAGGAGCTGGCGCTGATGCGCAAGGGCGGGATGAACGACCGCGAAGTGCTCGCCAGCGCCACCAGCTTCGCAGCCGAAGTGCTCGGCATGGAGAAGGAGATCGGCAAGCTCGCGCCCGGTTTCTCTGCCGATATCATCGCGGTGAAGGGCAATCCGCTGGCTGATGTCAGCGTGCTGGAAAAGGTCGACTGGGTAATGGTGCGCGGGTGCGTGATCGAATGATCCGCGCGCTTTGCACCGGCACGGCATGGCTGGCGCTCGCCGCGCCCGCCGTGGATGGACAGGCGCCGATGTGCCAGCGCGAGCTGGTGGTGCTGGGCGCGGGGCAGGATGCCGGCGCCCCGCAGATCGGCAATGGCGATGACGGCAAGCCGCGCCTGCTGCCAAGCTCGCTCGCGCTGATCGACCGCGCATCGGGAGAGCGCTACCTCTTCGATGCGACTCCAGCGATCACCGAGCAGCTGGCCGCGCTCGATGCGATCGAGCCGCCAAAGGCCGGATTGGGGATCGACGGGATCTTCCTCACCCATGCGCATATCGGGCATTATCTTGGCCTCGCCTGGCTTGGGCGCGAAGCGGCGGGCGCGCAGGGCGTTCCCGTCTACGCCATGCCGCGCATGGAGCAGTTCCTGAAGGCGAACGGGCCGTGGAGCCAACTGGTCCAGCTCGGCAATATCCGGATCGAGCCACTCGATCACAGCGGCGAAGTGCTGCTGGCAGACGATCTGGCCGTGGTCTCGATCCGGGTGCCGCATCGCGACGAATATTCGGAGACGGTCGGATTCTATGCCTCAGTCATGGGCGGGCGCGGCTTCCTCTACCTGCCCGATATCGACAGCTGGGAGCGGTGGAAGGAAACCGAAGGGATCGACTGGAAACTGCTGGTGATGGCAAACGACCATGTCTTTATCGATGCGACCTTCTGGGACAATAATGAATTGCCGGGGCGAGATATGTCGGAAATCCCACATCCGCGCGTCAAGGCGACGATGGACCAGTTGCAGCAGCTACCTGCCGACCAGCGCGCGAAGGTCCATTTCATCCATTACAACCACACCAATCCGATCCGCGACTCGGCGAGCGTGGAGAGCCGCGAAGTCGCCGAACGCGGCTTCGGCGTGGCGCGCGAAGGCAACCGTTTCTGTCTCGATTGAGGCGAGCTATTCCATCGCAGCGGCGAGGTTTTCATACCCCGCGACGAAATCTTCCTTGAACTGCTGCACCACTTGCCCGGCGGAGGTCACTTCGCGCACCAGCCCGACGCCCTGGCCGACCCAGTATGAGCACAGCTCCTGCGCCTTGGGGTTGCCGTTCACCGCCGCCTTGTCGATCGCGCGCAGCACCGGTTCGCTCAGCATGCTCATCAGCGGCATGGGCAGCGCGGGCAGCTCCGCCTCCTCCCACATCGCATGCCACCCGCTGCGCAGCTGGCGGCTGTATTTGCCGGTGCGGTGCTTGCTGCGAATCGTATCGCGGCTGGTCGCCTGCACCATCTTTTCGCGGAACACTTCATGCGTCTCGGCCTCGGTCGTGGCGAGCCACACGCTTCCGCACCACACGCCCGCCGCGCCCATCGCCATCATGCCCGCCATCTGCTTGCCGTTCATGATCCCGCCGGCGGCCAGCACCGGAATATCCGCACCCGCTTCCTCGATTGCCTGCAACACTTCGGGGATCAGCACCACCGAGGCGACATCGCCGCAATGCCCGCCGCCTTCGCCGCCCTGCGCCACGATGATGTCGACCCCGGCGTCGATCTGCTTCATCGCATGTTCCTTCGCGCCCACCAGTGCAGCGACCGGGATGCCGTATTTCTTGCCCGCTTCGATCATCGCGGGCGGGGCGGTGCCCAGCGCATTGGCGATCAGCCGCACCGGGTGGTTGAAGCTCACTTCGAGCAATTCCTGGCCCAGCGAAGTGTTGGGCCGCTGCGACCCGCCGACCAGTTTTGCGGCATCCTCACCAATCCCCGCTTCGCGCAGCACTTTGCGCGTGAAATCGCGATAGGGTGCAGGGATCGCGGCCACGATCTCGTCCGCCGTCACGCTCATGTCGACCGCCTGCACTTCGGGGATCAGTACGTCGATGCCATAGGGCTTGCCGTCGATATGGTCGTCGATCCAGCGCAGCTCGGCTTCGAGCTGTTCGGGCGTATAACTGACCGCGCCCAGCACACCGAAGCCGCCCGCGCGGCTCACCGAGGCCACCACATCTCGGCAATGTGAGAAGGCGAACAGCGGAAATTCGCATCCCACCATCTCGGTCATACGGAACGGCATCGGGTCTCTCCTCTTCGTTTCGGGCGGTGATAATGGATTATGCCGTGAGCGGTAACTGACACAATTGACCTGTAAATCGCCGGGCCTTTTCCGGGTCGCGCGGCAATGCCATTCGTCGATGCAGCGCGTCGCTTGGCAGAGCGGAGCAAGTCAGCGCTTCGCATGAGGATTAGCGGGCGAACATTATCGTCCGTGTGTATTATAACAGCAATACATGTCCAGAGCCGACAGGAGTTCCTGAATGAAGCTTATTCGCACCGCATTGCTTGCTACTGCGCTCACCCTTCCCGCCGCGCCTGTGCTGGCCGAACAGAATGACGACGCATCCGCTGCCGCCGCTGCGCCTTCCGCGCAGCAGGCCGAGCATGACAAGCTGTTCAAGCTGTTCGCCGAATCCGACGAGCGCAGCCTCGATCTCAACCCGATCGGGCGCCTGTTCCGCGGCGACACGAAGAATGCGGGTCGTTTGGGCGATTACCTCACCGATGCGCAATTCATTGCCGGTCGCACCGACATTCAGCTCAATCTGGCGCTTCTGGCGCTGGTAGATCGCCGCAAGCTGAGCGAGACCGACCAGCTCGCCTATGACGTGTTCAAATATACGCAGGAGCAGAACCTCCGTGCAAGCAGCGACGAAATCCGCGCGCTCACCGAAGTGCGCCCGGTCAACCACTTCAGCGGCTTCCACACCTTCTATCCCAATTTCGCCAGCGGCAAGAGTGTGGCTCCATTCAAGACGATCGAGAATTACGAAGATAACCTCACACGGCATGACGATTACATCGCGGTCACCGACCGTGCGATCGCCCGTTTCCGCGAAGGCATGAAGTCGGGCGTGGTCGAGACCAAGCTGACCATTGGCAATGTCATCGCCCAGCTCGATACGCAGCTGGCCATCCCGGTCGCGGAATCGCAGTTCATGGGACCCGTAGGGATGTTTCCCGAGGATTTCTTGGCTGAGGACAAGGCGCGCCTGACTGCGGCCTATGAAGCCAAGACGAATGAGATCAACGCGGTCCACGCACGCCTGCGCGACTTCCTGCGCGACGAGTACCTGCCCGTCGCGCACGAGCAGGTCGGCCTCAGCCAGATGAAGGGCGGCGACAAACTCTATGCCATGCTGATCGAGCAGACGACGACGCTGCCGCTCACCGCCGACTACATCCACAACCTCGGCCTCTCAGAGGTTTCGCGGATCAAGGGCGACCTTGAAAAACTGAAGAAGGAACTCGGCTGCAAGGGCACGCTCGGCGAATTCTTCGACTACGTGCGCACTGACCCGAAGTTCAAGCCGAAGAGCCGCGAAGCGCTGACGCAGAGCTATTACGACATCGGCAAGGACGTCGACGCAAAGATCGGCGACTATTTCTCGCTCCTGCCCAAGTCGTCGCTCAATATCGAGCCCTACGACCCTTCGATCGAACAGTTCAGCGCGGGCGGCTCCTACCGTCAGGGTTCGCCGGACGGTTCGCGCCCCGGGACGTTCTATTTCAACGCCTATGATTTGCCGAGCCGCCTGACGACCGGCAATGTCACGCTCTACCTGCATGAAGGCGCGCCTGGCCACCACTTCCAGATCAGCCTGGCGCAGGAGAATGCCGACCTTCCCGCTTTCATGCGCTTCGGCGGCACCACTTCCTTCATCGAAGGCTGGGCGCTCTATGCCGAGACGCTTGGCTACGAGATGGGCTTCTACAAGGACCCGTGGAATCGCTACGGCACGCTGCAGGACGAACAGATGCGCGCGATGCGCCTTGTCGTCGACACCGGCATCCACGCCAAAGGCTGGAGCCGCGAACAGGCGATCGATTACATGATGGCGAACAGCGGCATGACCCGCACCGAAGTGGTGTCCGAAGTCGAACGTTATATTGCGATCCCCAGCCAGGCGCTGGCCTACAAGATCGGCGCGCTCAAGATCCAGGAACTGCGCCAGCGCGCGCAGAAGAAGTTGGGTAAGAAGTTCGACATCAAGGAATTCCACGCCCAGGTGCTCAACACCGGCGGCCTGCCGCTGGCGGTGCTTGAGGAGAAAATCGACCGCTGGATCGCCAGCCAGAAGTAATTCCAGCATGCGGCCCATAGTGCAGAAGCGTAGCCAGAAGACCCGCGACCTCGTGCTCGACACGGCGACGGAGCTCGTGATCGAGATCGGGCATCAGAACATGGCGATGAAGGATCTGGTCGAACGCTCGGGTGTTTCGAACGGGTCGATCTTCCATCACTTCGGTTCGAAGGATGGCGTGCTCCAAGCAATCTTCGTGAGCGAGCGGTGCGCCTATCTGGGCTATGTCGCCGAATGCATCCTGGGATACGATGGCGACCCATGCGAGGCGATAGGTGAAGGCGCGCGCGCCGCCATCCTGTTCCAGGCGCGCGACCCGCAGCGGCAATTCCGGCTGATCACGCAATTCTCGCATTCGAAATGGCTGGCGCAGAACACGCAATTATGGGCCGGCCTGGCGGTCGAGATCGAGCGGCCGGTGATGGAATGGGCCATTCCGCATCTTGCGGCAGGGCGCTTGCCGATTCTGCCTCCGGCCACCATCCAGTCGCTGATGTTCGGCCCCGCCGAACTGGTGTGCAACCAGTGGCGCAACGGCCGCATCGGCGGCACGCTGGAAGACCAGGCCCCTGCGGTGGCGCGTTTCGTCGCCGAAGGGCTCCAAGCTCTTAGCTCGTCTCCGGCGAGCGAGGCCTAACCTTCACCGAGCAGCGCGCTCCAGTCAGTGCCGATCATCCCTGGCGCGCGTTGCCGGTCATTCTCGCCAAGCAAAGCAAAGCGCGCGCGCAGATTGGCAAGCCATCTGACCTGGTACTTGAAAATCACCTGAGAATAGCTTTGCCCCATTGCTTCGAAGGTGAACTGATCCGCGCCTGACTCAAAGGCGACGGCATCGGCAGCAAGTAAGAGGGCGTAGACCTCTCCAGCGATCCGCGCGAGTTTGAACGCGCACTCGCTCGGCTCGGTCGACCATTCTCCCTCATGTCCTGACAAATCGTCGATATGGGCCAGCCAGCGGCTCATCTGGACCTGGTCGACTTCCTCCAGCCAGCGATATCCGAACATCGGCTTGGTCAGCCATTCGTCGGCAAAATCTTCCAGCAGACAGGCGAGGAAGGCGATCGCCAGATCGGGCGGGACGATGCTGCGATTGCCATGTCGCGCCTCTAAATAATGGATCAGCGGGGTCGAATCATTGGCAAGGCTCCCTTCGGGGAACTCGAGCACCGGGATCACCGGTGCGCGCACCTTCTTCAGCGCTTCCGCAACCGCGGCCCCGTCCTTCCACACGAACGGAATCCGGCGGTAGCGCGGCACCGCGCGCATCTTCATCGAATAGGGCGAAGCGAGCGCGCCGTAGAGCGTGTACATGCCCGCTCAGCTCCGCGTTTCGATGCGGACCGGCATTTCGGTGAAGCCATGCAGGAACGGGCTCGCCAGCCGTTTCGGTTCGCCTTGCGGCACGATGCGCCAGTTGCGGGCGATGATCTCTTCGATCACCGTGGCGATCTGGATTTCGGCCAGCCGCGCGCCCACGCACCGGTGGATGCCGTGGCCGAAGGCGAGGTGCCGCCGCGCATTCTCGCGCGCGACGTCGAAACGGTCCGCATCGGGGAACACGCACTCGTCGCGATTGGCCGAGATGTACCACAGGATGATTTTCTCGCCTTGGCGGATCTGCTGGCCCGCCAGCTCGGTGTCGCGCGTGGCGGTGCGCCGCATGTGGGTGACCGGCGATTGCCAGCGGATGATTTCCTGGGCCGCATTGGGGATCAGATCGGCATTGGCGTGCAGCAGGTCGAGCTGGTCGGGATAGAGATGCAGAGCCTCGACTAGTCCGCTCATCGAATTGCGCGTGGTGTCATTCCCGCCCACGATCAGCAGCGCGATATTGGCGATCCGCTCCATCGGTTCCATGTGGCCCATGGCTTCGGAATGGACCATGCGGCTTAGCAAATCGTCGCTGGGTGGCAATGCGCGGCGCGCCTCCAGCTCGCGGTCGAAGCGTTCGAGCATTTGGCCCATCTGGACCAGGAACTCGGCGAAATATTCTTCGTTGAGATTGTCGGCAGAAACCCCGCTCGCCCAGTCGGACCAGCGCTTGATGTCGCGCCATTCGTGATAGGGCATGTCGAACAGGATGCAGAGCATGCCGATGGTCATCGGGATCGACACGCGCTCGACCCAGTCGAGCTTCCCGCCCTGCGGCAGGCCGTCGAGCAATTCGGCGCAGCGCGCGCGCACCTGCTCTTCGCGCCTGGCCATCTGGCTGGGCGAGAAGGCCGGCGAAATCACCCTGCGCTGCGCGGTATGGATCGGCGGGTCCTGCGCGATGAAATTGGGGAAGGCGTGGTCGTTCACGTCATCGGCGATGGTGATGTTGCCGCGCTCCCACGAAGACGACCAGGTCTCCCAGTCGAGCTCGACCTGCTGGATCAGCTCGTGCGTCACGGCGGACCAATAGGCGCCAAACGGGCTGTCGGGCAGATAGCTCAGCGGCATGGTTTTGCGCAGTTGGGCGAATGGCGCGTGCCAGCGGCTCTCAATATAGAGCGCGTTCGCGCTGAGATCGATTGGAGTAATCGGCCGTTCCCTGGCCTCTGCGATGCTTGCCATGGCGTGTTCTATCCCGCTTCGTCTTTACTGGATGCTTGCACAGGTCTAGGGCCTTGTCATCCCCGGGGAGCCAGCTTGCGGCTGAGAGGGGCGGGGTAAGCGCCGCCCGACCCGTTGAACCTGAACCGATTAGCATCGGCGGAGGGAGCGGACGGCTAACTGCCCGGAAACCGCTCTCCCGCCAGTAGGAGAGACTTTGCATGGCCGACATCAACAGCCCGATCGAGATTGGCGTCACCACCGGGTCGATCCGCGGCAGCCGCAAGATCCATGTCGGCGCGCGCACCGGCTTCGGCATTCGCGTCGCCATGCGCGAGATCGACCTTGAGGGCGGCGAGCCCAGCGTGCGCGTCTATGACACCAGCGGCCCCTACACCGACCCCGCGGTCACGATCGACATCTCCAAGGGCCTTTCGCCGCTGCGCCGCGACTGGATCCACGCGCGCGGCGACGTCAAGGAATATGATGCGCGCGAAGTGAAGCCGGAAGACAATGGCCAGTTGGGGCCGGACCGTTCGGGCGGCGTGCCCGCTTTCCCCAACGTTGCCAGGCGCGTGCTGCGCGCCAAGCCCGGCATGAACGTCAGTCAGATGCACTATGCCCGCCGCGGCATCATCACGCCCGAGATGGAATATGTCGCCGAGCGCGAGAACCTCGGCCGCGAAATGGCAAAGGAGCTGATCGCCGCCAACCGCGAAGGCGCGCAAAGCTGGGGCGCGGCGATCCCCGACGTCATCACGCCCGAATTCGTGCGCGACGAAGTGGCGCGCGGCCGCGCGATTATCCCCAGCAACATCAACCACCCGGAGTCCGAGCCGATGGCGATCGGCCGCAACTTCCTGGTCAAGATCAACGCTAATATCGGCAATTCGGCGGTCGCCAGCGACGTCGCCTCCGAAGTCGACAAGATGGTCTGGTCGATCCGCTGGGGCGCGGACACGGTGATGGACCTCAGCACCGGTCGCAACATCCACGACACGCGCGAATGGATCATCCGCAACTCGCCCGTCCCCATCGGCACCGTGCCGATCTATCAGGCGTTGGAAAAGGTCGGCGGCATCGCCGAGGAACTGACCTGGGAAATCTTCCGCGACACGCTGATCGAACAGGCCGAACAGGGCGTCGACTATTTCACCATCCATGCCGGGGTGCGGCTGCCCTACGTCCCGCTCACCGCGAAGCGCGTTACGGGCATCGTTTCGCGCGGCGGTTCGATCATGGCGAAATGGTGCCTCGCGCACCACAAGGAGAGCTTCCTCTACGAGCATTTCGACGAGATCACCGAAATCATGAAGGCGTACGACATCGCCTATTCGCTGGGCGATGGTCTGCGCCCCGGCTCGATCGCGGACGCCAAT
>JALRKY010000080.1 GCA_023260985.1 Altererythrobacter sp. | reverse complement strand
CATTGGTGATCTATCGTGACAAAAGTGTTCGCGACAATTGGACAAACTGTTCTTGCCCTGATCGCAAGCATCGGGCGGGATCCGCTGCATTGGTTCGACCCCCTACAAGGAATTCCGCAACCACTTCGAGAAGGATCGCGCACTGCTGCGCCGGTTCCAGAAGATCGACGTCAACGAACCGACCATCGAAGAAACGATCAAGATCCTGAAGGGCCTGCGCAGCGCTTTCGAAAAGCACCACAAGGTCACTTACACGCCCGACGCAATCAAGACCGCGGTCGAGCTGTCGGCGCGCTACATCAATGACCGCAAGCTGCCCGACAAGGCGATCGACGTGATCGACGAGGTCGGCGCGATGCAGATGCTGGTGCCGCCCAGCCGCCGCAAGAAGAAGATCACCGCCAAGGAGATCGAAGTGGTGATCGCGACCATGGCGCGAATACCTCCCAAATCGGTCAGCACCGACGACAAGAAGGCGCTGGAGAACCTCGAACGCGACCTGAAGCATGTTGTGTTCGGCCAGGACGAAGCGATCCATCGGCTTGCGACAGCGATGAAGCTGAGCCGCGCCGGGCTGCGCGATCCCGACAAGCCGATCGGCAGTTTCTTGTTTTCCGGCCCGACCGGCGTCGGCAAGACCGAAGTCGCGCGCCAGCTCGCCTCGATCATGGGGATCGAGCTCAAGCGCTTCGATATGTCCGAATATATGGAGCGCCACAGCGTTTCGCGGCTGATCGGTGCGCCTCCGGGCTATGTGGGTTACGATCAGGGCGGCTTGTTGACCGATGCGATTGACCAGAACCCGCATTGCGTGTTGCTGCTCGACGAAATCGAGAAGGCGCACCCCGACCTGTTCAATATCCTGCTGCAGGTAATGGATAACGGCCGCCTGACCGACCACCATGGCAAGATGGTCGATTTCCGCAATGTCGTGCTGATCATGACGACCAATGCCGGTGCAGCGCAAATGGCGACACAAGGCATCGGCTTCGGCGATGTCAGCAAGGAGGATGCGGGCGACGAAGCGGTGAAGAAGATGTTCACCCCCGAGTTCCGCAACCGCCTCGATGCGATCGTACCCTTCGCCTATCTCGGCAAGAGCACCGTCGGGCGCGTGGTCGACAAGTTCATCCTCCAGCTTGAGCTTCAGCTGGCCGAGCAGAACGTGCACATCCAGTTCGACAAGGATGCGCGCGAATGGCTGGCGGACAAGGGCTATGACAGGCTGTATGGTGCCCGCCCGATGGCGCGCCTAATCCAGGAACGGGTCAAGCAGCCCCTCGCCGAGGAGCTGCTGTTCGGCAAGCTCGCCGATGGTGGCGAAGTGCATGTCGGCATCAAGGACGGCAAGCCCAGCTTCGAGATCACGCCCGCTCCGCCCAAAGCCAACCCGAAGCGGAAAACCGCGGCGAAGAAGAAGCCTGCCCCGAAAAAGCAGACCGCCAAGCCAGAAGCTTCGGGCAATGACGGCGGCGACAGCAAAGGCTGAGGGCCAGACGAGTGCCCACCAGTCGAGCGGGGTCCGCGCTTCGGCGAAGCGTGGCCCCTTCTCGCGTCCCCACTCCGCCCTGTCTCTAGCATTTACCACCGGGATATGATTGACCGGTGCATGGCCATCTATTCGGCCGATTAGAGGGGGGTTCACATGACTGCATTTCGCCTTACCGCGCTGGCGCTCGTTCTCGCCAGCCCCGCCGTGCTGGCTACACCGGCGCTGGCCGACGGACACGCTGACGCGGCGGAGGGCGCCGCGTCGGACCCGCATTTCACCGGCGACGACCTGTTCGGGCTTACGGTAGCGGCCGATCCGCGCATCAGCCCCGACGGCAAGCAGATCGCCTATGTCCGGCGCACCAATGACATCATGACCGACCGCGCGGTCAGCTCGATCTGGCTGGTCGATGTGGCCAGCGGCGCGCAGACCCCTCTGGTCACAGGCGAAGGATCGCACGGCTCGCCGCGCTGGTCGCCCGATGGCACCCGCATCGCCTATGTCTCGACCGCAAGCGGCGGCGGCCCGGAACTGCATGTGCTGTGGCTGGCGAGCGGCGCGCGTGCCAATATCACCGCGCTGCCCGAAGCACCCGGCACGATCGCCTGGTCGCCGGATGGCACCCGCATCGCCTATACCGCGCGCGTTGCGGCCGAACCACCGAGCCTGGGCAAGCCTCCCGCCAAGCCCGAGGGCGCCGAATGGGGCAAGCCGCTGCAGGTGATCGACAAGATCTCCTTCCGCAATGACGGTGGAGGCTACGTCCAGCCGGGCACATCGCAGCTCTTCCTCGTCGCGGCGACCGGCGGCGCGCCGCGCCAACTGACCTTCGGCCCCTATGACAATGGCGGCTCGGTCGAATGGAGCCCCAATGGCAAGACCTTGCTGTTCAGCGCCAATCGCAATGCCGATTGGGAGCTCGAACCGCTGCAGTCCGAAATCTACGCGCTCGATGTCGCGAGCGGCGCGATCACCGCGCTAACCAGCCGCAAGGGGCCCGATAGCGGCGCGCAATTCTCGCCCGATGGCAAGCAGATCGCCTATTTCGGCTTCGACGATCTCGGCAATGCCTATGACCAGACCGGGCTCTACCTGATGAATGCAGACGGTTCGGGTGCGCGGCGGATCGCAGCGGATTTTGACCGCAGCTTCGACGGGCTCGAATGGACCGCTGCCGGCTTGTTCGTCAGCTATGAGAGCGATGGCGAACACCGCGTCGCGCGCGTTTCAGTGAACGGGCAGGTCACCCCGCTCGCGCCCGCTCTGGGCAGTACCTATTACGCGCTTCCCTATACCGGCGGCGAATGGTCGGTGAGCGATGGCGGGACGATGGCGTTCACCACCGCGAGCAGCACGCGCCCGCCCGACGTCGGCGTGACGACCAAGGCGGGGATGCGCCAGCTCACTGCACTCAACGAACTCAAGCTATCGGACAAAAAGCTCGGCGAAACCCGTGCACTCGAAGTGGCCGCGCCCGATGGCACCAGGATCCCGGCGTGGATCATGCTGCCGCCGGGATACAAGCCGGGCGACAAGGTGCCGACCATCCTTGAAATGCACGGCGGCCCCTATGCCGCCTATGGCCCGCTGTTTTCGGCGGATTACCAGCTCTATGGCGCGGCGGGATATGCCGTGGTGTTCAGCAATCCGGGCGGCTCAACCGGCTATGGCGAAGCCTTTGCCGACCGGATCGAGGACAATTACCCGATCAGCAATTTCGACGAGCTGATGGCCGTGGTCGATGCCGCGATTGCCGCAGGCTATGCCGATCCGAATGATCTTTACGTCACCGGAGGCTCTGGCGGTGGGGTGCTGACCAGCTGGCTGGTCGGCAAGACCAACCGGTTTAAGGCGGCAGCCTCGCACAAGCCGGTGATCAACTGGACCAGCCATTCGCTGACGGCAGACGGCACCGCCTATTTCGGGCGCTACTGGCTCGGTGCGCTGCCGTGGGAAGACCCGCAGGGCTATTGGGCGCGATCGCCGCTGAGCCTTGTGGGCAATGTGAAGACCCCGACGCTGGTCCTGGTCGGCGCGGACGACTATCGCACCCCGCGCAGCGAGGCCGAGCAATATTACGGCGCGCTCAAGCTGGCCGGAGTCGACACCATGCTGGTGGTTACCCCTGATTCGAGCCACAACAATCTCTCGCAGTCGCCCAGCCAGCAAGCCGCGCGAACCTCTGCGGTTATTGCCTGGTTCGACAAGTACCGCAAAGGCGACAAAACAGAGTGATCTCCGAGCGGCGGGCCTGAGCGTTCATGCCCCGAGGCAGGCGGGCGATCTCGCCCGACTATGGGGGGCTCGCCCAGGCGACGATCCGGAAGAGCTTCTCGCGCGCGCCCGCGCCACGCAGCAATTCGATTCGCGACGGGGCGATATCGAGGGCCCTGGCGAGCAGTTCCAGCACCGCCTGATTGGCCGCCCCGTCTTGCGGCCTGGCGCGCACCTTGACCAGCAGCTGGCCACCGTCGATCGACATCGCTTCGCTGCGCGCGCCGGGCGTCACCCGCAGCGCCAGCCGTCCTTCACCGTCGATCAATGCGTGCACCGCCTCTGGCGGCGGCAATTCGGCGCGCGGCCGCGCCACCCCTAGGCCGGGTCGCCCAAAGCGGCGGCTACCGCCGCGGCATGGGCACGGCCGTTCTCGACATAATGCGCGGTGCCCATCCGCATCCCCGCGATCGCGGCATCGTTGAGTTCGCGCAGCGGCTTGGCCGGGCGCCCCGCCCACAGCATGCGCGGCTCCATCACCTTGCCTTCGGTGAGCATCGCGCCGGCAGCAAGCATGGCATCGCTGCCGATCACCGATTTGTTCATCGCAATCGCTCCCAGACCCACGAACCCGCGATCGTGGATAGTGCAGCCATGGATCATCGCCATGTGGCCAATCAGCACATCGTCGCCGATGATCAGCGGCGAACCGTCCGGGTCGCCCGGGCGCGGCGGGTCGCAATGCAGGATGCTGCCGTCCTGCACATTGCTGCGTTCGCCGATCACGATCCGGCTGACATCGGCGCGCAAAACGCAATTGTACCAGATCGAGCTGTCCGCACCGATCGTAACATCGCCGATGATAGTGCAGCCCGGCGCGATAAAGGCGCTGTCGTGGATCTGCGGGGACTTGCCATGGATCGGGACGATGTTGACTCCTGGCCTTGCGGTCATTGCTCTTGCTCCCATTGCTCGCGTGTCAGCATATACTGGATAGTCGGGTTGTCCTGCGGGTCATAAGCGGGATCGTCGAAATCGAGATCGCGCCGCCGCTCCATCCCCAGCTTCTCCATGAAGCGCCAGCTCGGCACGTTCCGGTCGCAGGTAAGCGCCACGAGGTGGGGCACGCCAATCGTTGCAAAGGCCCAGTCGATCACCGCGCGCATCGCTTCATTGGCATAGCCGTGGCGCCAGCGATCCTCGCGCACGAGCCAGCCTATCTCGTGATCGCCCTGATTTGGGGCGAGCGGATTGTCGACCAGCTTCATCCCGCAATGGCCGACCAGCTCGCCGCTGGATTTTTCAATCATCATCATGAAGCCGAACCCGCGCTGCGCGAACCATGCCATCGATTTGGCGTGCTTGGCTTCGATCTCGTGCAGTTCCTTTACTCCGCCGAGATGTTCCATCACGGTCGGCGTGTTGAGCACGCGGAATTGCAGCTCGGCATCGCTTTCGTCGATCCGGCGCAGCACCAGTCGCTCGGTCTCGATCACAATATCACCCACGCTGCTTCTCCCATGCTGGGCGGTCGATGGAATAGACGATCGTATCGCGCCAAGGCGGATCGTAGCGCGCATCGGGATAGTCGAGCTCTGCGCGCCGCCGCATGCCCAGCCGCTTCATCAGTCCCCTGCTCGCTTCATTGTCGATAACCGTCAATGCTACGATCTCATCGGCATGGAAGCGATCGAACCCGGCATCGATTGCGGCGCTCGCCGCCTCCTTGGCGCAGCCTTTGCCCCAGGCATCCTCGCGCAGCCGCCAGCCAACCTCCATTTTGTCGATAACCGTAGAGCCGGGCGCGTTGGCACGCTTGAGCCCGCAAAAGCCCAGCAGCGCAGCGTCGTCCTTGCGCTCAATGGCCCAGAAGCAGAAACCGTTGCTTGCAGCGCAGCTTTCCACCCGGGCGCGGGTTGCCTCCTTGCCCGCTTCGTCCAACACGCCGCCGAGCCAGCGCATCACCGCCGGGGTATTGGTCACCCGGAAGAACTCCGCCCAATCCGCATCGCGCCAGTCGCGCAGCACCAGCCGCTCGGTTTCGTGCCGAAATTCCGCCATCGGATTCACCCGCCAAGCAGGCGCGCCGCATGAAAGGCGTGGTAGCTCAGCACGCCGCTGCAGCCCGCCCGCTTGAACGCAAGCAACGTTTCGAGCACCAGCGCATCGCGATCGCCTGCGCCTGCAGCCACCGCCGCCTCAATCATCGCGTATTCGCCGGAGACCTGGTAGGCGAAGACCGGCACTTCGAAGCGCTCCTTCACGCGCCGCACGATGTCGAGATAGGGCAGCCCCGGCTTCACCATCACGCTGTCGGCACCCTCGGCAATGTCGAGCGCCACTTCACGCAGTGCCTCATCGCCATTGGCGGGATCCATCTGGTAGGTCTTCTTGTCGCCCTTCAGCAGCCCGCGCGAACCCACCGCATCGCGGAACGGCCCGTAAAAGGCGCTGGCGTATTTCGCGGCATAGCTCATGATCTGGACGTTGGGGTGACCGTTCATTTCGAGCGCCATGCGAATCGCGCGCACGCGGCCATCCATCATGTCCGACGGAGCGATGATGTCCGCCCCGGCTTCGGCCTGGTTGAGCGCCTGGTCGACCAGCACCGCGACGGTATCGTCGTTCACGACATAGCCGCCATCGTCGACGAGCCCGTCCTGCCCGTGGCTGGTGTAGGGATCGAGCGCGACATCTGTGAGGATGCCGATATCGCTGCCGCAGGCATCGCGGATCGCCTTGATCGCCTGGCACATCAGATTGTCAGGGTTGAGCGCTTCGGCGCCATCGTCGCTGCGCCTGTCGGCGGGCGTATTGGGGAACAGCGCGACACAGGGAATGCCCATCGCCGCCGCTTCCTGCGCGCGCTGCGCAATCCCGTCGACCGACCAGCGCGATACTCCGGGCAGTGTGGCGATCGGCTCTTCCACGCCCGCCCCCGAAGTCACGAACAGCGGCCAGATCAGGTCTGCCGGAGTCAGAATGTTTTCGCGATGGAGCGCGCGGCTCCATTGGCTGGCGCGGGTGCGGCGCATGCGCAAATTGGGATAGGATACGCTCATCCGCGCGTGTTGCCGGATAATTGCAGGGGGCGCAATCGGGTGCTGGCGTTCAGCCGATCTTCCGCTTGTTGTCGATCTTCTCGATTTCGCGTTTGGGCGCTGCAATCTCGCTCGGTTGCAGCTCAAGATCTTCGAGCGCGGCACCCGGTTCGATCATCTTGAGTTCGGACAATGCGGCGCGGAAGCTCATCAGTTCGCGCCCTTCGAGCTGCGCGCGAGTGACGAAATTGACCGTGCGCGGATCAACCGCGCGGCCATTGCGATACATCTCGTAATGGAGGTGCGCACCGGTCGAGAGCCCGGTCGAGCCGACATAGCCGATTACTTGCCCACGGCGGACCTGCTGGCCCGAATTCACTGCCATCCGGCTCATGTGGCAATAACGGGTCGACAGGCCGTTGCCATGGCTCAGCCGCACCGCGATGCCGCAGCCGCCCATGCGGCCCGCCGCGGCCACCCGGCCATCGGTAACCGCAACGATCGGCGTGCCATAGCGCGCGCTGAAATCGACGCCCGAGTGCATCCGGCGATAGCCGAGGATCGGGTGGCGGCGCATGCCATACCCAGAAGTGAGGCGGCCTGGCACTGGCGAGACCATACCGCCGCGCTGTTCGCCTACACCCGAAGCCTCGAAGAAATTGCCATCTTGCCCCCAGCGCATCAGCTGGGTCTTGGGCTTTCCGTCGCGGTCGATCCCGGCATAAAGCACCTTGCCCGCCTGTCGTTCGCCCGTCGCGGCGCGGCGATAGGCGATAATGATGTCGAACTCGTCGGTGGCTCGCACGCTGCGTTCAAGGTCGATCTGCCCGTCGAGCGCCTTAATGAATTCCTGAACCGCGCTGGACGGCGCACCCGCCGCACGGGCCGAACGATAAAGGCTCTTGCCCACTGTGCCGCGAATCCGCAGCGGCGTGTCGTCCACGCGGATCACGTTACGGCGCAGCGACAGATTGCCATTGTCGTTGAGCACTTCGAGCTCGAGATCGAAGCGGGCGCGGAAGGAAAGGTCGTCGAACGGGCGGTCGGCGCCTGGAGCTGGGCGGCGGCCGAGCGTGATATCGATCGTGGTGCCAGGCTCGATCTGGTCGAGCGGCATTTCGCCCGCTATCAGTTCCTGCACCCGCGCAGCATCGCTTGGCCGCACGCCGGCGCGCTGCAGCATGCGCTCGAAACTGTCGCCGCGCGACAGCGTGGCAACCAGCTCGACCTGCGGACGCTCCGGAGCCGAAGCGAGCCGCTCCACGCGTGGCCCGGCACCCATTTGCCGCCCGCTGTCGGCGCCAAGCGCCAGCGGCAGGATCATGTGGCTGCGGAATTCGTCGCGCGCGGTCTGGTCGATCGTCATCGCGGGCCGCGCTTCGAGCGGGGCGAAATCGGGCCATAGCGCCAGCGCGACTGCGCTCAACCCCAACATCGTGCCCAGCCCGCGGAACCAGCGGCGGCTGCCGATGTCCTCCGCCAGATCGGGAGCGATATCGATCCCCTCGAGCCGTCGCGAGGCCTCGGTGCGCCATTCGTCGAAGCGCGCGCGCCAGTCCTCCACGCGCTTGAGCACGATCTTGTCGGGGGCAGAGGAATCGCTGGCCGATGCGCTACCGACAGGCTGCACGTCGTCGAAATCGAGGAACTGTTCCTCAATCGCTTTCGCGGTCTCGCCCGGCAATTCGCGCAATTGCTCCAAAGCCCCAACTCCCTCACGACCTGCGAACCCTATGGTGCAGCGCGCTCAATGGCCCATTTTTTTCGCCGATCAAAGTAAATGCTGGCTTAATGCGCGATCAAGCGAGTCCACCAAGCGGCGAAATGTTGAGAAGCGCCCCAAGCGGCGTGCCGCGCGGTTGCGGGGGGCGCGGCGCAGTGCCACAAATGCGATTGTGAGCGACGGCACGATCAAGGCGGTTCTGGGCCCGACCAATACCGGCAAGACCCATCTCGCGATCGAGCGCATGTGCGGCCATTCGAGCGGGATGATCGGCTTTCCGCTGAGGCTGCTTGCGCGCGAAGTGTTCGACCGGCTCCGCGCGATCAAGGGCGAGAAGATGGTGGCCCTGATCACCGGCGAGGAAAGGATCGAACCGCCCGACGCCCGTTATTTCTGCTGCACGGTCGAAGCGATGGACCGGCTCGGCGGTGGCCATGCCTTCGTAGCGCTGGACGAGGCGCAACTCGCCGCCGATCCCGAGCGCGGGCATATTTTCACCGACCGGCTGGTCAATGCCCGCGGCCGCGAAGAGACGATGATTCTCGGATCTTCGACGCTCGAACCGATGATCAAGGCGCTGGTGCCGCGCGCTGAGCTCGTCGGTCGCCCGCGTTTCTCAACCCTCAGCCATGCGGGAAGCTACAAGCTGTCGCGCCTGCCGCCGCGCAGCGCGGTGGTCGTCTTCAGCGTCGAGCAGGTTTACGCCATGGCTGAAGCGCTGCGGCGCTTTCGCGGCGGGGCGGCAGTGGTGATGGGCGCACTGTCACCCGAAACGCGCAACAAGCAGGTCGAACTCTTCCAGAACGGCGAGGTCGATTACATTGTCGCCACCGATGCGATCGGCATGGGGCTCAATCTCGACCTCGACCATGTCGCTTTCGCTTCGCTCTCCAAATTCGACGGGCGACGCCAGCGGCGGCTGACCCCCGCCGAGATGGGGCAGATCGCCGGTCGCGCGGGTCGGCATCAGCGCGACGGCACCTTCGGCACGGTTTCGGGCATGCGTGGCAGCACGGCCTCGCCGCCCGAGTTCAACGATGAAGAAATTTACGCGATCGAGGAGCATCGCTTCGCGCCGCTGGCGCATTTGTTCTGGCGCGAAGCCGAACCGCGCTTTGACGATCTCTCCACGCTGATCGGCGACCTTGAGGCGCCGCCAGACGAACCGCAACTGCGCGCAGCACCCGAGGCAATCGACCTGGCCGTGCTCAAACTGTTGGGCGAGGAACCGCTGGTGCAAAGCATCAAGGGTGCGGGATTGGTACGGCGCTTCTGGGAGGCCTGCTCGCTGCCCGATTTCCGCGCGGTCGGCAAAGAGCAGCACGCGCGCTTCGTTGCGCGGCTATGGCAAGACCTTTGCGAAGGCTATATCGGGGCGGACTACGTCGCCGCGCGGATTGCCGAACTCGACCAGACGCAAGGCGATATCGACACGCTGCAAGGCCGGATAGCCACGGTGCGTTCCTGGGCCTATATCTGCCAGCGCCCCGACTGGGTCCTGGCGCGCGACGAAATGTTCGCGCGCGCGCGCGCAGCCGAGGCAAAGCTGTCGGATGCGCTCCATGCGCGGCTGACCGAGAGATTTGTAAACCGGAGGACTTCGCTTTTGATGAAATCGTTGGGCCAAGATGGCAACGACCTGCCGGTCGAACTCGCGCCCGATGGCGCGCTGACTGTCGATGGCGAACCGATTGGAAAGCTCGAAGGGTTCCGCTTCGTGGTCGCGCCGGACGCCACCGTGGCGGACCGCAAGATGCTTCTCGCGGCAGGCGAGAAGGCGCTGCCGGCCTTGTTGACGCAGCGCGCGCAATGGATCGCGTCCGAAGGGCTTGGCGAACTCGAATTGTCCGAAGGCGCGATCCAGTGGAACGGCCACCGGCTCGCCCAAGTCGAACTGCCTGATGATTTCGGCAAGCCGCGCCTCGTTTCGGTGCGCGAGCTTGCCCTCTTGCCCGAACTCGAGCGCAAGCCATTCGAAGCGGCGCTGCTCGGCTGGCTTGAGGCTCAGCTTGAACCGCTCGCGCCGCTCCGCGCGCTTGCGGCGGCAGCGCGCGATCCGGCGGCGGGCTCCGAAGCGCGCGCACTGCTCCACACAGTGATCGCAGGCCATGGCAGCGTCAGCCGCGAGGATGCCGGGTTGCAGCATTTGCCCAAGGAATTGCGGCCCTACCTGCGCAAGCTCGGCGTTACGTTCGGCGCGCTCGACATCTTCGTGCCCGCGCTGCTCAAGCCCGCTCCGCGCCGGTTGCTTCATGCACTGGGGATCGACCGCCGCCCGCTCGAAGATTCCATGCTGCCGGCGATCGGCGAGCAGCGGCGCTTGCCCGCGGGCTATCGACCGGCGGGCAGCCAAGCGATCCGCGTCGACCTTGCCGAGAAAATCCTGCGCGCCGCTTTCAACGTACGCGCAAAGGCAGCCGGGGCAGGGGGCAAAGCCAAACCGCCATCGCAATTCGCGATCGACCTTTCGCTCCCGATCTCGATCGGGCTTGAAGCGGGCAATATCCCGCGCCTGCTCGGCAGTGCCGGGTTCAAGCGGCAGGGCGTCCGCTCGCTGGCTGAAGGCGCATTCGGCCCGCCCGCGCCGGACATGTGGAGCTGGCGCCCGCGCCGCCCTGGCGAACGCAACGATCACGATGCACCCGCAGCCAAGCAAAGGCATAGCAAGTCGAACCATAAGGGCCGCGCCAAGGGAGGCGGCAAAGGAAAGCCAGCCGGGAAAGGCGGAAAGCCGCGCGAAAGGCAGCATGGCCCGGCGCGCGCAGGCGGTGCTTTCGACGCGCTCAAGGAACTGCTCGGCTGATGGGCGAGGCAATGCGGATGGACCGGCTGCTGGTCTATCTGCGCTTTGCCCGAACGCGCAGTCGCGCACAGGCGATGATCGCCGAGGGGCACATCCGGCTCAACGGTGTGCATGTGCGGGGCGGCAGCGAGGATGTGCATCCGGGCGACATGCTCACGTTCCCGCTGGGGAACCAGGTGCGGATCGTAGAGGTTCTTTCCCTGCCCGACCGGCGCGGCCCGCCCGGAATGGCGCGTTCGCATTATCGCGAGCTTGACCGAAGCGGAGAAAGCGCGATAGCAGCGGACGAAACACGCGATACGCAAGGGGAATCCGCCACATGACCTATGTCGTCACCGACGCCTGCATCCGGTGCAAATATACCGACTGTGTCGAAGTATGTCCGGTCGACTGTTTCTACGAGGGTGCGACGATGCTGGTCATCAACCCCTCCGAATGCATCGACTGCGGTGTGTGCGAGCCCGAATGCCCGGCCGAGGCGATTCTGCCCGATACCGAGGACGGCCTCGAAAAGTGGCTCGAGCTTAATGCCAAATATTCGGCCGAATGGCCCAATATCACCACCCAGAAGGAACCGCCGGCCGACGCCGACGACCACAAGGGCGAGGAAGGCAAGTTCGAGAAGTACTTCTCGCCCGAGCCAGGCGAAGGCGACTGAACCGGGCTCGCTGCCCCTGCGAGGCACTGGCCAAGCCTTCCGCAGATTAGGCTTCACACGACCTTTCCCGATAGCATTCGGGGCGATTGCGCTTGCGACTCGCAATTTTGTTGCGGGTCTGCTATATAATTGATCAACCGCTCCGGAGAGGTTCCCGCGCCCGGGTTGTAGCAAAGAAAGGCAAGGCCAAATTCTCGGATAGTTGGCGGCGCGCGGAGCCTGCAATTGCAGGCCCGAAAGGGCCTCTTCGACTGTCCATCAATGGCCTGGACCAGAGAAAGGATTGTGCATGGCAAGCAAGGCTCCTGCCTTCACCGTCGGCGACTATGTGGTCTATCCCAAGCATGGCGTGGGCCGCGTTATCGAACTCCAGAACGAAGAAATCGCCGGCATGCAGCTTGAGCTGTATGTGCTGCGTTTCGAAAAGGAGCGGATGACGCTGCGCGTGCCCACCAACAAGGTCGAAGCAATCGGCATGCGCAAGCTGTCGAGCGACAAGACGCTCAAGGAAGCGATGGAAACGCTCAAGGGCAAGCCCAAGGTCAAACGTACCATGTGGTCGCGTCGCGCGCAGGAATATGAAGCGAAGATCAATTCGGGCGACCTGGTATCGATCGCCGAAGTGACGCGTGACCTGTTCCGCCCCGAAGACCAGCCCGAGCAGAGCTATTCGGAACGCCAGATCTTCGAGGCGGCGTCGAGCCGCCTCGCGCGCGAACTTGCGGCGATGGAAGAAACCGACGAACCGACCGCGCTCGGCAAGATTCTCGATGTGCTGCGCAAGCACGCGCCGCAATATTACGAGAACACCGAAGACGCCTGATAGACCGGCGATATTCTGAATTCGACGAAGGGCTGCCCGAAAGGGCGGCCCTTTTCGTATGGGCGGTTAATGTGGGTCTCATAGTGTATTACATGAACAATACAGATTATGTAGTGGAGGAACCCATGCTGAGCAAGCTGATCAAGCGCCTGGCGCCCGTTGCAGCGATCGCCCTTTCCGCGGCGGTGGCTGGCTGCAATGACATGAATATCGAAATCAATGGCGAGGAAGGCGTACCGCCGGCCGAGCTCGACATGTCGGGCGATGCGCCGACCGCGCTGATCCTGGCCGGCCCCGACACGGTGGAGCTGAGCGAAAGCGACGCGCTCGACATCGATGTCGAAGGCGACAGCGAAACGACCGAATTGCTCCGCTTCTCGCTCAAGGACGGCGCGCTCGCGGTGATGCGCAAGAACGGCAAATGGGATCACAGCGGCACGGCGATCGTGCGAGTGACGATGCCTGCGCCAAAAGAATCGTGATCGCCGGTTCGGGCAAGGTCGAAACGGCTGCCATGGCGGACACTGCCGATGTAACCATCGCCGGCGTAGGCACCTTCACGACCGCCGGTACGGCGACGACGCTCGACCTCAACATTCTCGGTTCGGGCAAGGCCGACATGGCGAGTCTCAAGGTCGACAGCGCCGATGTCACCGTCGCCGGTGCGGGCTCGGCCAGATTCGCCTCGGACGGCAAGGTCGAGGCGAGCATCATGGGCTCGGGCGATGTGCGCGTGATCGGGCGCGCGGCCTGCGAGATCAACGCAATGGGTTCGGGCACGCTCAAGTGCGAGCCGGGTGCTGAAGAGGCCGCCCCAGCCGAATAACCGAAGGCAATTCGGCGCGCTTCATCGCGTGCCGCTGGACAAGCAATGGCCGCGTGTGGGACATCCAGCCCATGCGCGGCCTTCCCTTCCTTGCTCTCGCCCTGTCTTCCCTTTTCCTTGGCGGCTGCGTGGTTCGCGCCGCCGCTGACGTCGTGACCGCACCCGTCAAGGTTGCAAGCAAGGGAGTCGACCTTGCCACCACCAGCCAGTCCGAAGCCGACGAGAAGCGCGGACGCGAAATGCGTGAACGCGAGGAAGAGTTGCGCCAGTTCGAGCGGCGCTATGATCGGCAGCTGGAGAAATGCCGCGAAGGCAATGATCGCGCCTGCTTCGAGGCGAAGGAAACCTACTCGGAAATCCAGATCCTGCTGCGCAACAACCCCGGGCTGGCCGCATCTCCCGAGCGTTGAGCGAGCAGAATCAGGCTGCGGCGCGCCGCAGTCGGTCGTTGATCGCCTTGCCGATCCCGCGTTCAGGAACCGGCGCCACGGCAATGCGTGAGTGCTCGCTGGCCGCGGCAAGATGCAAGCAATCGTAGAGCCGTGCGGCGGCTTCATCCAATTCGCCCGCCGCGGAAAGGGTGCAATCGCCCGCCACATCGCCAAAGCCGATCAGGAATTCGCCAGCTTCGGCATCGAGCGCGCCCAGCCGCACGGGTTTTCCAGGAGCATAGTGGCTGGCTAGCTGGCCCGGAGATTCAATACGCGCTTCAATACTTCCGGCGGGAGTCTCCCCGCCAATTTTGTTTCGCGCGCCGCCATATCGCGCGCGCAGGGTCTCGACATCCACCGGGCCGGGCCGCAGCTCGTCCCAACTGCCATCCTCGCGGATCGCAATGATGGTCGATTCGACACCGGCCGCACAGGGGCCGCCATCGAGCACCATCTCGATCCTTCCATCGAGCGAGGCCAGCACATGCTCGAGCCGCGTCGGGCTGATAAATCCGCTGCGATTGGCCGAAGGGGCCGCCAGCGGGAAATCGACCTGTTCGAGCAAATGGCGCATCACCGGATGCGCCGGGCACCGCAAGGCGACGGTCGGCAGCCCAGCACTCACGGCCGGTGCCAAGCCCGCATCAGCGCGCAGCGGAAGGACCAGCGTCAGCGGCCCCGGCCACTCGCCCCCCGCCACATCCAGCGCGACACCCGAAAGCTGCGCGTATCGCTGCGCCTGCTCCACATCGCGGACATGCACGATCAGCGGGTTGAAATCGGGCCTGCCTTTCGCGGCATATATCCGGGCCACCGCTTCGGGGCTGTCGGCGCGCGCCGCGAGTCCATAGACCGTCTCGGTCGGCACCGCGACCAGCCCGCCCCCGGCAAGAATCGTCGCCGCTCGCGCGATTCCCGCTGCGTCCGCAGCTATCACTTCCGTAGCGTTCTTGCCGGTCATGCCCGCCCGCTATAGGTGGGGACGCGCAAAGCCAAGTTTTTTGCTGCGAGACAAGGATTCGACCGACGTGACTCCCTATACGCCGCCCACCCAGGACCAGCTGCTTGCCATCCGCGTCAACGCCGGGATCGACGAGCTCGCGCAGAGCGAGCGCTTCGCCGCAGCCGAGCCCGATCTGGTCGAAGCGATCGTCGAAGGCGTGGGGCAATTCGCAGCGGGCGAATTCGCGCCGCTGAACCGCATTGGCGACCTCGAAGGCGCGAAGCTCGAGAATGGCGTGGTGCGCCTGCCCGACGGTTTCGCCGAAGCCTACGCCGCCTATGTCGAGCAGGGCTGGAATGCGATCGCATCGCCGGTAGAATTCGGCGGGCAAGGCCTGCCCTTCACGCTCGCCTGCAACGTGCTCGAGAACCTCGGCAGCGCGAACATGGCGTTCAACCTGCTGCCGATGCTGAGCGTGGGCGCGATCGAAGCGCTCGAACATCACGGCTCGGACGCGCAGAAGGCGAGGTACCTTCCCGACCTCGTCAGCGGCAAATGGTCGGGCACGATGAATCTCACCGAGCCGCAGGCGGGTTCGGACGTCGGCGCACTGCGCGCCACAGCAACGCCGATCGAACAGGGCGAGCACGCAGGCAAATACCTGATCCAGGGCCAGAAGATCTACATCACCTGGGGCGAACATGAGCTGGCCGAGAACATCGTCCATCTCGTGCTGGCGCGTTTGCCCGACGCACCCGAAGGCACGCGCGGGATCTCGCTGTTCCTTGTGCCCAAATACCATGTGAAGGACGACGGCTCGCTTGGCCCGAAGAACGACCTTCGCTGCGTCAGCCTTGAGCACAAGCTGGGCATCAACGCTTCGCCCACTTGCGTCATGTCCTATGGCGACAATGGCGAATGCGTGGGAGAATTGGTCGGCGAGCCCAATCGCGGGCTGATGGCGATGTTCACAATGATGAACAACGCGCGCATCAATGTCGGCAACCAGGGCGTGCAGATCGGCGAGCGAGCGACGCAGCAAGCGCTCGCCTATGCGCGCGACCGCGTGCAGTCGGCCCGCGCGGGCTCGCCCGACAAATCGCCTGTCGCAATCATCGAGCATCCCGATGTGCGGCGCATGCTGCTGCGCATGAAGGCGCTGACCGAAGGCGCGCGCGCGCTGCTCTATTATTGCGCAGGCCAAGTCGATCGCGGCACGCTGGGCAATCTCGCCGCGGGGCAGCGCGCCGAGGTATTGGTGCCTCTGGTCAAGGCCTGGGGCACCGATGTCGGGGTCGAAGTCTCCGGAATCGGAGTGCAGGTGCACGGCGGGATGGGCTTCATCGAGGAAACCGGCGCGGCGCAGCATTGGCGCGATTCGAAGATCGCCCCGATCTACGAAGGCACCAATGGCATCCAGGCGGCCGACCTCGTCACGCGCAAGCTCGGGCTCGAGCAGGGCGGCGTGGTCGAGGCGCTGATCGCCGACATTATCCACGACGCTGGTGAAGAGCCCGCGCTGCGCGCCCTAGCCGAAGATTGCCGTGCGATCGCCACATGGATGGCGAGCAGAGCCAGCCTCGACGACAGGCTCGCGGGCAGTGTGCCCTTCTGCACCATGCTCGCGGTCGCAGTCGCAGGCTGGCAGCTGGCGAAGCAGGCGCAGGCGATTGCGGCGGGCGCAGCCCCCACGCTGGCCGCGACCAAGCCGGTCACGACGCGCTTCTTCCTTGATCGAATCGTGCCGGAGGCAAGCGGCCTCAAGACGTCAGCCACCGCAGGGGCAGGGCTGCTCTACAGCCTCTCTGCCGAAGCGCTCGCGAGCTAGAGCGCGGCATGGCCGACCAGGGCGATCCGCTGGCACGCATTGCCGAGGCGCTTGAACGGTTGGCCCCGCCCGCGCAGGACAACGCCGACTGGCTCGGCCATGCGGGCTATGTCTGGAGCGCAGGCCGGGTTCGCGCAGTAGCGCAACTCGATGCGTTGCCGCTCGACCGGCTCAAGGCGATCGACCGGCAGAAAATCGCGGTACGCGAGAACGTGCGGCGCCATGCGCAGGGCCATGCCGCGCATGACATGCTGCTGTGGGGCGCACGCGGCATGGGCAAATCTGCGCTGCTGCGTGCCTGCGTCGCCGCCGAACAGGAGGAAGCCGGTGCCCGGCTGGCGCTGGTCGAGCTCGATCCCGCCAGCCTCGATGCCCTGCCCGAACTGTTCGCCGCGATCGGCCATCTCGAGCGGCGCTTCATCCTGTTTCTTGACGATCTCGCCTTCGACCATTCGTCCGACCAGACCATGCGGCATTTGCGCAGCGCGCTCGAGGGCAGCCTTGCGCCGCGCCCCGCCAATGTGCGGCTGGCGGTGACCTCCAACCATCGCGCCATCCTTGCACGGAGCAGCGAGGACCAGGCCGATCCGCTGCAGGAACGCGACCGGATGGACGATTCGCTCGCGCTGGCCGACCGTTTCGGCCTGCGACTGGGGTTCCACCCCTGCTCGCAGGACGAGTTCCTTTCGATCGTCGCAGCCCATGCCACGCCACTGGGTGTTGAATGGTCGCCCGAGGATGCGCTCAGCTGGTCGCGCGAACGCGGCCCGCTGTCAGGGCGCAGCGCCTGGCAATTCGTGGTCGAGCTGGCCGGTCGGGCCGGGAAAGCAATCTGACGTCGCGACTTCGCGCCCTATTGCACCGGGACGATGCGTTCCAGCTCCTCGCCGGTGAAAACAGCCTGCGGATCACCCGATAGCTCGCGTTGCGGGCGGAGCGGAGCCGAGCGCACCCGCTCGATGCCCTTGCCGGGCTGCGCGCCCGGCGCATTGACCCGCCAGATGATACCAGCCGTGTCGTCGCTCGCCAGCAGCGCGCCGTCGCCCGCCCATTCGACCCAGGTCGGTCGGCCATGCGTGGTGCCGTCGCCCTTGAAGAAGCCGGTCAGCAGCGGAACGGGCTTGCCCTGCGGATTGCCGCGCGCATCGAAGGCGACATAAACCACGTCATAGCCCGAGGCCGGCTTGCGGTTCCACGAGCCGTGACGCGCGATGAAGGCCCCGCTGGCGAATTTATCGCCCATCAAGTGGCCTTCCTGCGTGAAGACCAGCCCAAGCGCGGCGACGTGCGGGCCAAGCGCATATTCGGGCTTGCGCGCATATTCGACCAGATAGGCCGGGCGCGGCGCCTTGACGCGCTCGTCGAGATTCTCCTTCCAGTAAACCCACGGCCAGCCATATTGCGCACCCACAGGCACGTTTGTGAGGTAGTCTGGCACGAGATCGCTGCCGAGCATGTCGCGCTCGTTCACAGTGGTCCACAGCTCGCCCGACCAGGGGCTCCACGCAAGCCCGTTGGGATTGCGCAGCCCGACCGCGAATTGGCGCTGGCGATTGGTCGTCAGGTCATATTCCCAGATCATCGCGCGGCCCTGCTCGACCTCCATCCCGCTCTCGCCAATGTTCGAGACCGAACCGACCGCAACATAGAGTAGCGTGCCTTCGGGGTTGAGTTCGAGATTGCGCATCCAGTGGCCGCCGCCCGGCGGCAGGTCCATCAGCTTGCGCGCCTTGCCGGTGACCTTGAGCGTGCCAAGTTCGTAAGGATAGGCAAGCACTTCATCGTGGTTGGCGACATAGAGCGTGCCGTCATGCCAGCCCATCCCCGAAGGCGAATCGAGCCCACCCGATTCATCGAGGATCACTTGCTTCACTTCCGCGTTGCCATCGCCATCCGCATCGCGCAGCAGCACGATTTGGTTGGGTGAGTCGCCGGTTGCCCCGGCACGGCTCATCAGCAGGTCGGCGATCCAACCCATGATGCCGCCGTCGTCATCGCTCTTGGGCGAACGCGCCAGTGCCGCGAGCACGTCGCCATTGGGCAGCGCCTGCAACACACGCGGGTGATCGAGTCCTTCGGCGAAACGCGCAACCGCCAGCCCTTCGGCGGCTTCGGGCGCTTCGCCCTCGGCCCAGCCGACCGGTTTGGCAATGCGAACTGTTGGGAAGGATTCGGCCTTGGGCTGCTCCAGCGTGGGATCGGTGCCTGCAACTTCGGCGACCGATAGGGTCGCAGTGTCGCCGCGCGCCAGCCACCAGATGGCGGCTCCCAGCAGCAGGATGATAAGGAGAAGGGCGATCAGTATCTTGCGAGTTGTGCTCATGGCGCAAGGGAATAGGCTAGCCGAAGGGGCGCCGCAATCTCCCTCTTTCACGCGCCGGGCTTGCCTTCGTCGCGCGCGGCACTAGATCGCACGGCACGATGTATGATTTTCGCCCCGATCCTGCGCTCGAACCCGCAGAGCGCTATCGCCAATTGTGCGATGCTGCCGATGCCCTGACCCAGGGCGAAAGCGACGGCGTGGCCAATATGGCCAATGTCGCTGCGCTGGTGTGGGAATTCCTGCCCGATCTCAACTGGGCGGGCTTTTATCGCATGGTCGAAACCGGCAATGGCGAGGAACTGGTGCTAGGCCCCTTCGTTGGCCGCCCAGCCTGCATCCGCATCCCGCTGGGCAGGGGCGTTTGCGGCGCAGCGGCGGCATCGGGCGAAACGCAATTGGTCGAAGACGTCCACGCCTTCCCCGGACATATCGCTTGCGACGCGGCGAGCCGATCGGAACTGGTGGTGCCGGTGAAGCGCAATGGCGAAGTTGTGGCTGTGATCGATCTCGACAGCCCGGCCCCCGCACGATTCACCGCCGACGATGCAGCGGGAATCGAAGCGTTGGCTGAACTTCTCGCATCGCGAATCTAGTCGCGCCGGAAATTCACACGAAAATTCAGTTGTTTGCTTTGCATCAAGTTGCGCGGCGCAACTTCTTGCCCACGCCTTTGTGCGGAAAGTCGCGCGGCGCGACTTGCTCGCGGGCTAGATATCTCCGCCGGTTAGTCGCTGGCAGATCAAATCGAGCTGGTCGAGCGTGCGATAGCGAATCGTTACCGCCCCCTTGCGCGGATCGGTTTCAGTCTTGATCCGCACCGTCAGGCCCAGGAATTCCTCGAGATGCGCCTGCACCGCAGCGATATCGGCATCCTTGGCCGGCTCGCGCGTGTTGCGTTTTGCCGATTTGCGTAGTTTGGGCGCCGCATCGCCGCGGACGAGTTGCTCGACTTCGCGCACCGAGAGATTGTCGCGCACCGCCTGCTTCGCGAGCGCGATCGCATCGTCATTCCCGATCAACGCACGCGCATGCCCCATCGACAGCGTGCCTTGCTCGACCAGGTCGAGCACCGCATCGGGCAGTGCCAGCAGGCGCTGGAGGTTTGCGACGTGGCTGCGCGACTTTTCGACCATGCGCGCGATATCGGCCTGGGTCAGCCCTTCGTCATCGCTCAGCCGCTGGTAGGCACGCGCTTCCTCGACCGGATTGAGATCCTCGCGCTGGATATTCTCGATCAGCGCGAGCGCCATAACTTCGCGCTCGTCTAGTTCGCGCACCAGCGCCGGAATTTCGTGGAGCCGCGCCTTCTGCGCTGCGCGCCAGCGGCGCTCGCCCGCCACCAGCTGGTAACGCCCTGCACCACGCGGGCGCACGATCACCGGCTGGATCACTCCGCGCGTGGCAATCGAGGCAGCGAGCTCGTCGAGAGCAGCCTCGTCGAAATGCTTGCGAGGCTGGCCGGGCAGCGGTTCAATCGACGAAACAGGTAGCGATGCGAGACCCGAAGTCGCGTAAGATTCTGTTTTAACGCCGATTTCAGACGAAACGTCGGCTGAAGGCTGCGCCAACGGTTCTTCGCGCCGGGTTTCACCCAACAAGGCACCCAGCCCGCGACCGAGCTTCTTCTTCCGGTCAGTAGCTGCAACGCCCGGCACCGAAAAGCGGATCGGATCGGTCGGGTTGCTCATGCGGCTTTCCTTTCGCGGGGCAGGCGCCCGATGAGTTCGCGCGCGAGTGCGATATAGGCGCGGCTGCCGGCGCAAGAGTGGTCATAGACCAGTGCGGGCAAGCCGTGGCTCGGCGCTTCGGACAGGCGCACATTGCGCGGGATCACGGTGTCGAACACCAGGCCGGCGAGGCATTCGCGTACATCGTCCGCCACCTGGTCGGTCAGGCGGTTGCGCCGATCGAACATGGTGAGCGCCACGCCGATGATGCCGAGCGCGGGATTGAAGCGCTGCTGCACCTGCTCCACCGTCTGCAACAGCTGGCTGAGGCCCTCAAGCGCGAAGAATTCGCACTGCAGCGGCACCAGCAATGTATCGGCGGCCGAAAGCGCGTTGAGCGTGAGCAGGCCGAGCGAGGGTGGGCAGTCGATGAAGCAGATATCGTGCCCGCGATGCGCCGAAAGAGCAGTGGCAAGGCGCGAAGTCCGTTCCTCTACCGAAACCAGCTCCACTTCGGCACCGCTGAGATCTACCGTCGCCGGAACGATATCGAGTCCGGGAATGCTCGTAGCAACCATTGCATCCTTGAGCGAGACACCATCGATCAGCACATCATAGCTCGACGCGACGCGCGCAGCGGTGCCCACACCCAGCCCGGTCGAGGCATTTCCCTGCGGGTCGAGGTCGATCAGCAGCGTGCGCCAGCCGATCGCCGCCATTGCGGTAGCGATATTGATCGCGGTTGTGGTTTTGCCCACCCCGCCCTTTTGGTTCGCAATGGCTATCGTGATCATCGGCTGCTTTCCGCCTTCCCGCACTCAGGTGCTTACGATGATCCCCGCCTCTGCATCGGTCAAGGAGTGTTCCACGTGAAACATCCGACGAATCTTTGCAGGGATTGATTCCAGTTCCTGCGCCGCCGAGCGCCCCTTGGGCAACAGGTAGGTGGTCGCCTTTGTGGAAAAGGGTGCGGATAGTTTCAGGAGCTTTGGCAATGGCGCGAAGGCGCGTGCCGAAATGACACGCGCCGGGAACGGTTTGACCAGCTCAAGCCGCTTGCCTTCGACCCGACACAGCGGAAGCGCGAGCTTCTCCGCCATTCGTTCGAGCCATTCGACGCGGCGCGCCCGCGATTCGACCAGCACCACTTCGCGCTCGGGCTCGATCGCAGCAATCACCATGCCAGGGAAGCCAGCCCCCGTGCCAAGGTCGAGCCAGGTGCCAGATGTTTCACGTGGAACAAATCGCAGCAATTGCGCGCTGTCGGCAATATGGCGCTGCCACACCTGCGCCTCGGAAGGGTGCGAGATCAGGTTCTGGCGCTGGTTCTCGGCAAGAAGCTCAGCAATCAGCACTTCAAGCCGTTCCATCGCGACCTGATCCGCGATCTGCTCCACATAGCGCCGCGCCGACACCTCGTCGCTCAGGAGTTGCCCGTTCATGCGGCCTTCTGCCTCCGGCGCGCATGAACAAGCAGAGCCGAAAGCGCAGCGGGCGTGATCCCAGGCACCCTTCCCGCCGCCGCGAGATTGGCGGGCTTTGCTGCCTCAAGCCGCTCGACCATCTCGTTGGACAGCCCCGGAACCTCGCCAAAGGGAAAATCACGCGCCAGTTCAAGCGCTTCGCTTGCACGCAGATCGCGCAGTTCGGCATCCTGCCGCGCAAGGTAAGGGGCGTAGGCCGCGTCTTCGGCCATTTCGGCGATCAACGGATCATCGAAGGAGAGTTCCTGATCCAGCCATTGGTTCAAATCGGCCAGGCCCACTCCTTCGTGCCGCAGCCATTCACTCACTTGCTTGGTGCCGCCGTCGCGCCGCACCGGCAGGCCGGCCTCGCTCAACTCGCGGGCATGGATCGCTGTATCGAAATGCCCGGCCAAAGCTGCACGGCGCTCTTCACGGCGCGCAAACCATTCCGCACGCTCCGCTCCGACGCAGCCCGCTTCGATCCCCAGCGGGGTAAGGCGCGTGGAAGCGTTGTTGGCGCGCAGACGCAGGCGGTACTCGGCCCGCGCAGTCAACATGCGGTAGGGTTCGCTCACGCCTTGCAGGGTCAGATCGTCGACCATCACTGCGATATAGCTGTTCGCCCGGTCGAGCCGTGGTGCCTCAAGGCCCAAAACATGCGCTGCGGCGTGGAGCCCCGCCACCAGCCCCTGTGCAGAAGCCTCTTCATAGCCCGTTGTGCCATTGATCTGCCCGGCGCAGTAAAGCCCCGGAATCGCTCGCAATTGCAGGTCCGCCGTGAGCGCACGCGGATCGATGTGATCATATTCCACCGCATAACCCGGGACTTCCATCACAACCTGCTCAAGCCCCGGCATGGCGCGGAGCATGGTGAGTTGGACATCAGCCGGCAGAGAGGTGCTTATCCCGTTGGGATAGACCAGATGCGTGCTCAAGCCCTCGGGCTCGAGGAATACCTGGTGTCCCTCACGATCGCCAAAGCGATGGATCTTGTCCTCGATTGAGGGGCAATAGCGCGGCCCGGCCGCTCCGATCGCTCCAGTAAATAGCGGGGAACGGTGCAGATTCGCGCGGATCGCTTCGTGCGCGGCCTCGGTGGTGCGTGTGATCGCGCAGAAGATTTGCGGATTGGCGCGACGCTCGGTGAGCGGCGACATGGTCCAGTGATCGGGATCGGATGGCTGCTCTTCGAGACTGGCCCAGTCGATCGTGCGCCCGTCGAGCCGGGGCGGCGTGCCGGTCTTGAGTCGCGCCATCGGCAAATTCGCGCCGCGCAACTGCGCTGCAAGTTTCTGTGCCGAATTCTCGCCAATCCGTCCGCCTTCGAAGCGTTCCTCACCGCGAAACAGCGTGCCCCCGAGGAATGTCCCGGTGCACAGGATAACGGCCGCCGCTTCGATCGCCGTGCCGTCGGCCAATTCCAGCCCGGCAACACGACCCGCAGTGAGTTGCAGTGCTGCCACCTCATCCTCGATCAGATCGAGCCCAGCTTGCGCCTTGACCGCCCTCTGCACCGCAGCCTTGAACAGCACGCGGTCGGCCTGCACGCGTGGGCCCCAAACGGCGCTCCCCTTCGAGCGGTTGAGCATGCGGTAATGGATTGCCCCGGCATCGGCTGCGCGCCCGATCACCCCGTCGAGCGCATCAACTTCACGCACCAGATGGCCTTTGCCCAAGCCCCCGATCGCCGGATTGCAGCTCATCGCGCCGATTGCGTCGAGATCGAAGCTCACCAGGCCCGTGCGCGCACCCATGCGGGCGGCCGCACAGGCCGCCTCGACACCGGCATGACCGCCGCCGACCACAAGCACGTCGAAGCTACGCATGTCGCGCCGATACAGGCGCGCTGGCGCGGGGTCAAAGAACTTTCGCGAGAGCGGGGACGCGATGTTTCACGTGAAACATCGGGGTGTTGCCGTCTATTTCCCGATGCAGAAACGCCCGAACAGCGCGTCGAGCATGTCCTCGGTGGTCGCCCGTCCGACCAGACGGTCGATATCTGTGCGCGCCCGGCGCAGGCATTCTGCAATAATGAGGGGGTCAGACAGCTCGCTAGCCTCGCTCAACGCAATATTGGCGTCGGCGAGCAATCCATGCTGGCGTGCGTTGAGCGCGGCCTCTCCGGGCCTCGGCATGCACTGACGCGCCTTCTCGACCAGCCCGGCCTTCAGTGCGCCCAGATTTTCCCCTGTCCGCGCGGAAACCCGCCAATCAGGCGCAGATTTAACCAGATGCGCATGATTGTCGATCTGTGCCTCGACCTCCCAACACCCACTCGGTCCCTCGTATTCGGGCCCCAACCAGAGAACCAGATCGGCACGTTCGAGCTGTTCGCGCGCACGCCCAATCCCTATCGATTCGATTTCGTCGCCCCCTCCCTCATGCAGGCCCGCAGTATCGACGAAGGTGAAGGGAATTCCGGCGATCGCCACCGAGCGCTCGATCACATCGCGCGTAGTCCCCGCAATGGGCGAAGTGATGGCCGCCTCGCTCTCAACCAACGCATTGAACAAAGTGGATTTTCCGGCATTGGGCGGCCCAGAGAGCACCACGCGGAAACCCTCTCCCAGCCGTTCCGATCGCGGCCGCGCAAGCCATAGCGCCAGTTCACTCGCCAACTGGTCGAGACGCGCGCCGAAATCGGCTGCCAACCCGCCCACATCGTCCTCATCGGCAAAGTCGAGCGCCGCCTCCACTTCGGCCGAGAGCCGTAACACGCCGTCGCGCCACAACTCGACCTGCCGGGAGAATCTCCCGCCCGCCATGGCGATTGCCGCGCTGCGCTGGAGCTCGGTTTCGGCGCTGAGAAGGTCCGCCAGCCCTTCGGCTTCGGCAAGGTCGATCCGCCCGTTGGCAAAGGCGCGGCGTGTAAACTCGCCCGGTTCGGCGCGGCGCAGGCCTGAAATCGCACCCAATTCCGCTTCAATGGCGGAAATCACCGCCCGGCCGCCATGGCAATGCAATTCGGCAAGGTCTTCGCCCGTCGCGGTATTCGGGCCCGGGAACCAAAGCACCAGCGCCTCGTCCAGAAGCGCACCATCATCCCCACGAAGCTTAACCAGGCTGGCATGCCTCGGTTCGACATCGCGCCCGACCAGCGCGCGCAAGGCCGCGCCGGCCGCCGGCCCGCTGATGCGGATCACGCCGATCGCCGCGGGCGGAGCCCCGCTGGAAAGTGCAAAGATGGTGTCGCTCATGCGTAAACGACGCAGTTCCTAGTCGTCGTCAGATTTCGATTTGGACCCTGCGCCGCGCATGCCGCTTTCCATGAAGCTCTGGAACATCTTGAACCCCATCTGCCCCATTGGTGCGAGCTGCTGGGCATATTCCTGCAACTGGTCGGGATTGGAGACCCCTTTCATCGCCTTGGCGATGCTTTTGACATAGATATTGTTGGCCTTCGACACATCGGGCAGCCCCATGAAGGCCCGCGCCTCTTCGGGCGTGCAGTCGATTTCGATATGAACCTTCATCGCGCTTACTCCCTCCAACCTTCGGGAACCCCGTATCGCCTGACATATTTGGGTTTGGCAATCACCTGCGGCAAGCGATAAGCCGCTTTCACGCTGAATCAAAGGAGCAGCCGCAATGACCCAGTACGCGACGATCCCCACCTTCGACGGCAATGCCAGCTTCGATGCCTATGTCGCGCGGCCTGCGGGCACACCCAAGGCAGCGATCATTGTGATTCAGGAGATCTTCGGGGTGAACCCCGGGATCCGCAACAAATGCGACAGCTGGGCGGCCGAAGGCTATCTCGCGGTCGCGCCCGACCTGTTCTTCCGCATGAAGCCGGGCATCCAGCTCGACCCGGACGTCGAAGCCGAATTCCAGGAAGCGCTCGGCTATTTCGGGGAATACAATCCCGATGACGGGGTGAAGGACATCGAAGCGACGATCCACTGGATCCGCCGTGTGGCCGGCGTGCCGAAGGTCGGCTGCGTCGGTTACTGCCTGGGCGGCAAGCTCGCCTATATGACTGCAGCGCGCACCGATATCGACGCCTCGGTCGGCTATTACGGGGTGATGATCGACCAGATGCTGGGCGAGAAGCACGGCATCGCGCATCCCCTGTTGTTGCACGTGCCTACCGCAGACCATTTCGTCGGACCTGAAGCGCAAGCCGCGATGCATGCCGGGCTGGACGATCATCCGCGGGTCACGCTCTATGATTACGAAGGGCTCGACCATGGCTTCGCCACTGAAAGCGGCAACCGCCGCAACGAAGCGGGCGCGCAGCTCGCCGACAACCGCACGAAGGCCTTTTTCGCCGAACATCTCGGCTGAACATCGCGGATTATAGGGAGCATCCAATGAGCATTGCAGCCGAAGGCCTCAAGCGCTGGCACGAAGTGATCGAAGGAGGAAGCGATCCTGCCGCACTCGCCGCCATAATGCGCGATGACGCGGTGTTTCACTCGCCTGTCGTCCACACCCCGCAAGTGGGCAAGCCGATCGTGGTCGCCTATCTCACTGCAGCGGGGGCGACGCTGGGAAATGGCAGCTTCACCTATGTGCGCGAAGTTGTGGGCGACGACACTGTCGTGCTCGAATTCACCACCGAGATGGATGACATCCACGTCAATGGGATCGACATGATCGCTTTCGACGAGGATGGTTTGATCAAGGATTTCAAAGTGATGGTTCGCCCACTCAAGGCCATAAACAAGGTCTGGGAAATGATGGCTGCGCAGCTGGATCACCAAAAGGCCTAGGGCTGCGTGCTCGATTGCGTAGCGAGCTTCGCGCCTAGTTCAGTGCCGCAAAATTCAGGATGATCCGCCGCAGGTTCGGCTCGAGCGCGGCGGGCAGTTCGGCGTCGAGCGCCACACGCCTCTCGGGCACCTGGTCGACAATGCGGATATGCCGCATGAGCCAGTCGGGGCAGGCGCGCCCGGCAATGGCGATATCCTCGATAATCGAAACCCCGTTATGGCGCGGATCGGCTTCGATCTTGCGCATCACCCAGGACAGATCCTCTACATCGCCTTCGAGTAGCTGGAGAAAATTGCGCCCGTTGTAGAGCAGCAGGCCAGTAACATTGCGCTCGCTATTGTTGTGCTGGCACGAGTCGAGGATCGAAGCGATATCCTCGGGACCGATCCCGTCCGCAGTGCTGATATAGACATATTGGCGCAGCATTGGCCCGGTGATAGCTGGATAGCGCCCAAAGGCAAGCGGGCCCGCGCCATAATGCGCAATGGCGCGGACCCAACAATGTTTACTGGTTCATCGTCGCAAAGAAGTCTTCGTTCGACTTCGAATCTTTCATCTTATCGAGCAGGAATTCCATCGCATCGATGGTGCCCATCTGCATGAGGATGCGGCGCAGCACCCACATCTTCGACAGATTGTCCTTGCCCACCAGCAGTTCTTCCTTGCGGGTGCCGGACTTGCCGACATCGAGCGCCGGGAAGATGCGCTTGTCTGCGACCTTGCGGTCGAGCACGATTTCGCTGTTGCCGGTGCCCTTGAACTCTTCAAAGATCACTTCGTCCATGCGGCTGCCGGTATCGATCAGCGCGGTGGCGATGATCGAAAGAGAACCGCCTTCCTCGATGTTGCGCGCTGCGCCAAAGAAACGCTTGGGGCGCTGCAGGGCATTGGCGTCGACACCGCCGGTCAGTACCTTGCCTGAGCTCGGAACCACGGTGTTATAGGCACGGCCGAGGCGCGTGATCGAGTCAAGGAGGATCACCACATCATGCTTGTGTTCGACCAGGCGCTTGGCTTTTTCGATCACCATTTCGGCGACCTGCACGTGGCGCGTCGCAGGCTCGTCGAAGGTTGAGGAAATAACCTCACCCTTCACGCTGCGCTGCATGTCGGTGACTTCCTCGGGTCGTTCGTCGACCAGGAGCACGATCAGGAACACCTCGGGGTGATTGTCGGTAATCGCCTTGGCGATGTTCTGCAGCAGAACGGTCTTGCCGGTGCGCGGCGGCGCCACGATCAGCGCGCGCTGGCCCTTGCCCTGCGGCGCGATGATGTCGATCACCCGCGCGCTCCTGTCCTTCACGGTCGGGTCGACCGGATCAAGAGTCAGCTTCTTGTCCGGATAGAGCGGTGTGAGGTTGTCGAAATTGGTGCGGTGGCGCACCGCCTCCGGATCGTCAAAATTGACGCTCGTGAGGCTTGTGAGGGCAAAATAGCGCTCACCGTCGCGCGGGGCGCGGATCTCACCTTCAACCGTGTCGCCAGTCCTCAGGCCCCATTTTCGGATCTGGTTGGGCGAGACATAAATGTCGTCGGGCCCGGCGAGATAGTTCGCCTCAGGCGAGCGCAGGAAGCCAAATCCGTCCTGCAGCACCTCGATGGTGCCGACACCCATGATCTTCTCTTCATATTCCTCGTCTTCAGCAAGTTCGCGCAGGATGCTGAACAGCAGATCCTGCCGGCGCATGGTCGATGCGCCTTCGACACCCAACTCTTCAGCCATGGCGACTAGTTCGGCCGGTGTCTTACGTTTCAAGTCTTTGAGATGCATTGCAATATATGTCCGTCTCTGGATTGGCCTACAGGTCGTCGCCTCGTCTTTTGAGTGAGGCATATGGGCTTGGAGAAAGCAGACCTTGGCTTCACCGAATGCGAAGCCTCATGCCGGTTAGAGGATTTCAAAATACGACCCGCGGAAACCGCCGTCAATCGCCGATTGTTCGCCGAGCAAATGGTTCAGAAAGGGCGGAGCACCGCCAGCACCACGATAATCGCCAGCAGCAGGCCGGGCGCTTCGCCCAGCATGCGCAGTTGTTTTTCGCTGAGCGGCCGCTCTCCGGCGGCAACCTTCTTCGATTGCGCGACCATGAAGCCGTGATAGCCAGTGAGCAGCAGCACGAAGAGCAGCTTGGCATGAAGCCAGCCCAATCCCGGCGCGGCCGCAAACAGGCCTAATTCGGCCGCCATGAGCAGGCCAAGCACCCACACCACCACCAAGCTCGGCGTGAGGATGACCTTGCGCAACAGGCCCATGCGGTGAACCCATAGTACTTCCTCTTCCGAACCGGGTTGCGCCGGGTGGACATAGATAAGTTGCCGCGGGAGCATGAAAAGGCCCGCCATCCAGAAGACCACGAAAATGATGTGGCCAGCCTTGAGCCAAAGATAGGTCATGGCGATGACGTCCTGCATCGCTCGCTTATGTAGGCGCAGTTCACCACCGCGTCATCCCCCGCCACAATCATCACTGTCCGCGCACGGCCGCAACGAGCTGGTCGACATGCTTGATCGGCGTGAACTGTCCGATCCCGTGGCCCAGATTGAACACATGCGGGCGATCGGCGAAAGTCCTGAGGATGAAGCGCGCGCGATCGACCAGGGGCGCACCGCCCGCCATCAGCAGCAGTGGATCAAGATTACCTTGCACCGGCATGCCCTTGGGCAATTCGCGATCCGCCCGTTCGGGATCGACCGTCTCATCCAATCCCACTGCGTCAACCCCGGTCTCATTGGCATAGGCAGCAAGCTTGGCTCCCGCGCCCTTGGGAAAGCCGATCACCGGCGTACCCGGATGAGATTGCTTGAGCGCGGCGGTGATCGCGGCATTGGGCGCAATCACCCAGCGGTCGAATTGGTCTGGTGCGAGACTGCCGGCCCAACTGTCGAACAATTGCACTGCTTCGGCCCCAGCATCGATCTGCCCGCGCAGATAAGTTATCGACACGTCGACGATGGCGCCGATAATTTCCTCGAACCGCGCCGGATCGACATAGGCCAACTCGCGCGTGTCATGTTGGTCGCGGCTGCCTTCGCCCGCCACCATATAGGTCGCGACGGTCCAGGGGCTGCCCGCGAAACCGAGCATGGTCACGCTTTCGCCGAGCTGCGCCCGGCACAGCCGCACGGTTTCATAGATCGCTTCGAACCGTTCGGGTTGCGCGGTGAAATCCTCCAATCGCGCGTCTAGTAGCGGTGGCGACAGCTTGGGGCCTTCGCCCGCGAGGAATTCGAGCCCCTGTCCCATCGCATGCGGCACGATCAGGATATCCGAGAACAGGATCGCCCCGTCGAAGCCGAACCGGCGCAATGGTTGGATCGTGATCTCCGCCGCGGCTTCGCTATCGTAGACGAGTTCGAGGAATCCGCCCTTTTCGGCACGCAATGCGCGATATTCTGAAAGGTAACGCCCTGCCTGGCGCATCAGCCATATGGGTACCCGATCACCCTTTTGACCGCGCAAAGTGTCGAGAAGCAAGCCGGGCATGATGTCTTATCCAATCAATATAATTATATTTATAAAAGGATTTAGGAGTCTGTTGGCCTTGTGGATTTCGGGGACAAGTGGCTCCTGCCCGATTTTTCCCGCGGAGCAAAGTACCGTCCGGCTTGCGAATCGTGGGATTACCTAGGTCGAGTCAAACTTATTCGCGCTATCCCCAGCCTGTTGATAGCGACGCTCGATGTCTACAAACTCACTGGCGATAAAGCTGATAGCGGGCATGGAATCTCTCCCCAAACTTGTCGGCAGGCCTCTCCCGTGGTTTATGCCTTGCATTCTCCACAGGCATTCCCAGCAAGGATGCAACTACCACGCAATGCAACGCATGCACCTCCACCTCGTTTCGGACTCGACCGGAGAAACGCTCGAGATGATCGCCAAGGCGGCGCTCGCGCAATTCGACAATCCAGACGTCGTGCGCCATTTCTGGCCGATGGTGCGTTCACGCCAACATCTCGACCGGATCGTGCCGTCACTCACAAACAGCCCTGGCCTAGTTCTGTTCACGCTCGTGAATCCGGAAACCCGCGCAAGGCTGGAGGAGCATTGCCGCCAGCTTGGCCTACCCGCTGTACCGGTGCTCGATGCGGTCACGGCGGCGCTCGAAGTCCAGCTCGGCGAGGAAGCGCATGGTAGGCCCGGCCGCCAGCACCTGATGGACGAGGCCTATTTCCGCAGAGTCGAAGCAATTCATTATACTATCGCGCATGATGACGGCGTAGGATGGGAAGATTGGGAAGAGGCGGATATCGTACTCGCTGGCGTATCGCGCAGTTCGAAGACGCCGACCAGCATCTATCTCGCCAATCGCGGATACAAGGTTGCGAATATCCCGTTGGTAATGGAATCTCCACCACCACCAACGCTGTTCGGGCTCCGTCGCCCACTCGTGGTGGGGCTTACCACCGCCCCCGAACGGCTGGTGCAGGTGCGGCGCAACCGGCTGTTGTCGCTCAATGAAGGCACCGAGACTTCCTATGTCGATGGCGAAAAAGTGCGCGAGGAAGTGCAGTTTGCGCGCCGCATGTTTGCCGATAATGGTTGGCCAGTGATCGACGTAACGCGCCGATCGATCGAGGAAACCGCTGCCGCAGTGATCCGCTTCATGCAGGAGCGCACCGATAGGCCGAGACCTGGCGACAAAGAGGGTGAAGGCGCAATATGATCTTGCTCGCTTCGAAGAGCGCGTCGCGTCGCGCCATGCTCGATGTAGCAGGTATTGCACATGAAGCGATCCCTGCATCACTCGATGAGCGAGTGTTGGAAGCTGGGTTGGTGGAGTGCGCTCCAGGCGAGATCGCCGAAGCGTTGAGTGTCGCAAAGGCACAAGCAGTGGCAAGCACGCATCCTGGGCGGTTGGTAATCGGCAGCGACAGCCTGGTGATGTGTGGCGGGCGGCGTTTCGACAAGCCTGAAAGCCGCGCGCGGGCGGCAGAGCACCTGCATTTCTTTTCGGGCAAGGTGATGGAACTGCATAGCGCCGCGGCATTGGTGCGCGACGATACTTGCGAATGGAGCGAGGCTTCGCTTGCACGGCTGCATGTGCGCGAACTGAGCGACGGATTCATCGAGCGATATCTCGACGCCGAATGGCCCAAAGTCAGCCACTGCGTTGGCGTGTTCCGTATCGAAGGGCTGGGTGTGCAATTGTTCGACGCGATCGAAGGTGACCACTTCACCGTGCTCGGCATGCCGCTGCTCGGCGTGCTCACAGCTCTGCGCGAGCTAGGGGAGTTGGAATCGTGAGCCTTCCCTACGCCGAAGTTATAGGCGATCCTATCACCCAATCAAAAAGCCCCGCGATCCATGGTTTCTGGATTGCTCATTTGGGCCTCAATGCCGCTTACCGGGCCGTGCATGTCACTATGGGGCAACTGGCAGATTACCTTGATAACCGTCGCGCGGATCCCGACTGGCGCGGTTGCAATGTCACCATGCCACACAAGCAGGCGGTGATCACGCTGCTCGACCGGCTCGATCCGCTGGCGGCGCGTATCGGCGCGGTCAACACGATCGTTCGCGAGGGTGAGCAGCTGGTCGGCTATAATACCGACGCGGGTGGTTTCCTCGAGCCGCTGCACTACGAGCTGAGCCAGCGGCACCTGTTTCGTATGGCGCGGGTGCTCGGTACAGGCGGCGCAGCGCGCGCGATTGTTGCGGCGCTTGCTGACGAGGGTTTCACATTGGTGCTCGCCGCGCGCGATCCAGCCAAGGCGCGCGCCATGCTCGATGAACTTACCCCCAAAGGCGAGCACCATGCAATCGAGCTCGCGCACTTTGCTGATCCAACCGATTTTCCCTTTGATGACCGTGAGGGCTGCCTCGACCTGGTGGTCAATGCCTTGCCGCTGGGCATGCGCGGCCAGCCACCACTTGCCTTCGACTGGAGCCACGCGCCTCCGGGCGCGATCGCCTATGACATCGTGACTGATCCGGTTGATACTGTCTTCCTCAAGGTGGCTTGCACCGCCAGGCACCGCACACTCGATGGGCTTAATATGCTTATCGGGCAGGCGGCGCTCGCGTTCGAGCGCTTCTTCGGGGAAGCGCCGCCGCGCCGGCACGATGACGAACTGAGGGAGATGCTCACCTGATGACCCGACCGCTCATTGTTGGCCTCACCGGATCGATCGGCATGGGCAAGTCGACCGTCGCGGAAATGTTCATCCGCCACGGCGTTCCCGTGTTCGACGCCGATGCCGAAGTGCGCCGGATGCAACGCCCCGGTGCTGAGTTGCTTCCTGCGATAGAAGCGGCCTTCCCTGGCTCGACCGGGCCTGAAGGGGTCAAGCGCGAGGCGCTTGGCGCGCAGGTGTTTGGCGACAAGCAAGCTCTCGCCCGGCTCGAATCAATCGTCCATCCCGCAGTTGCGGCGCGTCGCGCCGATTTCATGATCGAACATGGTGGCGCGCCGATCGTGGTGTTCGATATCCCGTTGTTGTTCGAGAAGGGCGGAGAAAAACAGGTCGATACGGTGGTCGTCGTCTCGGCCCCGACCGATGCCCAGCGCCAGCGAGTGCTCGCTCGGCCCGGTATGACGCCCGAGAAATTCGCCCACATGCTCGATCTCCAGGTGCCCGATGCGGAAAAGCGCGCGAAGGCAGACCATGTGATCAACACCGACGTGTCGCATGCGGAAACCGAAGCCGAAGTGGTCGCATTGATCGAGCGACTTTCGGCCGGAGAATAGACGGCATTTTGCCGCGCAGAATTGCTTGCCAAATGCCAAACCGAGTCCGATATTGAAATCGATGCGGGAAATCGTTTTCGACACCGAAACCACCGGCCTCGACCCAGCTTCGGGCGACCGGATGGTAGAAATCGGATGCATCGAAATGATCAACCGGGTGCCAAGCGGCGCCAGCTTCCATGCCTATTTCAACCCGGAACGAGACATGCCCGCTGCGGCAGAAGCCGTCCACGGCCTGTCAATCTCGTTCCTTTCGGATAAGCTCCGCTTTGCCGAGCGCGCCGAAGAACTGATGGAGTTCCTCGGCGATGCGCCGCTGGTGGCGCACAACGCCGGGTTCGACTTCGGCTTCCTCAATTCCGAGCTTGAGCGGATCGGCATGGCTCGGGTCAACAACGACCGGATGATCGACACCGTTGCGATCGCGCGCAAACGTCATCCCGGCGCGAAGGTTTCGCTCGATGCACTGTGCACCCGTTACGGGATCGATCGCAGCCACCGCGTTAAGCATGGCGCGCTCCTCGACGCAGAGCTGTTGGCGCAGGTCTATGTCGAACTCACTGGTGGTCGCCAGATCGGGCTCGAGCTCGCGGCGGAAACCGCTCTGGTCGAGGTTGAAATTTCTCACTCCGTTGCAGCTACCGCTGCAATGCGACCCCTCCGTGAACCACGGCCACATGCGCCGACCGATGAGGAACTGGCGCGGCACAAGGCATTTGTCGACCAGATCGACTCCCCACTCTGGTCGAACTGAAATTTTCGGGGCCGGTGCGGCCTCGAAAGAACAGAAAGGAGATTGGGCCATCATGGATATTCGGGTTTCGGGTCATCAGATCGAAACGGGCGCCGCCCTTCAGGACCATGTGGCGGAACGCCTTGGCGGGATGGTCGACAAATATTTCGATCGTGCGCTGTCCTCGCATGTCACTTTCGGCAAGGCGCCGGCAGGCATGTTCAAATGCGACATAGTGACGCATGTCATGCAGGGATTGATCCTCAAGGCACATGCCGAAGCGCAAGATGCCCATTTGGCGCTCGATGGAGCCGCGGAAAAGATCGACAAGCAGCTGCGCCGCTACAAACGGCGCCTGACCGACAGGCACGAGCAGGCTGCGCACGCCCAGCGCCAAGAGGAAGCCGCCTACGCATTCGAAGAAGCGGCTTACACCATCTTTGCAAGCGATGAGGCGGAAGATGAAGTCACCAGCGATGCACCGCCGATCATCGCTGAAACCAGCGTAGATATCCCCGAAGCCAGCGTGGCCGACGCTGTGATGATGCTCGATCTGCGCAATACGAATGCGCTGTTTTTCAAAAATGCTGGCACCGGCAGGAATAATATGGTCTATCGCCGCTCCGATGGGTCGATCGGCTGGGTTGAGCCTCGCTAAATCAAGTGCCGCAGGATAGAATGCGGCAAGCTCGACGGCTCTTTAATGTTGCTGAAGGCATGGCGCTTACAAAGGGCGGCGGCCATATCGCCAACAGTTGCCGGTATTGTCATTGGATGTATTGCAAGCTGACATGAACGCGAATTTTCAATTGCTTCCCGACGCGGTCGCAACCGTTCGGCTTGAATCGAAGCAGGATGTTCTGGAACGGGTCGCTGCGCTGTTTGGGCGCGCCTATGCGGTCGATCCTGTGCAAACGCTTGATGGGATCGAGGTGCGCGAAAAGCTCGGCTCGACCGGATTCGGCAATGGCGTCGCGATACCGCACACCCGGTCTTCTGAAGTGAATCGCCCGGTTACGGTGCTGTTGCGGCTCGAATCGCCCGTCGATTTCGATGCGGCCGACGGTATGGCGGTCGATCTGGTGTTTGGCCTGCTTTCTCCCGAGAACGCGGGTGCGGCGCATTTGCATGCGCTGGCGGCGATTTCGCGACTGGTGCGGGACGACGCCAAGCGCGAAGCGTTGCTCGAAGCGCCGGATGCCGAAGCGATGTTTGCGCTGCTGAGCAACCATCTCGACCGCGATGCTGCATGATGGATTGCACGGAGCGGTTGCGGCTCCCGTGACCGGAGACGTGCCGGATTGCCGAGTGAGAACGCGGCCCCTTATGTCGGTGTGCCCAGGCAAGGATAGCTAGCGCAGATGGATGCGCGGCTTCCAGCACATCTCGAAGTGGCCGGTCTGATCCGTGCAATCGAATCGCAAGGTGGTTTCGCAAGCGTTATCGCCAAGGGCGAAAAGGATGCCGGAACCATCCTCATCTTAACTATCTATCGTGGCGGCCAAGCAGTACTTTTCGAAAGATTGCCGCAGCTGGACGGCTCACGGCCTTATATTGCTGCAAGGAGGCAAAATCCTGAAAATCTGCAGGAAATTTTCGAATACCTCGAGAAACGCAAGCGACAGGACCCCGACACCTGGATTTTGGAGGCAGATATCGCTGATGGAGAACGGTTCGTCGCATCCTTGCCGCGTTGACTTGACTGTTCGCCGCTCGACTCTACGTGGCCCGCTAACTTCCAGGTGCGCAGGCGGCGCCCTTCGGCAATAAGGCTGGGGTGCAAGCACGCAGACGGGGGGCGGCCGGCAGGCCGATAAATCGGACCGTAACAAACGCGCAAAAGCGCGATCGGTCCAAGCCTGCGTCTGTGCGCGTCCACCGCCTAAAAATATGGATATATGATTCGCAGGAGCCACAGGCTCGGGCTTGCCGCTGGTGCGGTTTTGTTTGGCCTTACATTTGCCAGCGCCGACACATCCGGCGCTTTTGCCCAGGAGACTGATCCCGGGCAGATCGAGGCGGGGAACACCGCCGGTGGATCGAATAGTGCATCCACCCCCGTGTTCATCTCTCAGGAAGTGGTACAACCGACCGTCGTCACCGATGAAGCTGCCGACGCTGGCGATGCGCAGCCGTCCAAGACAGGCTCGCTGCGCCAGCTCGTTGCCGCCACCGATACCGAACTTGCGCTTTCCGAACAGATGCAGTGCCTTGCCGGCGCGGTCTATTTCGAAGCGCGCGGCGAACCGCTCGCCGGCCAGCTGGCTGTGGCGCAAGTGGTGATCAACCGCGCTGACAACCCGCGCTTCCCGCCAAGCTATTGCGGCGTGGTTTACCAGCGCGCGCAGTTTTCCTTCGTGAGCGACGGTGAAATGCCGCGCATCAAGACCGGTACGGAAGCCTGGCAGCGCGCCAAGGCAATCGCCCGCATCGCGCATGAAGGTTTGTGGGAATCGGAAGCGGGCGATTCGCTCTATTTCCACGCGAAATATGTGCGCCCGAGTTGGAGCAACAAGAAAGTGGTGCGCGCCGTTATCAGCCGGCACATCTTCTATCGCTGAATAGGAGCGAATGGATGAAATACAGGAGGGCCCCGCCGTAAGGTTGGGGCCCTTTGCATTGGATCAGCCTCGCAGAACGGCCCATACCGGCGCATGGTCGCTCGCTTTTTCGCGCCCGCGATGTGCGCGATCGACACCAACCGCTTCGAGCCGGTCGGCCAGCTCGGGGCTAAGCAATATGTGGTCGATGCGGAAGCCGTGGTCGCGTTTCCAGGCGCCCGCCTGGTAGTCCCAATAGGTCCACACGTCGCCGCGCGGATTGTGCGTGCGCACCGCGTCGGTCCAGCCATCTCCCAGCAAGCGCGAGTAGGCCGCGCGCGATTGGGGCTGCATCAGCGCATCGTCGGCCACGGATTTCACCGACCACACGTCATTGTCCTCCGGGATCACGTTGAAATCGCCCAGTACAGCGGCGGGAACCTCCTCGGCCAAGATCTGCGCCATGCGGGCGCGCAAATGCTGCATCCATACCAGCTTGTAGTCGAATTTCGGGCCCGGCTGCGGATTGCCATTGGGCAGGTAGATGCACACAATGCGTAAGCCGCCGACATCGGCTTCGAGATATCGCGCCTGTTCCTGACCCGAATCGTCGGGGCCTGGGATGCCCAGCCCGCGCTGCACTTCGATGGGGCCTTCGATCCCGGCTTCCGCATCAACCAGTATGGCGACGCCGTTGAAGGACTTCTGTCCGTGCCAGAGGGCGCGGTAGCCGATCTCCTCGAACTCATGGCCCGGGAAGTTCTCGTCCATGCTCTTGATCTCTTGCAGGCAGGCGACCGTGGGGCGCGTTTCGACGAGCCATTCCTTCAGGCGCGGCAGGCGAGCCTTGATACCGTTGATGTTGAATGTGGCAATTTTCATGAGGGCTTAGTGCCCGAACATCGTCCTCGGGTCTAATTCAAATCCCGAAGCTTGATCCGCAGCCGCAACCAGCAGCGGCTTGCGGGTTCTCGACGCGAAAGGCCGCACCGCCCAGCGATTCGACGAAATCGACCACGCTGCCCGCGACGAGATCCAGGCTTATGGCGTCGACCACCAGCCGGACGCCATCGGTCTCGCTCACCATGTCGTCGGCCTCTGGCGCATCGGCCAGGTCGAACTTGTACTGGAAGCCCGAGCAGCCGCCGCCTTCCACCGCCAGACGCAGAATAGCAGGCTTCGCCTGTTTCTCGGCGATCAACGCCACTCGCTTGGCGGCAGCGGGCGAAAGGGTGAGTGCGTCAGCCATTGCGGCCGGATGTAGGAACCGCAGGGGAAATCATCAAGCGGTCTGGATATAGATCCGCATCGCCTCAGCCTCGTGCTCGACCTGGTCAATGCGGTGCTTCACCAGATCGCCGATTGAGATGAAGGCCACCATCGCGCCGCCTTCGATCACCGGCAGGTGGCGGATCCGTCGCCGCGTCATAAGTGCCAGCGCATCGTCGACCAGCGTGCTCGTATCGACGGTAATTGGGGGGGCCGTCATCACTTCGGCAAGTGGGCGGTCGAGGCAGATCTCGCCTTCCTGCGCCAACCGGTAGATCACATCGCGCTCGGAGAAGATCCCGACCACTGAGCCACCCCGCAAGACCGGAAGTGCGCCTATGCGTTTCTCCGCCAGCAGCTTCACCGCTTCGCGCATGGGTGTCGACGCATCGCAGGAAATGACGTTCGCGGCGCTGCGATCCTGAGTGATCAGCGCGATGCTCATTGCATGTCTCCTCTTCGATTCCCTTGCGAAGAATGACATTTTTGTGCGCAAAAGGCGAATCATGCAGTCCGAAATGCGACGTTGCATCGAACGACATGAGAGGCCATGTGGCGGGCATGGTTGGCAAATCCCCCCTCGACGATCCCGAAAAGGCCGCTTTCGCCTGGGCGCGTTATCGCCGGATCATGCGCTTCATGTTCCTTGCGACGGTGGGAGTCGTGCTCATCGCACTGGCGCTGCTCTACAAATCGAACGGCGCGATCTCGGTGCATTTCTACATTGCCGTGGCATTGGGGCTCGGCGTTACCATGCTGCTCACCAGTGCCTTGATGGGCCTCGTGTTCCTGTCGAATGGCACCGGGCACGATGCCTCGGTCGACAACAATCTGCCGCAACCCGACGAAGATTGAACGGTCGCGCCTAACGCGCGCTTCGCAGGCGGAATTCCTCGACCGGTTCGCCGCCAATCAGATGCTGCTGGATGATCAGCTCCAGCACATCCTCGCGCGCCGAGTGGTACCAGACACGATCGGGCCACACGACAGCGATCGGTCCTGCCGCGCAGACCTGCAGGCAGTCGGCCCTGGTGCGCTGTACGCCGCCGCAGGGCCTCCCGTCTGGACTGATACGCTTGGGCCCAGCCAGCTTGAGCTCGTTGAGGCGCCGCTTGAGGTATTTCCAGGCCGCCTCGCCCTCTTCGCGCGAACAGCATTTCTGCTTCTCGCTCATCGCGCAAAGGAAGATATGTCGCTCGATGCTTTCACTGCCGAGCTTGGCCAGCGCAAGTTCGGCCTCCTCGAGGGGTGCGCGTAGGCTCATTCGGCGGGGGCTTGGGGCTTCAACCAGCGCGCAAGCCAGTCGAACACGGTATTGTGCCATTGCAGCGAGTTCTTGGCGCCCAGCACCCAGTGGTTTTCGTCGGGGAAGACCAGCAGTTGCGCGGGAATGCCGCGTTCCTGCAGCACGGTGAAGCTCTGGATCCCCTGCGTATAGGGAACGCGGAAGTCGTTCTCACCAGTGACCACCAGCATTGGCGTTTGCCATTTGCCGACATGGTTCGCCGGATTCCACTTCTCGTAGGTTTCGCTCGCTTCGGAGTAAGACCCACCGAAGTCCCAGCGCGGGAACCACGATTCCTCGGTCGCGAAATAGAAGCTGCGCATCTCGAACAGCCCGTCGTGCTGGACCAGGCATTTGAAGCGGTCCGGCCACCTCCCGGCGATCCAGTTGACCATGTAGCCGCCATAGCTGGCGCCCATTGCGCAGGCATTGCTACCGTCGATCTGTGGGTCGAGCGCGAGCGCGGCGGCAAGACCAAGTTGCAGGTCTTCGAGCGGCTTGCCGCCCCAGTCGCGGTTGATCGCATCGGTGAAAGCCTGGCCGTATCCGGTGCTGCCGTGGAAATCGACCGAGATCACGGCATAGCCCTGGCTTGCGAGCACGCGCGGGTTCCAGCGGCTCGACCAGCCATCGTTGAACGAGCCCTGCGGCCCGCCGTGGATGTAGAGGATGGCCGGGATTGGCCCCTCCTGCTTTTCGAGGCGGGTGATCTGGCCCCAAACCGTGTCGTCATTCGCCCCGGTGAAGCTGAAGCGGCTGGTGACGGTCGTCGCCAGTTGCCCCATCCGGCTCATCGTGATGTCGGTGAGCAGGCGCGCCTGCTTCCAGTCTTTCGAGAGATAGAGTTCGTGCGGCGCTCCGATCGAATCGCGCGTGAACAGCAAGCGGCCGTCCGGAAGCGGAGTCACGCCCGCAATATGCGCTTCATTGCCCGCCATCAGGTCAAGCCGCTCGACTGCGCCGGTGCGCGGATCGATCCGGAACGCAGGAGTGTCGAGCATGTCGCCTGCCGTGGCGACGATCCAGCGCGAATCGGGGGTCCATGCGATGCTGTCGAAACTGCGGTCGAAATCCTGTGTTAGTGCGCGGGTCTTTCCAGTCCGCACATCGCGTAGCTGGATCACTAGCCGGTCCGCCTCATAAGTAGGCCGTTCCATTGCGAGATAGGCCAGCCAACGCCCGTCGGGGGACGGGGCAGGGGCTGAATCATATGCAAGATTGGCTTCGGTCAGTTCGACCGGGGTCGAGCCCGAAAGATCGGACCAGTAGATGTCGAGATCGGTCGAGCGCGGCTCTGCTGCATCGGCGACGCGCGCCACGAAATAGACGCCTGTGCCGTCGGGCGCCCACGCGACATCCTCGGCCCCGCCGAAGGGCATGGTGGGCGTGTTGCCGGTGAGGTCGGTTGCCGGGTCGCGCCCGTCGAGCGGCACACCTCCGCCCGCCACTTTCCCGTCCGTCAGGTCGAACACGAACACGCGATTGAATATGCCGGGCGTGGTCCAGCGGTCCCAATGCCGGACGAAGCCGTCGGCCGCGTCGTAAAGACGCCCGCTGCCCGGCCCGGGTAAATGCGCCTTGCCGTCGCTTTCGCACCCGAAGCCTGGGCAGTCGCGCGCGATCGGCGCCCACACCGCCAGCCTTTTGCCATCGGGCGAAAGCTTGAATCCGTCGATCGCGGTGCCTACGAAATCGGCGACGATTGTGGGAGCGCCCGTAACGCCACCCGCGTGCAATTCGACGCGCCAGAGTCGGGCGTAGCCGCCGCCGGACGACGCATCCCCTGTGTCTGCGCGATCCGACAGGAAATAGAGTGCTCCGTTTGGACCGAACGCCAAGTCTGAAGCGCCGTCGCCAAGGTAGAGCTTGACTGAACCCGCTTCGGGATCGGCGAGGTCGATCAGATACCATTCGCCGCTGCGTGCATAGGTTTTGGCGTCAGCCTCCGTAACTCGATAGATCGCCAGCCGCCCGTCGGGCGAAGTGACGGCCGCGCCGAGCCGGGGCATTGTGACAAGGTCCTGCGCTTGCATCGGCGGAGCGGCGGGGCCGTGGTCATGTGCAGTGGCGGGGGCCGCGAGCAGCGCGGCGGCGAAGAGTAGCGCGTGTGACCTGGTCATGGCGAGCAGGCTTAACTGCTCGACCGGCTTGGCGCTAGCGGCGTTTGCCCGCGATCCGCGCGATTTCAGCCTGGACCATCTTTTCGACCATGCCCGGCAGGTTCTTGTCGAGCCATTCGGCCAGCATCGGGCGCAGCATTTCGCGCACCAGCCCTTCGAGCGAAGTCTCGCCCGAGCATACGATCTGTGGCCGGGCGCCCGGCTCGGCGAGCATTGCCAGTGCTTCGAAATTCTCGCGCATCGACTGGCGCACCGAATCGGTGGTCAGCGGTGTGTCAGCCTCATCGGCCTCGTCAGATTCAGAGTCGTACGCGTCATATTCGATGCCGGCATCGGGTTGGCGCAGCGGGTCCTGTGCGAACTCCATGCTGGTGAGTTCGAGTATGTCGGAATCGTCGTCTTCGTCGACCTCGCGCGCGAGCGTTCGAGGGGCAGGGGCCTGCGCGGTGTCGAGATTGTCGCGCGCAATCACCTTCTTGATCGATTCGAGAATCTCTTCGACCGAAGCTTCACCATGCTGCGCCATTGCGCGCGATCCCCTGTTGTTCGACTAAGCTGCGCCCGGCGGGCAGGTGACGTCAATCGGTGGTGGCGTCTCCCGATTCACCGGGCGGGCCAATCATCGCGTCAGGCGCGGGGATGTCAACGGTTCTCGTTGATGTTGCAGCAGGTTCTTCATCGCGCTGCCAGTCGAACAGCTGGCCACGCACCCGGCGAGCGTTGACTTCGGGATCATATAGTACGCCGGTGTCGAGGTTGAGGTCACGCGCTTCGGCCCGCCCCATTGCCGCCAGCACGCTGAAGCCCGCGACATAGGCGTTGCGCCGCGCGGTCACCAGCTGGGCGCGAGCGGAAAGCAGCTCCTGCTCCGCGTTGAGCACGTCCAGGATCGTGCGGTTGCCGATTGAATTTTCCGCGCGCACACCTTCGAGGCTCAGCTCGGCAGCGGAAACCGCCGCCTCCGAACTGAAGATAACCGCATTGGAGGCCTGCCAGCTCGAATGGGCTGCGCGGACCTGCGCAATCACGTCGCGCTCGGTCGCGATGACGTTCTCTAGCGCGGCGCTTTCGCGGGCATAGGCTTGGCGTTGGCGCGCTGCCGGAAGGCCGCCCTGGAAGATCGGGATTGTGACTTGGACCCCCGCATTGGCGGTGGTCTCGCTTTGCCTGAAGTTGGAGGAGATTGGGCCGCCCAGCGTACCGAAATAATCGGTGTAGTCGAGCCCGGCGAACAGGCCCACCCTCGGCAGGCGCCCTCCGCCGGCCACTTCGGAATCGAAGCCTGCGGCGCTGGCGCGCTCCTTCGCGGCGATCAGGTCGGGGTTGTTGTCGAGTGCGGCAACCACCGCTTCGCCCACGGTTTCGGGAAGGCCCGGCAGCGGCGGCGGCGGTTCCAAATTGCTCGGCGCGCGGCCAACCAGCTGGATGTAGTTCTCGCGGAAGGAGATCAAATTGGCTTGCGCATTGCGCAGGTCGCCCTGCGCCAGCGCGAGGCGCGACTGCGACTGCGCCACGTCGGTGCTAGTCAGTTCGCCGATTTCGAACCGGTCGCTGGTCGCTTGCAGATTGACGGTTAGGACTCCGACCTGGTTGGCCGAAAGCGCCACCAGTGCTTCGCTGCGCAGCACATCCATATAGGCGGCAACGACCTGGCTGAAGATCGCACTTTCGATGCCGCGCAGATCCGCTTGTCCCGCCGCTACCCGTTCCTTTGCCGCCTTGATCCCGTTGCGAACCGCGCCGCCCGAATAGACCGGCACATTGAGATCGGGGCCGATCTGCAGGCGCCGCTCTGGCGCGGTGAAGCTGTTGGGCGAGGTCCGCAGAAATTCGACATGATTTCCGGTCGCGCTTGCATTGGGCAGCCCCTGCGCGCGCTGGATCGGCACTTCCTCGTCGGCGGCGCGTTGTTGTGCGCGAGCCGCCTGCAGGGTGGGGTTGGTTTCATATGTACTGGCGAGCGCTTCGCGCAGGCTGTCGGCCTGTGCGGTCGCAGGGGCCAACGCGGAGCCCAGCAGGAGAACAGCGGCAATGCGCCGCAGCGGAGGGCTCCGTTTAGGCAAGGTTAGAAACTCCATTCCTTGGGGCGATTGAACGCATGCAGCACGGGGATGCCGATATCGGCAACCGGCTGCAGAGTGACGCTGCTCGCAACCTTGCGGCCTACGGCGAGGCGAGTTACCCCCCGCTGCACGATGCCAGTGACGATGCGGCCGTTTTCTTCGAGCTGCTTGGCGAGCGATTCGGGAAGCTGCTCGATCGCGCCATCCACCAGCACCAGCGAATAGCTCTTGCGGCCGCGCTTGCCCTTGGCGATCTCGTCCGACGAGATCGTGGCGAGCGAGTCGACCAGCGGCCGTAGAAGTTCGGCAAGATATCCCGATCCGCTTTCGACTACGAGCGCGCTGTCGCTCGCGGCGGGGCGCGCTTCGGCAAGCATCCTGCCGTGCACCAGCGGGGCGGCGAGATGCTTGCCATTTCCAAGCGGCACGGCGCGATCGACATAGGCGATCGCCCGCGCGCCTTCCGGCACGAAATCCTCGCGCGCGACCGCGCCCATGCGCGCGAGAACGAAAGGCTCGTTCACGCCGCTGGTGCGGAGCTGGCTGTCAATCATAGCCTTGCGGGCTGCGGGCATATTGGTCTCGGTCATGATTTCCGTCGGCTGTATTACATAAACAATACACTACGTCAAACTGCTCTAGCGATTGCGGTGCTTGCAGCCAAGCGCTTTGACGCTAGGAGCAGCACGCGTCTATGGGGCGGTTGAATCGACCGACAGGAGCACAGCTTCGATGAGCGACATGATCACAATCCGCGAAGACGATCTGATCGAGACCGTGGCGGATGCGCTGCAATTTATCTCCTATTATCACCCGGTGGACTATATCACCGCGCTGGGCGAGGCCTATAAGGCCGAGCAAGGCCCGGCCGCGAAGGATGCGATCGCCCAGATCCTGACCAACAGCCGGATGTGCGCCGAAGGGCACCGGCCGATCTGCCAGGACACCGGCATCGTCAACGTCTTCATCAAATGGGGCCAGCAATGCCGGCTCGAATCGGCGCGTTCGCTGCAGGATGTAGTCGATGAAGGGGTGCGCCGCGCCTATAACCACCCCGAGAACAAGCTGCGTGCTTCGATCCTGGCAGATCCGGCTTTCACTCGCCGGAACACGCGCGACAACACGCCCTGTGTGCTGTCGGTCGAAATGGTGCCCGGCAACACGATTTCGATCGACGTTGCGGCCAAGGGCGGCGGCAGCGAAAACAAGTCGAAATTCAAGATGATGAACCCCAGCGACAACATCGTCGACTGGGCGGTCGAGCAGATCCCTTCGATGGGCGCGGGTTGGTGCCCTCCGGGCATGCTTGGCGTCGGCATTGGCGGCACGGCCGAGCATTGCATGAAGCTCGCCAAGGAATCGCTGATGGAGCCGATCGACATGGCCCAGCTGAAAGCGCGCGGCGCGCAGAACGATATCGAGCAGCTGCGGATCGACATTTTCGATGCGGTCAATGCGATGGGCGTGGGTGCACAGGGTCTCGGCGGGCTGTCGACCGTGCTTGACGTCAAGATTCTCGACTGGCCGTGCCACGCCGCGGGCAAACCGGTGGCGATGATCCCCAATTGCGCCGCCACCCGCCACGCGCATGTGGTGATGGACGGTTCGGGCCCCGCCTATCTCGATCAGCCCGATCTCAACCAGTGGCCCGATGTTCACTGGCAGCCGGACAAGGAGGCCAAGCGGGTCGATCTCGACCATCTCACGCCCGAGGAAGTCGCCAGCTGGCAAGCGGGCGACCGACTGCTGCTCAGCGGCGCGATGCTGACCGGGCGCGATGCGGCGCACAAGCGCATCCAGGACATGCTCGACAAGGGCGAGGAACTGCCGGTCGAGTTCAAGGGGCGTGCGATCTATTACGTCGGCCCGGTCGATCCGGTGATGGGCGAAGTAGTGGGCCCGGCCGGCCCGACCACCGCCACCCGTATGGACAAGTTCACCGAGATGATGCTCGATCTCGGGCTGCTGGCGATGATCGGCAAGGCCGAGCGTGGGCACAATGCGGTCGAAGTGATCAGCCGCTTCAAGGTCGCCTATTTGATGGCGGTGGGCGGCGCGGCCTACCTCGTCGCACGCGCGATCAAGGAGGCCAAGGTCGTCGCTTTCGAGGATCTCGGGATGGAGGCGATCTACGAGTTCACGGTGAAGGATATGCCCGTTACCGTTGCGGTCGACAGCCAGGGCACCAATGTCCACACACTGGCTCCAGCGCAATGGAAAGAGCGGATTGCAAAGGAAAATCTGCTCGCGCGAGGGTGATTTCGCGTCGTTGGTCACTCGATGAACTTTCGATGAACACCATTCCGTAGCCGACGACGGATTGGCCTTGGGCGACCTCCGGGGTTAAGGGGCATTGGTAATGACGACAGCCTCAGCCAAGCCGCAGCCAAGGGTCGCCTTTCGTACCGTCCTGATTTCAGTGGTGGTGCTTTGGGCGATGTATTTCCTGCTCGCGTCTGCGCGGTGGGAGATCATCGGCATCGGCCATTCGCCCGAAATGATGGTCCGACGCGGTGCCGTCGTGCTAGGCGGCATGGCGGTCACCCTGGTGCTATGGGCGGTGCTTCGCCTGTTCGATGCGGGCGCCATTTGGAAGAAGACCGCTGCCGCATTGGTGTTGTCGCTGCCCGCTGCATTGCTGCTGGCGCAGATCAACGCCGTCGTCTTCGCCGACATGAACGTGAAGATGGAGCGCCTCATCAACGAGCGCATAATGAAGGATGCCGGAGTGACCGACGGCGGCAATGCAGCGACTGCCACTGCGCATGACACTGCATCTGGGGGCACATCGGAAACCGAACGCAACCTTTTCCCCGAAAGCGAATCGATGGCCGATGGCCAGCCGGAAGAAATGGGCTTTCTCGACTCGCTCGGCTCGCTGACAGACATCGCCTTCAGCCGCTACTTCATGATGCTGGCATGGTGCGCAATCTACCTCGCCTTACTGACGGGTGAGAAGGCGCGCGTTGCGGAGCGGCGCGAACAGGAATTCCGCAATGCGGCCAAAGCTGCCGAACTGCGTTCACTGCGCTACCAGGTCAATCCGCACTTCCTGTTCAACACGCTCAATTCACTTTCTTCGCTGGTCATGACCGGCAAGGCGGAGCGCGCCGAGCAGATGATCCAGACCATGTCGCGTTTCTATCGCCATAGTCTGGCCGACGATCCCACTAGCGATGTGCCGCTCGAAGACGAGTTCGACTTGCAGAAGCTCTACCTCGAGATCGAAGCGGTGCGGTTTCCAGAGAGGCTGCGCAGCAGTTTCGAACTTCCGCGCGATCTTGCCGACGCCCGCGTACCCGGCATGATCCTGCAGCCACTGGTTGAAAATTCGGTCAAATATGCCGTTTCGCCGGTAAGCCGACCGGTCACCATCACCGTTTCCGCGCGTGAGGAGTTCGGCCGGCTGGTGATCACCGTCAGCGATGATGGCCCGGGCGTGCCCGAGTCGGCGCGCAAGGGCTTCGGCATCGGTCTTGCCAATGTGCGTGACCGGATCGAAGCGCGTTTCGGGCCCGACGTCACGCTTGAATCGAGGGCGGTGCCGGGTGGATATCGCACCGAAATTCGCCTACCCTTGACCCGCAACGGCTGAAGCTATGCAATCTGAGTCTCCATTGAGAACGATGATTGTCGACGATGAACCGCTGGCCGTTGAGCGCATCCAGGTGATCTGCGCCGAGCTTGGCTCGATCAGTGTCGTAGGTACAGCGAGCGACGGAGCGGCGGCGCTGCGCCTGATCGATGCCCTGTTGCCCGATCTCGTGCTGCTGGACATGACCATGCCCGAACTCGATGGGCTGGGTGTCGCGCGCGAGCTGGCCCGCAAGGACAATCCGCCGGCGGTGATCTTCGTGACTGCGCATGACAATTTTGCGGTCGAGGCATTCGATCTCGACGCTATCGACTATGTCCTAAAACCTGTGGCCGCAGACCGCCTGGCACGCGCGATCGAACGCGCCGTGGCGCGGCGCGGAAACCCGCGCAGCAGCGAGAGCGAATGGCTCGAGGAACTATGGGTGCCGCATCGTTCCGAGCTGCTGCGGATTGCGGTGAGCGAAGTGTGCCGCATTGATGCGGAACGCGACTATGTTCGCCTGTTCGTCGGCGACCAGAACGATGGCGGTCGCAGCTATCTGCTGCTGCAAACGATTGCGGGCCTCGAACAGCGGCTCGACCCGGACCAATTCATCCGCATTCACCGCTCGACCATCCTGCGCAAGGATCACATCCGAGGCCTCAGGCATGACGGGCTGGGCGTCTGGTCGGCGGAGCTCGAATGCGGCGATGCCTTGCGGATCGGCCGCACCTATCTCCCCAAGGTCAAGGCGATGGCCGGCCGCTGAGTCGCGGCGTTTTCCGGGGCGACCCCACAGATTGCAGATAAAGAAGCGGCCCGAGCCCCGGGACTGGAAAGGGCTCAGGCCGCAAGCCTGCACAGGGGGTGCAGTCAGTAATGCCGGGTCAGGCGCCCAGCTTTTGTTCGTCGATCGCGTCGGCCATCTGACTGTGCGCGCTTTTCATGGCGGCGGCCATGCAGTTGCGCTGTGCCGTGCCGATTTGGCGCGGGCGGGTTGTGGGTGATCCCACGCCGCAAACCTTGCGCGCAGCCCGGACGATGCGCCCTTCGAGCCGGTCTTGCCCGGCGGCAGCAGCGAGGTTTAGATCGCCGTAGGTCACGTGAATCGACCGGCCATCCTGTTCGCCGGCAACCGCGGGGGCGGTTGCGAGCAGAGCACCGAGGCTTGCTGCCGCAAGTGCGGACTTCAACATAATTTCCTCCATTCGCAGCGACCTCCAGAAGGGGGAGGGGGGCCTTGCCGCGAGATGAAAACTACGGTCATCAGCTCGCAGGTGCAGCCTTAGCTCGACAGCGGTGCACTAAGGTTCGACCGGCGATGCAGAGTTCGGACCGATGATCGACAAGGCCCGATGAACAACCATTTCCCATCGACCGGCGTTTGCGCAATAATATAATTGTGGCGATCGCGATCATCTTCCTGCTGGGCATCGGCAACTTCGCGCTGCATAAGGCGGTGCTCGAAAGCCGCCACCCGCTGCCGGGGCATGTGCCGTGGTTCGTGCACATGCTTGGCGGTCGGCTGACGCTGCTCACCGAATTCCTGATCCTGCTTGCGGCGCTCATGCTCGCCGCTAACGGTTGGCCCGGGCTGGCCTGGGCCTATCTGATTTACACGGTGCTCAACGCACTGGCGGCGTGGCTAATCCTCACCGGGCGAATCTGACAGACACTTCCTTCAAAGGGTAGATGTGCTAGGCGCCTGCTCCATGCCGGAAAATACTTCGATCCTGTTCCATTTCAGCGATACCCATTTCGGGGTCGAGGACCGCGCGGCAATGGCATGGTTCGAAGCGGCGGTGGATGCGGAAGGGCCCGATGCACTGATTTGCACTGGCGACCTGACGCAGCGCGCTACTCATCGGCAATATGCTGAAGCGGCCGAATGGTTTGCAAGCCTGGGCGTGCCGGTGATGCTGCAGCCGGGCAATCACGACATGCCCTATTACAACCCGTGGGAGCGGTTTCGTCGACCCTATGCCCGTTTCGGTGCGTTGGAGCGGGCCGTCGGCGCGGAGATCGCGCTCGACCATGCGCTGATTGTGCCTTTCGATACAAACGTGCCCGCGCAGATGCGCTGGCCGTGGTCCGACGGGGTAGTGACACGCCGCAATCTCGATGCGGCATTGGCGCGGCTTGAGGCCCTGCGCCCAGATCCTCGGCCGAAGCTGGTCGCGTGCCACCACCCGTTGCTGGCTGAAGCGGATGGGCGCAAGAACCCGACGATCCGCGGCGACATGGCCTTCGCAAAGCTGGCGGCGGCAGGGGCCAGCGCGGTCCTTTCGGGCCATGTCCATTTCCCGTTCGATCAGGTGCGCTCGCGCGACAACCAGGCGATGCGAATGATCGGTGCGGGCACGCTCTCGACCCGGCTGCGGCACAATGCCCCGCCTTCGTACAATGTGCTGCGGATCGATTCCTCAGGCGCCATCTCCGTCGAATCGCGCGACTTCCACCCCTAGCTCGCGGTTTCCACGCTACAAACGAAAAGGGCGGCCCCGCAGGACCGCCCTCTTTTGGGTGCCGAAGAGCCGAAAGGATCAGCGCTTCGAGAACTGGAAGCTGCGGCGAGCCTTGGCCCGGCCGTACTTCTTGCGCTCAACCACGCGGCTGTCGCGGGTGAGGAAGCCGGCGGCCTTAACCGTCGACCGCAGGGCCGGTTCATATTTGCTCAGCGCCTGAGCGATGCCGTGCTTCACGGCGCCTGCCTGACCCGACAGGCCACCGCCCTTGACTGTCGCGACGACATCATACTGGCCCTGGCGATCGGTGATCGCGAAAGGCTGGTCGATGACGAGGCGCAGCGTCGGGCGCGCGAAGTAAACTTCCTGCTCGCGGCCGTTGACGATGACCTTGCCGGCGCCGGGCTTCAGCCACACGCGTGCGGTTGCGTCCTTGCGGCGGCCAGTGGCATATGCGCGGCCGTGCGCGTCGAGCTCCTGCTCGCGCAGCGGTGCAGTGGCAACGGCGATCACCGCTGCGTCACCTTCAGGGGCGTCGCCGGCGATGGTCTTGAGCTCGGCCAGATCGGTGACCGTTTCGTTGTTGGTTTCGTCAGCCATTATGCGGTGACCTTGTTCTTGCGATTCATGGAAGCGACGTCGAGCGTTTCGGGCTTCTGGCCGTCATGCGGGTGCTCGGTGCCGGCATAGAGATGCAGCGCCTTCATCTGCTGGCGGCCAAGCGGGCCGCGGGGGATCATGCGTTCGACTGCCTTTTCAAGCACACGCTCGGGGAAGCGGCCTTCCAGCACCTTGGCGGGAGTCGTTTCCTTGATGCCGCCCGGGTGGCCGGTGTGCTTGTAATAGACCTTGTCGGCCATCTTGCGACCGGTGAACTTCACCTTGTCGGCATTGATGACGATGACGTGGTCGCCGCAGTCGACATGCGGGGTGTAGCTCGGCTTGTTCTTGCCGCGCAGGATATTGGCGATGATTGTCGCGACGCGGCCTACAACCAGGCCGTCGGCATCGATCAGGTGCCATTTCTTTTCGACCTCGGCCGGCTTCACGGACCGGGTCTGCTTGCTGAGCGCCTTCATGGGTTCATATTCCTAGATATCTATAGGGCTGCAGCGACATCGCTCCGGCCCGAATCCTCCCCGCGGCGCAATGCCGCAGGTGCGAGATCGCGGCGCAAATGTCGTTTGGAGACGCGCAAGTCAAGCAAAACCGCGCTTTTCGGAGGAGGTAAAATAATACCATGCACCTCAGACAGGATCAGGTTTCGGCCAGGCTCCACGTCTCAGACGAGAATCTCTCGCTGCCTGCCAGCCGGGTCGTGACCCGCCGCTCGGCTCGATCGAGCCATGCCGCGCCCGGGGTGGTTTGCGCCGTGTAAACCAGTTCGAATTCGCCAGTCGTGCCATCGGGCAGGGCCAGCGGGCGGGTTTCATGCAGAGCAAGCCGACGCGGGAAAAACAGGTCGCGCGGCATTTGGTCGAGCATCGAGCTTCCCGCCTGCTGCAATTGCGCTAGGAGGCGCCTGTGCGTCTTTGACTCCGATTCCGAAACCGCAGCACGGGCAAAGATCTGCTCGGCCGCCCGCACGGCGGCATCAACGTCCCCATAAGCTTCTGACGGCCCGACTGAAGCGATCATGCCCGTGCTGTCGAGCAGGATCGGAAACAGGCCCTCAGTAGAACGATTTCGCTCAATCTCGGCGATGGCCACGATGCGCGGCGGCGCCTGGACATAGGCATGGAGTTGGCGCCCGTCGACAGCGATCCCCCCAGGGCGCATGGAAAAGTTTACGAGCCATTCGCGTTCAACAAGAATCTTATCGCCATCCTGAAATTCTCGTATGAGCCGCCGTGCCAACCGCATCGGTACTTGCGGCAACCGCAGGCCGTCTGCGGCCCGAGCTAACCCGGCAAGGCTTGTCAACGCCATCCCTGCCATCGCACCCAAGGCGGAGCGGCGCGACCACATTCCAATCCCTAATCTCCCTGACCCAACAGGCCGAGCCAGGCGCGCGTTGCTCCTGCAGCGGAATCACAGCGCCAGCCGAGAATGGCTGGCGTATCATAGGGATGCAGCACTTCCAAACGAGTGATCGCGCGATCGAGCAAGCCCTCATCGGTCTTGAACAGCACGCCAATTTCCGCGGCGCTGCTCCGCTCACCTTGCCAGTCAAAAATCGATTCAATCGGGCCGAGCAGGTTCACGCAAGCTACCAGTTTCTCGTTGAGCAGTGTCTGGGCCGCCGCGCGGGCGCTGTCCCGATCGGGAAAGGGGCACCAGATCAGCGCGCTCACGCGTAAAGGACCCTTCGCCGCCCATCGGCATGCATGCCCCAGGCAACGCTCGCGACCAGCAGCGCGCCGGTCAACTGGTGCGCCACCGCCACCCAAAGCGATACCTCGGTCAGCACGGTGGCGATGCCGAGTATCACCATCACGCCGAAAGCGCTGTGGATCGCGATCGAGGCGCTGCGCTCGGCCTTGCGCACTCGACGCGCCAGCCAGATGAGCGCGCCCACAGCGACCCAGGCCCACCAGCGATGCAGGAAATGGAGCAGGAAGGGATCGTGAGTCAGCGCCCACGCCCATCCACGCGACAGATCGGGCTGAGGGAAAAACTCCCCATTCATCAATGGCCAGTCATAAGCGGCATGGCCTGCATTGAGCCCAGCCACCCAAGCGCCCAGCAACAATTGCACGAACAGCACCAGGGCAACGATCAATGACGGGCCGGTCAACCGTGCGGGCTGCGCGGTGGGGTTTTGCGCCAGCGCTTGCAGGTCGCGCGCTGTCCACACTAACCCGCCAAGTGTGAAGAAGGCCGTGAGCAAGTGGATCGAAAGCCAGAAGTGGCTGACATCGGTCATCTGCCCGCTCAGTCCCGAACGCACCATCAGCCAGCCGAAGGTACCTTGCAGTGCCCCCAGCGCCAGCAGCGCCAGCAGGCGCGGCTTGTATCCCTGCGGGATCGCACCTTTGATCCAGAACCATGCCAGCGGCAGCGCATAGGCTAGCCCGATCAGCCGACCGATCAGGCGGTGAAACCATTCCCAGAAGAAAATGAACTTGAAATCGGCCAGCGTCATTCCGGCTGGCCCCGCTTCGTAGAGATACTCGGGCGTCTTGCGGTAAAGTTCGAACTCGGCCTGCCAAGCCGCCTCGCCGATTGGCGGAAGCACGCCAGTGACCGGGTTCCACTGAGTGATCGAAAGCCCGCTCTCCGTCAGGCGGGTGATCCCTCCGACAGCCACGATCACCACTACCATTGCTGCGACAACATATAGCCAGCGCACCAGCGCCAGCGGGCGCAGAGTTGCATGGTTAGGAGATTCGCTCATTGCTGATTGGCCTGCGCTTGCTGACATGGCGCAGCTAATCGGCACTGCCCGCCGAAAGTGCAAGCCGAATCGCCGCACTATCGCTTGCAACACTTGCAAGATGTTACACCGTTACATAAAGGGCAGGCTCGCCATGGCGCACAACTCCATCTCGATTCGGCGGCGGCTCGACCGCGCAGGCATCTGGCTATCGAGCCTTTGCCTGTTGCATTGCGTGCTCACGACCCTGCTGGTTTCGGTGCTGGGGCTTGGTGGGCAATTGCTGCTGGTCCCCGAAATCCATCGCTTCGGACTGGCGCTGGCGCTGATCATCGCAGCGGTCGCGATCGGCTGGGGGGCGCTCAGGCATCGCCGCCGCCTGCCTTTCGTCACCGCGATGATGGGCCTGACCTTCATGGGCGGCGCGCTTGCCGTTCCGCACGGGCTCTACGAAGTGGTGCTGACCATGATCGGCGTGGCGCTGGTGTCGACCGGACACATCCTCAACTTGCGTCACGCGCATTGAGGGCTATGTGGCGCTGGTATGAACACCGCCAAGACAATCACCCTCAACGGCGAGAGCCGCCGGACCACCGCTGAAACTATCGCCGCACTGGTTCGCGAGTTAGAGCTCGATCCCACCAAGGTGGCGGTCGAGCGCAACCGTGAGATCGTGCCGCGCTCAACGCTGCCTGAAGCGCCGCTGCAGGACGGCGACACGCTGGAGATCGTGCATTTCGTGGGCGGCGGCTCCGACGATGACACCTGGAGCGTGGCCGGGCGGACTTTCCGAAGTCGGCTGATCGTCGGTACAGGCAAGTACAAGGATTTCGGTCAGAACGCGGCGGCGTTGGAGGCGAGCGGCGCCGAGATCGTGACTGTGGCGGTGCGTCGGGTCAATGTCAGCGACCCCAAGGCGCCGATGCTGACCGACTACATCGATCCCAAGAAGATCACCTACCTGCCCAACACCGCGGGCTGCTTCACCGCCGATGACGCGATCCGCACGTTGCGGCTGGCGCGAGAGGCGGGCGGCTGGGATTTGGTGAAGCTCGAAGTGCTGGGCGAAGCTCGCACGCTCTACCCCGACATGCGCGAAACGCTCAAGGCGACCGAAATCCTCGCGAAAGAGGGCTTCCTGCCCATGGTCTATTGCGTCGACGATCCCATCGCCGCGAAGCAGCTGGAAGAAGCAGGTGCGGTGGCGGTGATGCCGCTGGGCGCGCCCATCGGATCGGGCCTCGGCATCCAGAACCGCGTCACGATTCGACTGATCGTCGAAGGTGCCAATGTGCCGGTGCTGGTCGATGCGGGCGTCGGCACTGCGAGCGATGCGGCAGTGGCAATGGAACTCGGTTGCGACGGTGTTCTGATGAACACTGCGATCGCCGAAGCGAAAGACCCGATCCGCATGGCCCGGGCAATGAAGCTCAGCGTCGAGGCCGGGCGCGAGGCCTATCTTGCCGGGCGCATGGGCCGCCGCATGTATGCCGACCCGAGTTCGCCGCTCGCGGGACTAATCTGATCGATAGCTAACGCTAAATTAACCACATTGCGCGAACCTGCTCCTTGAAACAGGGAGCATCCGCCATGGCTATTGCCGGCACCGCATCGATGACGATCAACGAGATGCGCGAATTCGCGAGCTTCTCGGCCGCGGAACAGCGTTACATCAAGCGCAGCCTCGACATCGGGCTGGGACGGCAGGACGCCTTCAAGCTGTGGGCGCGCAGCGAAGGCGAAAACGCCGCGATCCGTAGCCAGTATGTCGCCTACCAGGAGTTGAAGGCGCTTCGCGCCACCATCCCGCACGATGCCACGATCGCGCAGGTCGAAGGCTTCATCGGCAAGCTGGTACGCGTTGCCGCTTTCGATCTTTCGCAGGAACGGATCGTCAGCTTTTCGGCCTTTCGCTTCCTCTACGAACGCCTGCTTGGCGCCGATGTGCGTCCTTGGCTGCCAAGCGGCTTCTGCGCCGCCGCCGCCTTGCCGCAGATCCACCCCGAACAACGAAAGATGCTCCTGCAGAGCCTCAGCGAGGCCGCCGCGACCGCGCCCGGTTGGTCTGACCGCGAACCGAGCTTCTACCCGGAATATATCGAAGCAGCCGAGGCGGCCTGAACCGCTCGCAAGTATCAGTCAGGCGATCGCAGGATACCGCGATCCCTCGTGCCACAGCACGCAGGTACGCGAGGCCCAGCCCTTAACGATTGAAATCTTCAATAGTTATCGCATCGGAAGGACCGTTGCCATCTTCGACGCCAAACAGGGTCGCCCACTGATTCATCACGACGATGTCGGTATAGAATTCGTTCGCAGTCTGGACGTATTTTTCTTCGACAGTGAACTCGAACGGTTCCTCGAACCTGACTACCATCTTGGCAGACACCAGCGTCACGCAATCGGCTGCCAGCCTGCCGTCCATGGCAAAACTCAAGCTATAGCGACCGACCGGTACGAACCTGATTTCCGCCGATGACGAACGAGCAACGTAATAGAGGTGCTTTGTTCCGGATTCCAGGTTCTCGAGCTGGATCAGGGCATGTCCGGAGCCGTCATTCTGGATCGAGAGTTCGGGGAGGTAGTGCCCCGGCTCAAAACCGCCCGCCACAGCTTGGCCGTTCGCGAGGGCCATGGTGCAGCCGCTCAAGGCGGCCAAAGCAAGGAGAAGCGCACTCAATCACCTAGCTTCGATAGAGCCCATCGATCCGATCCTGGTAGCGCTCGCGGATCTTGTGCCGGCGGATCTTCATGCTCGGCGTCATTTCTTCGTTCTCGATCGAGAATGCCTCGTCCGCGAAGGCAAAGCCGCGCACTTTTTCGATCACTGAGAGATCCTGGTTGACCCGGTCGATCGCGGCGCGGACCGCAGTCTTGAAAGCGGGCAAGTCCTGCAATGCCTTCATGTCGAACTTTTCGTCATTGGCCTTGGCCCAGTCGACCGCCCATTCGGCATCAGGCACGATTAGGCCCACGACGTAGGGCCGCTTGTCGCCGCTCACCATCGCCTGCGCGATCTCGGGCTGCAGCGTGAGCATGCCCTCAATCTTCTGCGGCGCGATATTGTCGCCCTTGTCGTTGACGATCATGTCCTTCTTGCGGTCGGTTATGACGATTCGCCCGACTTCGTCGAGATGTCCGATGTCGCCCGTGTGGAGCCAGCCGTCGACGATCGTGCGTGCGGTTTCGGCATCGTTGCGCCAGTAACCGTGCATTACCAGTTCGCCGCGCACGAGGATCTCGCCGTCATCCGCGATCCGCACTTCGACGCCGCGCATCGGCGGGCCGACAGTGTCCATCTTGAGGCCCGCCGCGGGGCGGTTGCAGCTGATCACCGGCCCGGCCTCGGTCTGGCCATAGCCCTGAAGCATGGTGAGGCCCATCGCTTCGAAGAAAGTGCCGACCTCGGGGTTCAGCGGTGCACCGCCGCTTACCATGGCCTTGATCCGCCCCCCGAAACGCCCGCGAATCTTGGGGCGCAACGTCTTCTCGAGGATGAAGTTCATCGGCCTGTCGCGCAGCCGCTTGCAGCCCACCTCGCTCATGATCAATGCGCGGTCCATCAGGTAGTTGGCGAACTTGCCCTGCTTCTCGACCTGTTTCATGATGCGCGTGCGCAGCACTTCGAACAGGCGCGGCACCACCACCATGATCGTGGGGCGGGTTTCCTCGATATTGCTGGCGAGCTTTTCCAACCCTTCGGAATAGAAGATTTCCGCGCCCACTCCGATCGGCAGGAACTGTCCGCCGGTGTGCTCATAGGCATGGCTGAGCGGGAGGAACGACAGAAAGCGATCGTCCTTGATCCCGAAATCGTCGATCAGGATTTCGGCTGCGCCCGCCACATTGCACAGGATCATGCCATGGTGCTGCAGCACGCCGCGCGGTGCACCGCCGGTGCCGCTGGTGTAGATGATGCAGGCCGTCTGTTCGCGCCCGATGCCTGCAAGCTGCTCTTCCACCGCCTTGCGCGCGGCCGGCGCGTCTCCAGACGTCATTCGTTCCCAGGAATGGTAGTCGAAGCTGCCCGACTGGTGCCGGTGCAAGTCCTCGATCCCGATGACATGCTCGACCAGCCCGGTCGACTGGATCGCGGGATGAAGCGGCCCGAGCAGCTTCTCGTCGGAAACGAACACCGCGCGCGCGCCCGAATTGTCGAGGATGTGGCTGTGATCGCGGGTGGTGTTAGTGATGTAGGCGGGCACGGTGACGCAGCCTGCGGCCATGATTGCAAGATCGGCAATGCACCACTCGGGCCGGTTCTCGCTGACCAGCACCACACGGTCGCCGGGGTTGAGCCCGAGGCTGCGCAGGCTCTCCGCCAGCAGGCAGACCCGCTCAGCCGCTTCTCGCCAGCTCTGCGTTACCCACTGGCCGCCCCGCTTGCTGCCGAGGAAGGGCGCATCGCCTTTCTCATCAGCGCGCCTCAGGAAGAGTTCGACCAGATTTTTGGCAGAATCGATGTCTTGCAGCACCCCAGGCTCCTCGCGCCGTTTTTCTGTTTATCGCAAGGGATTAAGCTCGGCCGCGTTTATGGGCAAGTGGCTGTGCGGCTCAAGGCACGTCGAGCCCGGTCTCGATTCGCGGGTCGCGCGCGCTCATCCACTGCTCACCTTCGCGCACTATCGCATTGCCCTTGATCGGCGCCTCGCGAAGCACGATCCGCGAGTGCCCCAGTGCTTCGAACTGCGGTGCGGTCGATGCGAGCCAAGTGCCCTGTTCAAGCATCAGCGCGTTGCCGACAGCCATCAGGAACGGAAGCGCGAGCGATTCCTGCGCAGACAGGCCGAAATCGATCGCGCCGATAATCGCGCGAGTGGTTGTCACCGGGATCGTTGGGCCACCTGCTGCGCCTATAACCATGAAGGGATGGCCCTGCGGATCCCACACGACCGTGGGGGACATCGAGCTGCGCGGGCGCTTGCCACCTTCGACTCGATTGGCAACGACCCGACCTTTTACTTCGGGCGAACGGCTGAAATCGGTCAGTTCGTTATTGAGGTAGAAGCCGTTTGCCATCAGGCCAGAACCGAACGAACTTTCGATAGTCGAAGTGTAGCTGACCATCGTGCCTTCACTATCGACCGCGGCGAAATGTGACGTGCCATGCTCCTCGGGCTCGTCTCCATCTACCAGCGCCAGCTTTGCGCCGACTGGGGTTCCGGGGGCAACATTGTCGTTGCGCTTGCCTGGGTCGATCAGTGCGCTGCGCGTCGCCACATAGTCGGAGGCGATCAGCCCGGCGACCGGCACGTCGATGTAATCCGGGTCGGCCATGTATAGCTCGCGGTCGGCATAGGCGAGCCGCTGCGATTCGATGAACAGGTGCCAAGTGACCGGATTGTCTTTGCCCAATGCCGTAAGATCGAAGCGTTCGAGTTGGCCGAGAATCTGCAACACGGCGACACCGCCTGAACTGGGTGGGCCCATGCTGCAGACGCGATACTTGCGGTAGCTGCCGCACACCGCATCGCGCTGCTTCGCGTCATACTCAGTCAGGTCGCTCATCGTCATCGCGCCTTCGCGCGGTGTCGCTTGCGCCACTTGGGCGACGAGCTTCTTGCCCATGTCGGACAGGTAGAAGGCGTCGGGGCCTTCGCTCGCGATCCGCTCGAACGCCTGCGCCAGGACCTCGTTCTTCACCATGCTGCCAGCGGGCAAAACCTTGCCGTCGGCGTCGAAGTAGAGCTGCCGCGCCTCATGGCTGAATCCCGAATGTTCGGGATTGGCACTCAGTGCATTGTAGAGGCGGTTGTTGATCTGGAATCCGCCGCTTGCAAGGGCGATTGCCGGTTCGAACAGCTTGGCCCAGGGCAGCCTGCCGTGTTCGTGATGCGCCATCGCTGCCATGCGGATGTTCCCCGGCACGCCTACGCTGAGGCCGCTCTGGACCGATTCCTCAAAGCTCGGTAGCGAGCCGTCGGCGCGCAGGAACCAGTCGGGGCTCGCTCCCGCCGGCGCCTTTTCTCGACCGTCATAGGTCGTGACATCGCCATCGGCCGCGCCGCGTACCAGGAAGCCGCCTCCACCTATCCCCGAGCTTTGCGGTTCGACCACGGTCAGCGCCAGCATCACTGCGATCGCAGCATCGGTGGCGTTGCCGCCCGCCGCCAGCATCGCCTCGCCCGCAGCTTGCGCGCGCGGATCGGCCGCGCTTACAGCGCTTTCGGCCGAGTGTGGCGGGCCGCTTTCGGCAATTGCGGCAGTAGAGGCGCAGCCCGATAGGACAAGGCCAACAAGAAGCGGACTGGCGATCAATCGCGCGATGGGCTTGGCATTCATGCGCGGAGGATTATTCGCTTCCGATGGCTTCGGCAATGCTTGCGAACCCTTCGCGGCGCATCAACCGCTCCAGCCCGCGCACTATCCTGGCGCCAAGGGTCGGCCCTTCATAGACCATCGCACTGTAGATCTGCACTAGGCTCGCGCCAGCCTTGATCCGCTCCCACGAGTCTTCGGCGCTGGCGATCCCGCCCACTCCAACCAGCGGAATGGCACCACCGGTCGCCTTGCGGAAATCGCGCACGCGCTGGAGCGCAAGCAGGCGCAGCGGCGCGCCGGAAAGCCCGCCCACCTCTCCCGCATGGCGGGAACGGAGCGCGGGCCGCGAGACGGTGGTGTTTGATACGATGAGCGCGCCCAGCCGCTTTTCGAGCGCTATCCGCGCGATGGCGTCGATATCGGCGGGTTCGAGATCGGGGGCGACCTTGAGGAACACAGGTGGAGCGCCCTCGGGCATTGCTTCGTCGCGCGCGGCCAATACTGCGTCCAGCAGCTCCGTCAGCGCAGCTTCGTCCTGCAGTGTGCGCAACCCGGGCGTGTTGGGGCTTGAAATATTGACCGCTAGATAGCTGGCGTGCGGTGCCATGAGCCGCGTCATGATGGCGTAATCGCCGATCCGGTCCGCCGAATCCTTATTCGCGCCGATATTGATGCCGAGCACGCCCGGTCGGCCCTTGCGCTGCGCCAGTCGTTCTAGCGCGGCTTCGCCGCCGCCATTGTTGAAACCCATGCGATTGATCACCGCACGGTCCTCAGAAAGGCGGAACAGGCGCGGTTTGGGATTGCCCGATTGAGGGATGGGCGTGATCGAGCCGACCTCGGCGAAACCAAAGCCCAGTCCGAGCAGTGCGTCGGGCACTTCGGCATCCTTGTCGAACCCTGCGGCCACGCCGACCGGGTTGGGAAAGACGATCCCGGCCACATCGATGGAGAGCGTCCCCGGCGCCGCGGGCGGGCGCCGCGGCATAAATTTGAGGCCCTCGATCGCGAGTCGGTGGGCCCATTCTGATTCGAGGCAGAAAAGCGCGGGGCGTAGGAGGCGGAAAAGCATCGTTTCGCCTATGGCAAGCGCGCGGCGCGCTGTCGAGCTTTCGTAGTAGCTGACGATTTTGGTTAAATATTTCAATTTGACGGCAAAGAATTTTGTGATTCAAATCAATTCTTGTCGTTTACATACAATCCGCGTGGCATTGAATCGGCTAGTTGGAACCTGCGACCCGAAGGGCTCGGAGCAGCGATGCGAAGAGGCGGAACAATTGGGCGCCGAGCGCGACTGAGCTAGTTTGAGAGCGGCTCGCAACTGCGCGATTCGCATTGAAACCTCGCATTTGCGCTCCTAACTAGAAATCGGAACGAATCAGTCCGATTTGAGCTGGAGTGCCATGCGCCTGTCAAACCTTGCCGATTATGCGGTCGTTACGATGAGCGCGGCCGCGCGCCATTGTGGCGGCGGACGCACTTCGGCGACCGAGCTGGCAGAAGAGACCGGCCTGCCGCTGCCGACGGTGCAGAAGCTCGTTAGCATCCTTGGCAAGGCCGGGCTGCTGCGCAGCGTGCGCGGCGCGGGCGGCGGATTGCAGCTGGCACGCCCGGCCGCCGCGATCACTGTGGCCGATATCGTCGAAGCGGTAGAAGGGCCGATTGCGCTTACTCAATGCGTCGAAGGACAGGATTGCGCGGTCGATCACGCCTGTTCGGTCAAGCCGCACTGGCCGGTGATCAACCAGGCATTGCGCGGCGCGCTGGCGGGCATCCCGCTGACGCAGCTCGTGGCGCAGCGAGTAGCGGTATGAGCGAGAACGCCAGCATGCAGGACGCCGAGGCGCAAGACCGCGAAGCGCGCGAAGCCGCGGCCAAGGCCGCCGAGTATGAGCACGGCTGGTCGGCGGACATCGAGACCGAGTTCGCCGAAAAGGGCCTGACCGAGGATACGGTCCGCTTCATCAGCGCGAAGAAGAACGAGCCCGAGTGGATGCTCGAATGGCGGCTCAAGGCCTTCCGCCTGTGGCAGACGATGGAAGAACCCGATTGGGCCAAGCTCGGCTATCCGGCGATCGATTACCAGGACGCCTATTATTACGCTGCACCCAAGAAGAAGGTGCAGCTCGAATCGCTCGATGAGCTCGATCCCGAGATCAAGGCGGTTTATGACAAGCTGGGGATTCCCGTAGCGGAGCAGGAAGTGCTCGCCGGGGTCAAGGGTGCGCGCAAGGTTGCGGTTGATGCCGTGTTCGACAGCGTCAGCGTCGCGACGACCTTCCGCGAGGAACTGAAGAAGGCGGGCGTCATCTTCCTGTCGATCAGCGAAGCGATCCGCGAACACCCCGAACTGGTGAAGAAATGGCTTGGCAAGGTCGTGCCGCAGCACGACAATTTCTTCGCGACGCTCAATTGCGCGGTCTTTTCGGACGGCACTTTCGTCTATGTGCCCGAAGGGGTGCGCTGCCCGATGGAGCTCAGCACCTATTTCCGCATCAATGCCGAAAACACCGGCCAGTTCGAACGCACGATGATCGTGGCCGAAAAGGGCAGCTACGTCTCCTACCTCGAAGGTTGCACTGCGCCGATGCGTGACGACAACCAGCTCCATGCCGCCGTGGTCGAGCTGGTCGCGCTGGAAGATGCCGAGATCAAATATTCGACGGTGCAGAACTGGTATCCCGGCAATGCGCAAGGCGTGGGCGGGATCTACAATTTCGTGACCAAGCGCGGGCTGTGCCAGGGCGCGCGCAGCAAGATCAGCTGGACCCAGGTCGAAACCGGCAGCGCTGTGACGTGGAAATATCCCAGCTGCGTGCTCAATGGCGAAGACAGCGTGGGCGAGTTCTACTCGGTCGCGGTGACCAACAATTACCAGCAGGCCGACACCGGCACCAAGATGATCCATAACGGGCGCGGTTCGCGCTCGACTATCATCTCCAAGGGCATTTCGGCGGGCAAGAGCAACAATACCTACCGCGGGCTGGTGCGCGTGGCGGCCAATGCGGATGGGGTGCGCAACTTTACCCAATGCGACAGCCTGCTGCTGGGCGACCAGTGCGGTGCGCACACCGTGCCCTATATCGAAGTGAAGAACCCCTCTGCCCAGATCGAGCATGAGGCGACGACAAGCAAGATCAGCGACGACCAGCTGTTCTACGCCATGCAACGCGGCTTGCCGCAGGAAGAGGCGGTGGCGCTGATCGTCAACGGCTTCGCCAAGGAAGTGTTAAAGGAATTGCCGATGGAGTTTGCCGTCGAGGCACAGAAGCTGCTGGCGATCAGTCTCGAGGGGAGTGTGGGGTGATGAGCAAGGCAATTGCTACATGGCTGCCACTGGTCGCTGCCCTGCCTTTACTGGTGGCCGCCGTTCTTACACTCGTTGACCGAGACTTCGCTTATACGCTGCCGCTAACGGCTTTGTTGACCCTCGGCACTGTCGGACTATCGTTTCTCCGCGATCCGGATGGGAATTGGAGGCTGCGCGGCCTCATCGCCGGGTCCGCTGGCTTCGTCGTCATGCTGGCGCTTTTGATGAGCATCGAAGTCTAATGACCGACCGCAAAACACTTCAGATCAAGCCTGCGTCCGAGCAGGACGACACTTCCCCCGCGCTCAAGAAAAAGGGCCGTGGCTGGGAAATCTCGGAGAAGCGGCTCGATGCGCTGCACGAGCAGGCGCGCGAGATGCGCCGCCATTCCTCCGAGGCGCACAAGGCGCTGGCGGCGCGCTTCGCCAAGGCCGACATGGGGCGCTACAAATTCACCCGCCATGCGGTAATCGGTTCGGCCATTGTCGATTTCGGTTGCCACAACCTTGGCATGGCCATCGCGATCGACGAGGAAGGCGCGAACGAGGCCATCGCCAAGCGCCGCGACAAGAGCCTCGAAGCGGTTGGCATTCGCGTGATGCGAATCAAGGCGCAGGACATTCTCGAGAACATGGACGCAGTGCTCCAGCGGATCACCGTCGGGATGCGCATGCGCATCGCCGACAAGGGCGAGGCCCGTCGCAAGCACCAACGCGACAGCGCGCCCAGACCGCGCTCTAGCGCAAGCAGGACACGAAATGCTGAAGATCGATAACCTCCACGCCGAGATTGACGGCAAGCAAATCCTTAAGGGCCTCTCACTCACCGTGAACGCTGGCGAGGTGCACGCGATCATGGGCCCCAATGGCGCGGGCAAGTCCACGCTGGCCTATGTGCTGGGCGGCCGGCCCGGGTATGAAGTGACCGAGGGTTCGGTCGAATTCGCGGGCGAGGACCTGCTCGAACTCGAACCTTACGAACGCGCCGCCGCAGGCCTGTTCCTCGGCTTCCAATATCCGGTCGAGATCCCCGGCGTGTCCAATGTCCAGTTCCTGCGCGAATCGCTCAACGCCCAGCGCAAAGCGCGCGGCGAAGAGCCCCTTTCAGGTGGCGAATTCCTCAAGCTGGCCAAGGAAAAGGCCGGTCTGCTGCGGCTCGACATGGACATGCTCAAGCGCAATGTGAACGTCGGCTTTTCGGGCGGCGAGAAGAAGCGCGCCGAAATGGTCCAGATGGGCATCCTCGACCCGAAATTCGCCGTGCTCGACGAAACCGACAGCGGGCTCGATATCGATGCGCTGCGGATCGTGGGCGAAGGCATCAACGCGATCATGCGTCGCCCCGACAAGGGCGTGCTGCTGATCACGCACTACCAGCGCCTGCTCGATTACGTGAAGCCCGATGTGGTGCATGTGATGGTCGCGGGCCGGATCGTGAAGTCGGGCGGCCCCGAATTTGCGCTCCAGCTCGAACAGGAAGGCTACGCAGCGGTCGCGGCATGAGCGAACTGGCCACCCTTCCGACCACGCGAGACGAGGATTGGCGCTACGCCGATTCCGGCTGGCTCGCTGCGGCCGACGCCGAGGCGCTGGCGCACTGGGCGGAGCTTGCCGTACCCGCTGGCGAAGCGCTGGTCGAAACGCGCCTTGCCGGCGAAGGGGTTGAGCGGCTGCGCGTTGCCGTGGGCCGCGATGCCCGCTTCGAACTCTATGCGATCAACGCCGCCGGGCCTTACGCTCGCCTCGAAGTCGAAGTGACGCTTGCAGAAGGCGCGCATTTCGAATTTGGCGGAGTAACCATTGGTGGCGGCGACAACCGGCAGGAATTCGTCACCCGCACGATCCACGCGCATCCGGGTGCAACCTCGAACCAGGTCGTGCGCGCGGTGCAATGGGGCCATGCGACGGGCAATTTCCTTGGCCGGATCGAAGTGGTCCGCCACGCGCAGAAGACCGATGCGTCGCAGAATTTCCGCGCGATCCTGCTCGAAAGGGGCGCTTCGGCCAATGCCAAGCCCGAACTCGAGATCTTCGCTGACGACGTCAAATGCGCGCATGGCGCGGCGGTCGGCCAGCTCGACCAGCAAGCGGCCTATTACATGGCGGCGCGCGGGATTCCGCCCGCAGTGGCGCGCAAGCTGCTGGTGCAGGCTTTTATCGGCGATGCCTTCGTCGCCATGGCCGACGAAGCGCAGGCCGAAGCCATGCTCGAACGCGCGCTGGCGAAGCTCGACGAGGCCGCGCTGTGAACGAGTTGTCGGCCTCGGTGCGGCTTGGCGATGTGCGGGCGCAGTTCCCCGGCATAAGGACGCGCGAGGGCAAGCCCTGGCACTATCTCGACACCGCCGCGACCGCGCAGAAGCCACGCGTAGTGATCGATGCGATGGCGCACGCACTGGGCGAGGATTACGCCACCGTCCATCGCGGGGTCTATGCGCGCTCGGCCGAAATGACGCTTGCCTATGAAGGTGCGCGGCGGCGTGTGGCGGAGTTCATTGGCGGCAGCGAGGACGAAATCGTCTTCACGCGCGGCGCGACCGAAGCGATCAACCTCGTCGCGGCGACCTGGGGCATGGAAAACATCGGGCCGGGCGACCGCATCCTGCTTTCCACGCTCGAGCATCATTCGAACATCGTGCCGTGGCAGATGCTGGCCGAGCGTACCGGCGCGCAGATCGATATTTGCCCGCTCACCTCCGATGGCTGCATCGATCTCGACGCCGCGGAAGCCATGCTGACCGAGAGGCACAAGCTCGTGGCGCTGGCGCATGTCTCGAATGTGCTTGGCTCGGTACTCGATGCGAAGCGCGCTGCCTCTCTGGCCCACGACGTAGGCGCAAAGCTGCTGCTCGACGGCTGCCAGGCCGCGCCGCGGCTGAAGGTCGATGTGGCGGCGATCGGCTGCGATTTCTACGTGTTCAGCGCACACAAGCTTTACGGCCCGACCGGGATCGGCGCGCTGTGGGCGCGCGGCGAAATTCTCGCCAGCATGCCACCCTATCAGGGCGGCGGCTCGATGATCGACCGCGTGACTTTCGAAAAGACCACCTATGCTCCGCCGCCGCAGCGGTTCGAGGCGGGCACCCCCGCAATCTCTGAAGCCATCGCGCTGCATGCCGCAGTGGATTTCATCGAAGCCATCGGGCTCGACAATGTTCACGCGCATGAACGCGCGCTTGTGGCGAAGCTGCGCGACGAGCTCGGCGCGATGAACGACATCACTTTGTTCGGCCCGGCCGACAGCGCGGGTATCGTCAGCTTTGCGCTCGGCCAAGGGAACGGGACTGTTCACCCGCACGATCTGGGCACCATATTGGATGAAGCGGATGTGGCGATCCGCGCCGGGCATCACTGCGCGCAACCGCTGATGGACCATTTGGGGGTGCCGGCAACCGCGCGCGCCAGTTTCGGGATCTATTCGGATGAAAGCGATATTGTGGCGCTGCTCGAAGGCATCGCCCGCACGCGGAGGATATTCGCATGAACAAACCGGCCGAGGAAAAGCAGTTCGTGGCCGCACCGGCGCCCAATGAAGAGGTGGTCAAGCCGCCCCGCGCGCGCGTGGAAGACGCGGTTGATCCCGACGAAACCCCTGCGGAGAAGCTTGAGCGCAAGCGCGATTACCTCGAAGGGTTCCTGCAGAAGAAGCCCGAGAACCTCGGCGCGGGCGAACCGGGCGGCGAGCTTTATGAAGCGGTGGTGGCCGCGCTCAAGGAAATCTACGATCCGGAAATCCCAGTGAACATCTACGATCTCGGGCTGATCTACGGGGTCGAGATCACCGACGAAGCCGATGCGATCATCACCATGACGCTCACCACGCCGCATTGCCCCGTGGCTGAAAGCATGCCCGGAGAAGTCGAGCTGCGCGCGTCCAGCGTGCCCGGCATTCGCGATGCGGAAGTGAGCCTGGTGTGGGACCCGCCATGGGGCCCTGACAAGATGAGCGACGAAGCGCGGCTCGAACTGGGGATGCTGTGATGACCGAAGCCAAGACCCGCCAGATCCCCGCTGTCGTCAAGCTTACTTCTGCCGCCGAAGCGCGGATTGCCGAGCTGATGTCCAAGGCGCCCGAAGGTGCGATTGGCGTGAAGCTGTCGACCCCGCGGCGCGGCTGTTCGGGCCTCGCCTATTCGGTCGAATACGTGAACGAGGAAGCGAAGTTCGACGAGAAGATCGAGACGCCGGGCGGCGTATTCTACATCGACGGCGCCAGCGTGCTCTATCTCGTCGGCTCGACCATGGATTGGGTCGAGGACGACTTCACCGCAGGCTTCGTGTTCGAGAATCCCAATGCCAAGGGGGCCTGTGGTTGCGGCGAAAGCTTCATGGTCTGATTTCGCCTGCTTCGGCTGAGGCTGACGCAATCCGCAGATCCCGTTCTCAACCTCCGTCGATAATCTGGGCCAGTAGAGCGCGCTCGAGATCGCCAACCTCGCCATCGGCACCGATCATCTTCTCGAGCCATTCCTGCTCGAAATCCTCGGCCAGGTCCCGGCGGCAGCCGCCTCGACATAGTTCTGGCCTTGTCGTTCCTGCCGAAGACCTTGCCGAAGTGATTGCGCGCCTGCGGCACTTCGCGCGCCATCGCGCCAAAGAAGCGGCGGCCGCGGGCGCGGTTGTCAGCCACGAAGCTTTTGAGCTCCTTCACCCGCTCGTGGCTGAGCTAGGCGTTCTGCAGCTGGAACCCCTTGAGATAGTTCGCCACGCCATCGACGAAGAGCTCGTCCCACAGCGACGAATTCTCATCCTGCATGGCTGCATCCTTCAGGTGGAACGGCATTTCGGCATCCTTGCGGGTGACTGCGGCCGGGTCATGTCCGCCGCTGGCGAAGATCACGCGGCGCAGGATGCGGCATTCGGCAGCGCTGATTTGCGTGGCCGAGAGCTCACCACCGCAGCGCGCCGGGCCAACCCCAGTCATGATCTCGCGTTCGACCTGGCGCAGCACATAATCCTTGAAGAATTCAGGCACGTTCTGTGCGCGTTCGATCACGCGGGCGAGCAGTTCAATTTCGACCATGCTGTCGACCTTGCCATCGTCGTCGATGGCTCCGATAAGCCAGCTCGCTTCGTCGTCGCTGCACCTGCCTCTGGGCTCGCTGACGTTGAGCATGCATTCGCCGATCGCTTCGACGAAGAAATCGACCCATTCAGACGCAGGCTGCTTAAGCGCGCGATTGATCGCGAAGATCGCCTCGGCTGCCTCGCGATAGATCTTTCCGTCGCCCCAACCCAGCTGGCGCAGCGAGAATAGTTCCTCGGCGCTCACTTGTCCGTCTTCGGCGACGCGGCGGGCCAGATCGGCAAACTGGATGCTCATGATGCGCGGCTCTCCTGAATTTCCATGGGGACCGCGATCGCAGGACAGGCTTAAGACGGGGTTACCGCCGAAATCCGGCGATCATCCGCCTCCGAGCGCGGCAACACAGGCTGCGCGATCGACATTGCGGCCTGCGCTGGCGCGGCGCGCTTCGACATGGGTCGCGACCGGCGCAGCCCCCGGCTGCATCGGATACAGGAACACGTCGAGCACGCAGGGCTCGCCAGCGAATTGCAGCTTGCGAGCATCGCCTTCGAGCACGTCCAGCCGCGGCTTGCCGAAGCGCCGTTCCAGCTGGGCTGCGCTTGCGCCGATGACATTCTCGAGCCCGGGCAGCCGCATCACTTGCGGCGCGATGAAGCCTGATGTCGGCGGCGCAGGATTGTTTGGGGGCACGCGCACGGCGGGCGGTGCGGTAGTGACGTGCCCGAGGCGCGGCTGGCTCACCGGGGGTGGGCTGCCGACGGAAACGCAGGCGGCGAGCAGCGGTAGCGGGGCGAGCGAAATGAAGAGTTTGCGCAGATCGGGCATGGCACCGTTTCCTAACGATCTCGTCCCAAGTCAACGCCTGCGCGACAATCCGCCCTTGGCGCGCGCGCTGCGGGGCGCTAGGCGGTGCGGATTGGATTAGTTTAGGCAACTCAATCAGGAATTCGCGTGACCAAGCCCCGTTATGACGTGATCGCCATCGGCAATGCCATTGTCGATGTGATGTCCCCCGCCTCAGATGAGCTGATCGAAGAGCTCCAGCTCAATCGCGGCGGGATGACTCTGGTCGACACCGAGCGGGCCAAGGAACTCTACGATGCAATGGGCCCGGCGCGCGAGATTTCGGGCGGTTCGGCAGCCAACACGCTGGCGGGTCTCTCGGCGCTCGGCGCGCAATGCGCCTTCATCGGCCAGGTCGCGGACGACCAGTTGGGCAAAGTCTTTGCGCATGACATCCGCGCCGTGGGAATCGATTTCGATGTCGCACCGCGCGAGGGAAATCCCCCAACGGCGCGTTGCCTGATATTCGTCACGCCCGATGCGCAACGCACGATGAATACTTTCCTGGGCGCTAGCCAATTCCTGCCGCCATCGGCACTCGATGCCGAAGCGGTGGCGGCTGCCAAGGTGCTCTACCTCGAAGGCTACCTGTGGGATCCCAAGGAACCGCGCGCAGCGATGCGCCGCGCGATCGAGGCGGCGCGTGCTGCCGGGCGCGAAGTGGCCTTCACCCTGTCCGAAGTGTTCGTGATCGATCGCCATGGCGACGATTTCCGCGCGCTGATCGAAGACGGTCTGATCGACATCTTGTTCGCCAACCACCTCGAGCTGTTCGCGCTAACGGGCACCGATACGATTGAAGACGGCATCGCCGAGCTTCATGGCAAGGTGCCGACGCTGGTTGTCACCCGTAGCGCCGACGGTGCAGTCGCCATCCACAATGGCGAGCGCGCCGAAGTCGCCGCCGAACCGATCGACGAAGTGGTCGACACCACGGGCGCGGGCGACCTCTTCGCTGCCGGCTTCCTTTATGGCCACGTCAATGGCGAGCCGCTTGAGCGGTGCCTGCGGCGCGGCGCGATTGCAGCAGCCGAGATTATCTCGCATTATGGCGCGCGAACCGAAGTCGACCTCAGGGCGCTGATGGACGCGAAGCTCGGCTAAGAATCCGCTCAGGCTGTTGCTGCCGCTCTCTTGGCTGGAACGCCCCCCGCGCCAGCCAAGCCATCCTGCCAGCCCGCCCGCGGCGATCCCCGCCATCGCAGTGGGCCGAATTGCGGTATGAAGGGCGCATTCCACATCACCACTGCCTGGAGCGCCATGAAGAAGGACGCGACCAGCCACGGCGCGCCATGTTTGCGGTCCATGAAATAGAGCGTCATCGCGAATGCGATCGCCGTCCCATCGGAAATGACGATCGTATCCTGCGCCGTGTGCAGGTCTCCGCTTCCGATGAAGCTCATCCATGGGAACAGGCTATCTATTACGCGGCTGAACGGGGATTCGAACAGGATCAGCGGGATCGCCAGCATGTATCCAGCGTGCAGATTGATGTTCCGGCGGTTCTTGAGCGCCTGGTAGAACAGCGCGAGATAGGCCGAAATCGCGATTACCATGCCAATCCCGAAGGCGGGGTCGTGGTGCATGATGAATTCGCTTTCGCCCTTGGCATAGCGCTGCGCCGAGACCTCGATGATCATCACGAAGCCGAGGATCAGGAAAGGAAACAGCGCGGAGCTGGCCCGGCCCTTTTGCTTGTGGAACGCGTTCGATCGGCGATGGATCGCGACGCTCTGAATAATCAGCAGCCACAACCAGGTCGTCGAGCTGATCGCGTGGACATGGAATGCCAGCGGAACATTGGCGATCGGCGACCAGTAGCTGGCCCAGAAACCGACCAGGATGAACAGCAGGACAAAGCCGACGTAATAGAGGCCATGGTGATGAGCCATCGAGAACTCTCCCCTCGATGCGGCCCTGCAGGCGATTTATCACGAATTGCCTGCCCGCGCCAAACGGGTTTTTCTGCGCTTAGTCTGGCACCCGTTTGTAGCCTTCGCTGCGCAGGGTGAGGATATAGTCGGCGATCTCTTCTACTTGCGGCTGGTCGAGATCGAAATCCATCACTTCGGGGTAATTGTGCGCATTGGTGAGCCAGGTGACCAGCGTCGCGCGGGTCAGGCCTTCGCGATTGGCGATGTCGGCAAGGGGCGGCGATTGGGGCCGGGCGAAAGGCCCGGAGCCTCGACCGCGTGGCACCCGCCACAGGCGGCCTGCACGAATGCGAGCCGGTGATGCTCGGCCTCGCTGACCGGCGCTGACGGCGGCGTACTTTCCACGCTGCCCGCGCCATAGGCCTGCTGGCACGCTGCGGCTGCAAGCAGGATGAGAACAGGGATCACTTTCCGCCGCATATGCCTAACCTTGCTGCTCGCGCATTCGAGCATGCCCCGCACCACGGGGCATTGACCGCGATCAACCCTTTTCGCCCGCCGCCTTGGTCCTGATATTGAGTTGGCCAGCTAGGCCTGCAGTGCGGTGCACTGCGACCGCCTGGTAATCGGGCGACATGACCATTCCCTGGAAGGCGGCGAGCGATGGATATTCCACCAGCGCCACCATGTCCCAAATCTCCTCGACTTCACCTAGCATGAGGCCGGTAATCGCGCCGCTGTAGATCGGACGCCCGCCAAGTTTACGGACTATCTCGGTCACTTCGACGCCGTAGATCGCATAGGCCTCGGCGCCCGACATGCCTCGGTCTGTGCCGTCCGGATATTCGGCCCTCTGCTTGAACTTGAGCAGGTTGACCATCACGAAGGGGCCATCCTCATGCGACCCGAAGAACTCCATCATTCGCTCAGGCGTTGGTGTGACCTGGTTCTCTACCTTCATGATGCTCTCTCCCTCGTTCCGGTCCTAACTACGCTCCCGCTCGACTTCGCGCCAGCCGATGTCGCGGCGGCAGAAACCCGAAGGAAAGTCGATCGCATCGACTGCATGATAGGCAGCGGCCTGCGCTTCGGTGACATTGCCCCCACGCGCGGTGACGTTGAGCACGCGCCCGCCATTGGCAATCAGCTGCCCGTCTTTCAGTGCGGTGCCTGCATGGAACACCTTTGCGCCTTCGGATTCAGCGCCATCGAGGTCGATCGTGCCGCCCTTTTCGGGAGTGCCGGGATAGCCGTTTGCCGCCATCACAACGGTGAGCGCAGTCCCGGCGTCAAACTTCGGAGAGCCGCTGCTCAGCTGGTCGAGCTCGCCGCGCGCGCAGAGCCACATGATCCACGCCAGATCGTCGTCCAGCCGCATCATCAGCACCTGGCATTCGGGATCGCCGAAGCGGGCGTTGTACTCGATCAGCTTGGGGCCATCGCCGGTCAGCATCAGCCCGGCATAGAGCGCGCCCGAATAGGGCATGCCTTCGGCCGCCATGGTGTGCACGGTCGGCTCGATGATTTCGCGCATGGCACGTGCCTGCAGCTCTTCGGTCAGCACCGGCGCGGGCGAATAGGCCCCCATGCCGCCTGTGTTGGGGCCGGTGTCGCCGTCGCCCACACGCTTGTGGTCCTGCGCAGTGCCGAAGGGCACGATCGAGCTGCCGTCGGTAAGCGCGAAGAAGCTGGCTTCCTCGCCGGTCAGGAATTCCTCGATCACCACTTCCGCGCCCGCCGCGCCCAAAGTGCCGCCGAACATGTCCTCGAGCGCGGCTTCGGCTTCCGACCATGTCTCGGCGATCACCACGCCCTTGCCCGCGGCCAGCCCGTCGGCCTTGAGCACATAGGGCGGGTCGAAACGGCCGAGCGCTTCCAGCGCCTGCTTCAGCGAGCTGGTGCGGACATAGCCCGCCGTGGGGATCCCTGCGCGTTCGCACAAATCCTTGGTGAAACCCTTGCTGCCTTCGAGCTGCGCCGCATCCTTCGACGGGCCGAACACAGGAATGCCCTCCAATCGCAGGCTGTCGCCCAGCCCGTCGACCAGCGGGGCTTCCGGCCCCACCACCACCAGCGCGATTTCATGGGCCTTGCAGAAAGCGATGACTGCGCCGTGGTCCGTCGCGTCGAGCGCGACCAGCTCTGCTTCTTCGGCAATCCCGGGATTTCCGGGCGCGGCATACAGCTTTGTGCAGCTCGGGGATTGCGCCAGCTTCCAGGCCAGCGCATGTTCCCTGCCGCCCGAGCCCAGAAGAAGGATGTTCATGATCGCCCCCGATGAGAGTGAAGAAGATGGCGGGCTGGTAGCGCGCAATCGGCAAGGCGACAACGCCGCGCCGCTCTCGATCACCCAGATTTCGAACATGTTGAAGCGCGTGGTCGAAGATCGTTTCGGCTTCGTGCGGCTGCGCGGCGAGGTGTCGGGGGTCAAGCGCGCGGCATCGGGGCACCTCTATCTGGCGCTGAAAGACGAGAATGCCGTGCTCGACGGGGTGATGTGGCGCGGCAGTGCCCAGCGGCTGCAATTCTCGCCCGAAGACGGGATCGAAGTGATCGCCACCGGCAAGCTCACGACCTATCCCGGGCGCTCGAAATACCAGATCGTGATCGACAGCCTGGAGATCGCAGGCGAAGGCGCGCTGCTCGCGCTGCTCGAGAAAACCAAGGCCAAGCTAGAGGCCGAAGGGCTGTTCGCGCGAGAACGCAAGCGCCCGCTGCCGTTCCTCCCGCGGGTGATCGGGGTGGTGACGTCGCCTACCGGATCGGTGATCCGCGACATATTGCACCGCCTGGCTGATCGCTTCCCTTCGCATGTGCTGGTCTGGCCTGTGCTGGTACAGGGGCAGGGCGCTGGAGAGCAGGTCGCCAACGCGATGCGCGGCTTTTCCGCGCTCGGCGAGGACGGGCCGATCCCGCGCCCCGACGTGGTGATCGTCGCGCGCGGTGGCGGATCGATCGAGGATTTGTGGAGCTTCAACGAGGAAGTCGTGGTCCGCGCGATCGCCGAATCAACCATCCCGGTGATTTCGGCGGTGGGGCATGAAACCGACACGACACTGGCCGACTATGCCGCCGATCTTCGCGCTCCCACACCCACCGCGGCGGCCGAGATCGCTGTGCCGGTGCGGGCCGACCTGGTCGCCACGGTGGCCGATCTCGCCAATCGCCAGTGGCGGGCGGTGCTGCGCCCGGCCGAGCTGGGGCGCGAGCGACTAGAGGCGCGGGTGCGGCGTATGCCGCGGCTCGACCAGCTGCTCCAGCCGCATGCACAGCGGCTCGACGAGTTGGGCGAATGCTTGCGGCGCGGCTTGATGGACCGTGCGGGCCGTGGGCGGGAGCAATTGGCCGGAACTTCGGCGCGGCTCTCGCCCACGCTCCTGCGGCGCAGCGCGGGGGATGCGCAGCGCCAGCTCGAAAGCGTGCGGTTGGTGCCCGAGCTGATCACTCGACCGATAGAGCGCAAGCGCGAAGCGCTCGGCGCGCTTGCCCGGCTCGCGCAGCAATTCCACCCCGAGGAACCGCTGCGGCGCGGCTATGCGATCGTGCGCGATGCCAATGACAGGGCACTGACCAGCCGCGCGCTCGCCGCGAAAGAAGCCGCGCTGGCGCTGCAATTCGCGGACGGGCGGCTCGATGTGGTCCCGGCAGACGCGCCGCCGTCTCCGCCTCCTTCGCCGCACAAGCCAGCGCGTAAACCCGCACCGGACTCGTCCCGGCAGGACGATCTCTTCGGTTAATTGCCCGTTCGGCAAGCACTTGCTAAAAGTATGGCCATGTTGATGTCGTCAAGAGATGGAGAGGCCAAGCTCTATTACGGGCCGAGCACGTTCAGGGTGCTGCGTGGCGGCAAGTTCGTGCGCTGTGCAGTGAGCGGCGATGCGATCGAACTGGAAGAGCTGCGTTATTGGAGCGCCGAACTGCAGGAGGCCTATGCCTCGTGCGAAATCGCGACGCGGCGCCTGCTGGGGCAACGATGACCGGCGCGTGCCCCGCCCGTCTGGCTTCGCCGGCGGCGGCGCTGGCGCTACTCGCGGCCTGCGGTGACGATCCCGAGATCAAGGAAGCGCCGCGCCAACTACTCGCGCTCGCGCTCGCCAGCATGGCCATGGATGCGCTGCCTTCCAGCGACAACGCCGATCCGCAGAAGCTGAGCTATCGCGGCGAAGTGACCCAGGGCGGCTGGATCACCGGGCAGGTCATGGCGGGCACACGGTCGCTGCGGCTTGGCGAGACAGAAGTGCAGCTGGCGCCCGACGGCCGCTTCTTCGCCGCTTTCGATCGCGACGCGGCTGGCGAAGCGGTGCTGTCGGGCGAACTGGCTGAAGGGTCGCGATTCAGCCAGACGCTGGAAGTTTCGCCGCGGGCCTGGAACATCGAACACGTCAATGTTGCGCGCAGGCCCGGCGGCGCGGCGAGCGAGTCCTTCCTTGCCCGCCGCATGCCCGAGCTTGAGGCCATTGCTGCTGCGCGCGCACAAGAGACCGGCGCGCAAGGCTGGCGGCAAAGCTTCCGCTGGCCGGCGAAGGGGCGAATCTCGGGGCGCTTCGGCTCGCAGCGGGTCTATCGCGGAGTGCCGGGCAGCTACCATTCGGGGCTCGACATCGCTCTGGGCGCTGGCACGCCCTTCGTCGCTCCTGCCGATGGCGTGGTGGTGTTGGCGGCGGATGATTTCTCTCTCGAAGGCAAATTGCTGATCATCGACCATGGGCAGGGGCTCAACAGCGCCTTCCTCCATGCTTCGCAGCTGATGGTGAAACTGGGCGACCGGGTGACGCAAGGTCAGCATATCGGCAATGCCGGGGCGAGCGGGCGGGCAACCGGCCCGCATCTGCACTGGAGCCTCAAGTGGCACGAAGCGCGGCTCGACCCGCTGCTGTTCGTTAGCCAACAGGACTGAGCGGTCCGTCAAATCCAGACGCAAAAAAGCGCGCGAGTTTCCCCGCACGCCGATTGCTTTGAACCTTGCCCTTTCGGGCAGGGAATCAAGCTGCTTCGCCGGCCTTCTTCAGCTCGCGCTTCACCTTCAGCGCATTGGCCGAAAGCTTTTCGTCGCTGGCCTTGAGCAGCCAGTTGTCGAGCCCGCCATTGTGCTCGACCGAGCGCAGGCCATGGGTCGACACGCGGAACTTGAAGCTGCGGCCCAGTTTTTCGCTCAGAAGCGTTACGTTCTGCAGGTTCGGCAGGAACACCCGCTTGGTCTTGTTGTTGGCGTGGCTCACATTGTGGCCCACCTGGCGGCCCTTGCCGGTCAGTTCGCAAATACGCGACATGATATCTCTCGTTCGTTCAAAGTGGAGGGCAGCCGATTCGACGGCCCGCAATTCGCCGGGATTTCCCGAAAGGCCGGGCGCATAGCGGCGACCTGCCGAATCGTCAAGCAAAGTTGCGGCTTTGCCCGAGTGCGGCTAGCGCGCGGATATGACCAAGTGGCCGATCCCGCATCCGATGCAGCTGGCGCTCGATGCCGCGCGTGCTGCGGCGGCGGAAGGCGAGGTGCCGATCGGAGCGGTGGTGACCCGCGGTGACGAAGTGCTGGCCGTCGCCGCCAACCGCACTCGCACCCCGCCTGATCCCACTGGCCATGCCGAGATCGTGGCGCTGCGCGAAGCGGCGGCGAAGCTGGGCAGCGAGCGGCTGATCGGCTGCGACCTCTATGTCACGCTCGAGCCTTGCGCCATGTGCGCAGGGGCGATCAGCCACGCACGGATAGCGCGGCTTTACTATGGGGCGCCCGATGCCAAGGGCGGCGCAGTGGAGCATGGCGCGCTTGTGTTCGAGCAGAACCAGTGCCTGCACAAGCCCGAAGTCTATACCGGCATGGGCGAAAGTGAAGCGGCCGAATTGCTGCGCGATTTCTTCAAGGCGCGAAGGTAAGTCGAATTGTTCAGCCTGCGCGAGCGCTTGCGAGGGAAGGCCAAGCAGCAGTGCCGTCATTGCGAGTAGCCGCAGGCGACTCGGAAATCCAGATGGTGGCGTTTGACCGCCCTGGATCGCCGCGGGGCTTGGTCCCTCGTGATGACGAGGGTTCCAATTCACAAAGGCGTGAAGTCCAGCCCGATATCGGCGGCGGGCGCGCTTTGTGTCAGTCGCCCGACAGAAACGTAATTCACCCCGCTCGCGGCCTTGGGTTTGATCGTGTCGAGATTGATCCCGCCCGATGCCTCAGTCGGGACGCGCCCGTTCACGATGCCCACCGCTTCGCGCAACGTATCGGCATCCATATTGTCGAGCAGCAGGCGTGTCGCCCCGGCTGCGAGCGACGGTTCGATCTGGTCGAGCCGGTCGACTTCGCAGATGATCTCGGTCACGCCAGCTGCGACCGCGCGCCGCACCGCTTCGCCGACCGAACCGGCAACCAGCACGTGGTTGTCCTTGATCATCGCCGCATCCCACAGCCCCATGCGGTGATTGCGGCCGCCGCCCATCCGAACCGCGTATTTCTCGAGCATGCGCAGGCCGGGAATGGTCTTGCGTGTGTCGAGCAGCGTGCAGCGGAGATTGTCCATCGCATCTACATAGGTGCGCACCAGCGTGGCGATGCCCGAGAGGTGCTGCACGGTGTTGAGCGCGCTGCGCTCCGCAGTCAGCATGGCGCGGGCATTGCCGCTGAGGCGCATCAGGTCTGTGCCGGGGCCGACCTGCATGCCTTCCTCGACCAGCACTTCGATTTCCATCGCGGGGTCGAGCGCGCGGAAAAAGGCTTCGGCAATCGGCAGCCCCGCGACCATGATCGCGTCGCGGCTGTCCATCACGCCTGAAAAGCGCGCGTCTGCCGGGATCACACTTTCGGATGTGACGTCATGCCCGCCGCCGGGCAGGCCCGTTCCAAGGTCTTCGGCCAGCGTGTCGCGCACGAATGCGGCGAGGTCGAAGCCGGGGAGAGAGAAAGCCATAGGCTCTCAATAGTCGGTCGCGAAGCGACCGCAAGCACGACCGTGCGCTCGCAGGCGCCCGACGCGAAGCGGAGGAATTTCGTCGAGGACGCTCGCGCGGAGGCGCGAGCGATAACAAATCAGTGGACGAAGCGCGCCACGACGTCCCTGTAGGACCGGCTGACCTTCACTTCGGCCCCGCTCTCAAGCACCAGGAAGCATTCGCCATTGGTGTGCGGGCGCACCTGGCGCACGAGGTTGAGGTTGACGATCCAGCTGCGATGGACGCGCTGGAACACGCGCGGATCGAGCCGCCGCTCGAGATCCTTCATCGTCTCGCGCAGGATCAGCGAATTGTCCGCAGTGTAGATGCACATATAGTCGCCGGCCGCTTCGATCCGCTCGATCGCGTTGGCATCGACGCGGAAAATCTGGCCTCGATCCTTCACATTGATCAGCTTTTCGAAACGGTCGCTCGCTTCGCCGTCGGCGGCCGAGAATTCCTCCGCCTTGTCCGGCGCGACTTCCGCCAGAACGCTCATGAGCTTGTCGGCTTCCTCGGCGGACTTCTTTTCCGCCAGCCGCTGGCGCACGCGCTCGATCGTGTCGGCCAGCTTGTCGGGGTCGACCGGCTTCATGAGGTAATTGACCGCATTGGTCTCGAACGCGCGGAGCGCATGCTCTTCATAAGCGGTGACGAACACGAACAGCGGCGGCTCGATCTCCATCACGCCCTTGACGACGCCAAAGCCGTCGAAGCCTGGCATCTGGATGTCGAGGAACACCAGGTCGGGCTTTTCGGTTTTGATGGCGCGGATCGCTTCGCGCCCGTTCGAACAGGTGGCGATCACTTCGATGTCCTCGAACGGCTCGAGCCGGAGCTGCAGGCCCTCGATGGCCAGTCTCTCGTCATCGACCAGGATAGTACGGATTGTCATGCGTTGGGTTCCATGCTGCGCCCGCGTGCAACGCTTGCCGCGGGCGTCTGTTTGGCCGGCAGCTCCGGCTGAGCGGGGGGTGTCGCTTCGGAGGCAGGCGTATCCACCGTGGCTGTCTCATAGGGGATTTCGATCAGCACGGTGAAGCCGCCGCCCGCGCCGGAGCGAGTTTCGAACCGGTGGTTGGGGCCATAGGCCTGCGCCAGCCGGTTGCGGATATTGGCGAGGCCTACCCCGGTCGAAGTCGGTCGGCCGGGCACGCCGTGCGAGCGCGGCAGGTCGCCCTGCCGCGGCCCTGCCAGCCCGGGCCCGGTATCCTCGACCTTGATCTGCAGGCGATGCCCTCGCATGCGGGCACTGAGCGAGATGCGCGCGCCTTCCTCCTGCGGCGAAACGGCGTATTTGACTGCATTCTCCACCAGCGGCTGGAGCAGCATCGAAGGCAGCAGCGCGTCACGCGCCGCGTCGTCGATCTTGAATTCGGTTCTCAGCCGCTCTTCGAACCGCATACGCTCAATATCGAGATAGAGCTGCAGCGTTTCAACCTCCTGCGCCAGAGTCACCTGGCTGCCGGGCTCCATGATCAGCGTGTGGCGCAGGAAGGCCGACAGGCGCGAGAGCATGGCGTTGGCCGGCTCGGTCTGCTTCAGCAGCACCAGCGTGCTGATCGAATTGAGCGTGTTGAACAGGAAATGGGGATTGAGCTGGTAACGGAGCATGGCCAGTTGCGCGCTGGTCGCCTGCGCTTCGAGCCGCTCGAGCCGGTCGGCCTGTTCTTCCACGGTGAGGAAGTAGTTGATCGCGTAATAGAGCGCGCTCCAGCCACCCAGCAGCGTCAGCGGGATGTAGCTTAGGCCGATGAAACGCTGCGCGAAGGTGGTTTCACGAATCCCTGCGTAATAGATGCCCTGCACCCAGGCATCGATCGAGGCGTAGATCGTCACCGCCACCATCAGCGCCAGCGTGGTTGCACCCCAGGCAAATAGCGGCTGCTTGCTGATCAACTGGCGATAGACCACCGAGATTATCAGGCTGATCGAGAAGCCGGTGATCGTCGCCACCAGGATCACTGCGACAAGATCCCACGGCTGCCCATTGGCGATTGCCGCGCTCGCGCGCAGCAGGAATGCGCCTCCCCAACCGGCGAGCTGGAGGTTCCAGAATGCCCGATTCTTGTTTGCGAAGAAGGGCGTAGGGCGAAAAGGCAGCATGGCCATTGCCAATCCCTTAGCCGATTTGTGCGGCGGGGTGCAGTTTGTTTTGCCGCTTGCCGTCGCGCGCGTTACACTGTCCGTCTGCAAGGAGAGGAACGATGGCCACTTTGGAACATCCGGGCGAGCACGCCAAATTCACCGCCATGACCGAAGGCACTGCCGAGGATTGGGCAATCATCGGGCGCGAATACCGCACCTTCGCAAAGGGCCTAGCCGACCGGGTGCTCGACCATTTGATGCTGCTCAAGGGCGATTTCGGCGGATTCCCGGTGTGCCGGCTCGAACATTCCCTGCAGACCGCGACGCGCGCGCATCGCGACGGGCGCGACGAACGCTATGTGGTCATGGCGCTGTTGCACGACATTGGCGACACGCTGGGCACCTACAATCACCCCGATGTGGCTGCGGCGATCATCAAGCCGTTCGTGCCTGAGGAATATCACTGGATCTGCGAAAAGCACGGCGCGTTCCAGGGCTATTACTATTTCCATCACGTCGGCATGGATCGCGATATCCGCGAGCAATATCGCGGCCATCTGCACTTCGAGGCCTGCGCGCATTTCTGCGAGAAATACGACCAGGCGGCGTTCGACCCTAATTACCACAGCGCGCCACTGAGCTTCTTCGAGCCGATGGTGCGCCGGGTGATGGAGCGGCCGATGAACTCGATGTACGCCAAGGTTATCGACGACTGACCGCTATTCTGCGGGAGCGATCTCGCGGCGGAATTGCGTTCCCCAGTCGGCGATGCCTTCATTGCGCCGCAAATGTTCGACCAGTGCCGTTTCGGCTTTGATCCCTTCGGCGCGCTCGTCCCACCCGTCATGGCTGCGCTTGCGCAGGATGCCGCCCGAATGGCGCGGTCCCCACAACTGCATGAAGCGAATTGCCGCGCCGGGATCGTAACCGGCATTGGCAAGCAGCCACGGCATCAACCGGTCGGCCTCACGTTCGGTCAGCCGGACGTTCTTCTGCTTGCGCCCGGCCGCGTCGAGCCAGGCACGATGCCTCATCAGATTATGCGCAAGTTCATGCGCGATTGCGGCGGCGAGTTCGTCTTCCGCATAATCAAAGCCGGGAAAGTCGCGGTCGATGATCACACGTGATCCCTCAGCGACTGCGCGCTTGCCGCTGCCGCCGAGCTCGAACCGCGAGGCGCAGGCCATCACCGGGTCGAGCGCGATCCGCGCCCCAGCCGCCAGCGCCAGAGCGACCGACCCGTTCGCCGCGAGCCGCGTGTCGATCAGGTCATGCGCGCGGACCGTTCGCCGCCAGTCGCGCGAACCACTCGTCGCCCAGCCATTGAGATCCTCCCCGTCGATCGCTGCGATCTCGACGCCTGGCGCCAATCCCGCCGCAGCCGCTGGCGAGCCCGAGGCGACTGTCAGCACCGCGAAATCGCTCGTTAGACCAAGCAGCGGGCGCATGGTCTCGGGGGCGCCATAGCTTGCCATGTCGTGCAGTTGCAGGCCGACTGCGGGGATGGCCTGATCGCAGAAAGGGGCGTTGGCAGTCGCGAGTTTCCAGCCAATATCCTGGAGCCGTTGTTCGAGCGCTTGCCGCTCGGAGAAGATTAGCAGAGCCTGCGCAGACCCGACCTGCTGTACCGCCGCGCCGAGCGGAGCGGCGAGGGCCAGCGCCATTGCCGAAGTAATCAGAGCCAGGCTGCGCCCGCCAGCCATCAGCTGTCGCCGGGCTCAAGCGCCTCCTTGAGCGCGCCATATCCCACTGCGCCTTCGAAGGCGCTATCTTTTGTTACCCAGCTGGGCGTGCCGGAAAAGCCCAGCCGGCCGGCCAGTTCGTGATTCCGCGCGAGTTCCTGCGCCACTTCGTGCGAGGCTGCGTCGGCACGCGCGCGCTCCAGGTCGAGCCCGGCTTCGCGCGCGGCTGCCTCCACGCTTTCGGGCGAAACCGGGCCAAGCCGGAACATGGCGTCATGGAAGGCGGCGTATTTGCCCTGCTTCGCAGCTGCCAGCGCCATTTGCGACGCGACTTCGCTGCCCTGGAAGATCGACCATTCGCGAATGACGATCTTCACTTCGGGGTCGGATTCGACCAGCCGGTGCACGTCGGCCTGGCTCATCGCGCAATAGGGGCAATTGTAGTCGGTGAACTCGACCAGCACTTTCGAGCCATCGGGATTGCCCAGTATCGCGCCGGGGAAAGGCGTCATGACCTGCACCGAAATCCCCGCCAAACGGTCCTTCGCCTGGCGCGACTGATAGGCTTCGGCCATTTGCGGCAGGATGTCGGGATTGGCGAGGAGATAGCTTTTGGTGCGCGCGTCGCCGAGGCCCGAATAGGACCAGATCGCGGCGCCAGCGAAGCCGAACAGCAACGCCAGCGCGGCGGTGCGAAGCGAAGTCTTGAAATTGTCGGCCATCTTGCCCCTGTTCGAATTCACTTTCGATCCCGCATGCGCTCAAGCTCGGCGCGGGCCTGCAGTGCGATATCCTGCGCACGGATCCAGTCGGGCGTGCCGCGCTCCAGCCCCATTTCGGCGGCCTGTGCGTTGCGCAGTGCCTCGGGATAGCGGCGGCTCATTACCTGCTGTTCGGCGCTGGCGAGCCGTGCCCGGGGCATGTCGCCGCGCGCGGCATAGACCACGCCGAGCTGGTACCAGGCGAAGGGATTGAGGCGGTCGCGCACGACGGCTGCCCTGAGCACTTTTTCCGCTTCCTCGAAGCGCGATTGGTCTTCTGTCGCAATCAGCGCATGGCCGAACATGGCCGCGATCAATGGCTGGCTGGAGCTATTCTCGGTGGCTTTGCGGAGATAGGGTAGCGCGCCTTCGGGATTGCCCGATTCCAGCAGGACCTGGCCCGCCAGCTCTAGGAAATAGGGATTTTCCGGATCGGTTGCGAGCAGCCCTTCGGCCTCTGCCAAAGCGTCATCGATCAGCGCGCCCTTGTGATAGGCATAGGCGCGGGCATAGCGCGCGGGGACGCTTGTATCGTATTTGGGATAGGCCGCGAGGGTCCTCTGCGGCTCGGAAAGATAGCCATAGAGCTTGGCCTTGACCCGCTCGAAGCGCGCCTGCAGCCGGGGATCGTCGGGCGCATTCCACGCCGGGTCGACTATATAAGCCTCGCGCAATCTCGCGATGCGGTCGCCCGAAAGCGGGTGAGTGCGGGTGAAGGCGGCATCGTCGTCCTGGCTCACACCATAGCGGAACTCGAGGCTCTGCAGCTTGCCGAAAAAGGCCAGCGATCCGCGCCCCGAAATGCCGGCCTTGGAAAGAAACTCGGCGCCTGCCGCGTCGGCCGAGGATTCCTGCACGCGGCTGAAGGCCAGGAATTTGCCAAGCGCGGCGCGCTGCCCAGCCTGCATGATGCCGATCGCAGCCTCACCCGCTCCCGCGAGTGCGGCGCCGACGCCCAGAAGCAGGCTCAGGATGGAGATGTTGCTCGCCGCAGCCATGCCTTCGTCGAAACGCACGATATGGCCGCCGGTAATGTGGCCCAGTTCGTGTGCGATCACACCCTGCACTTCATTGGCGGTGTCGGCTGCGTTGATCAGCCCGCTGTGGATGTAGACGATCTGCCCGCCGGCGACGAAGGCGTTGATGCTGGGGTTATTGATCAGCACGATGTCGACATTGCCCGGATCCAGCCCGGCAGCTCTCACCAGCGGTGCGGCCATGTCCTCGAGCATGGCTTCGGTCTCCGCATCGCGCAGCACCGATTGCGCGGCGGCGGGCTGGACCGTCAGCAGCAGCGCGGCAAGGAAGGCGACGAAATGGCAGAACAGGCGCATGTTGCTGCAGTGCTAGCCAATTTTGTCCTGAACCGGAACTGAAGCACGCACCGATCGCGCGAATTCCACCATGTCGCCCAGCACTGGACGCCTTCCACGCCACGGGCTGGCGAGGGAAATCAGCACGTCGGTGTGGTCCATCCCGGCGTAGATCCGGGTAGTGGTGCGGGCGCCGACCGCCTCGAGCTTGGTGGCAAGCGCGTGGCTGTTGCGCGGCCGAACTACAGTGTCCTTGTCGCCATGCAGCAGCAGCATTGGCGGGGCGCCAGGGTGCGCGAAACGGATCGGCTGGGTGGTCTCGCCATCGGGAACGTGGCCGAAGGCGTTGCGCGCGGAATCACTGGTGAAGGGGAAGAAGTCATACGGACCGGCGAGGCCGATCACTCCGGCGATGGCATCGGGGCCCAGCCCTTCGCGCGCCAGCCACTGTCGGTCGAGCGTGCTCATCGCCGCATTGTATGCGCCCGCCGAATGGCCCGCGAGCACGATCCGGCTGGGATCGCCGCCCAGCCGCGCTATATTGACGCGGGTCCAGGCGATTGCGCTGGCGGTATCCTCGAGCATGGCGGGGAACACTGCTTCGGGATGCAGGCGGTATCCGGCGGTTACGACCACGAAGCCTTCGGGTGCGAAGGCGCGGCCTATGAAGCCGTAATCGGCGGGATCCCCGCTGTTCCAGCCGCCACCGTGGAGGAAGAGCAGCACGGGTCGCGGTTCGGATGCGTTTGCAGCGGTTCCGTAAACGTCGAGCACTTGCCTGACGCCCGGACCGAAGCGTGCCTGTTCGAGCAACTCAACTTCGCGCGAGCCCCCGGTAATGCGATCGACCCGGTCGAGTACCGCCGCGCCGTTGATTCGTATTGCAATCAGCAGCGCGACGGCGAGCGAGCAAACAATCGCCAGCACGGCTCCAAGGATCCAGATCATCGCGCGCCTTGCCCGAACAGACATTGGCGCGTTCTATCCCGCACCGCTGCGGCTGGCTAGCGCGAAGTGTCTGCGCCCGGCGACGCCGCGTCGGATCAGCCGAGCAATTTGCGAGCGGCGCGTTCGATCAGCGGGATGTCTTGCTCGATTTCGCCCAGCACCACTATTTCGCCATCTTCGGTCCGGCGTATCGAAGCTGCCGCGCAAGCTACCCATGGCCCAATCATGCTCCTGACTAGTGAGCCAGCCATTGGTTTTGGCGCGACATGGTAAACTTACCTTTAAGCTGCGCAGAAAAGCATGATGCCGCGGTTCAACGGCGGCGTGACGCCAAGTCGCGGCCGGGGCCGATCAGAGCATGTAGCGCATGCGGATAGACAGGGTGGAGGCTTCGCCGCCATAGTCGAAAGCGGCGGCGTCAAACTTTGGCGGCCCTGTGGTGACCTTGGCGTCGCGCGAGAAGCCGAAGCCTTCCTTGGGCATCATTCCCAGCGCGCGGTCGGCCTTGCCATTCCCATTCTCGTCATGCAAAACCGCCACGGCATAGCGGCCAGGCTTCACATTGGTGAAGATGAACTGGACCCTGCCGTTCGCGGCCGGCACTACGGTCTCAAGTGCCGCGGCATCCTGACGGCATCTGGGAAACCCGTCTGCCCGCGAGGTCAGGCAAGCCCGTACAGCGCCCTTTGCTGAGCGCAGGTCGGTTACTGTAACGGCAATTTCGCCGGCCTTCGGGGGGGTGGCCCCAGGCAAGAAGGCGGCAGCGACAGCCGCAAGGCCAAAGACGGCGATGCGATTCATCCGAATTTCTCCGTCAATCCGCGGTCGGTGCCGCATACCCGGTCCCAAAGGCGGAAATAAAGGCCATAATTGCAGCGATACTCTTCATGATGGCGCTGGTGATGGCTCGCAGTGATCACCCAATCGCCAATCCGCGAGCGGATAAGCCAGCGCGGGAACATTTCCCACCCCATATGGTTGGTGACGCCCATTACCGTCATTATTGTTAGCACCAACGCCAGCACGCTTAGATGGATCGGCACCACGAATACCAGCGCGGGGATCACCACGGCACCGGTAATCGCTTCGAGCGGATGGAAGCTCATCGCGGCCCATGCCGTCGGGGGGCGACTGGCATGATGGACTGAATGCGCCAGACGGAACAGCCGTGGCGCATGCATCCAGCGGTGGGTCCAATAGAACCACGTGTCATGCGCGAAGAGATAGATGAGCAGCGAAAGCGGCAGATACCACAGGGGGTACGCGCCGATTTCGCTGTAAATCTTCGTCCAGCCCAGATTCTGCCAGGCCCAGGCCACCAGCCCTGCGGGCACGCCATAGATTGCCGCTGAGGCCAGCGACCAGCCGATCTCGCGGCGGATCTGCGCGCCCAGCGCAGCATATTGGCCAGGGCGCTTGCGTCCGGCGAGCCAGGCGAAGAACCCACTGCTGGCGAAATAGCGCAATGCGACGATTGCCGTCATCGACAATGCAGCAATGGCGAGTGCGATCAGCATGGGGGCGTTCTAGCCGCTGTAATCGCAAATTGCGACGGGTTAGAAGCCGCGAGTGCAGGGTTTATTGCGCGCCAGACAGTTTCGCGCAGAGCGGATCGATCAGCCCGGCATGGCGGCGCAGCGCAGCACGGGCTAGCCGCTGCAACTCCTTGTTCCGACGTGCAGCGTTGAGCGGCTGCAGCGGGGCCGGGCGCAATATCTCCGCATCATAGCCATCGGCCACGATCACGCCGCAGCAATCGGGGCGGAATGCCTCCCCTTCCAGCGGGGCGCGGTCGAGCGAGGGGGGCAGGGCCCAGAAGAACCGGTCGCAGAAATCGAGATATTCGCCCCATTTCGTATCGCCCAGCAAATCGCCGCGCGCGACCTTGATCTCCACGATTACGATCTGCCCCTTGGCATCGACTCCCATCAGATCGGCGCGGCGGCCATTACGCAGCGGCATTTCGGTGAGGCACCAGATGTCGTTGCGCGCGAACAGCCGCCCGACGCCGCGCGCGACCGCTGCCGCGTCGTACACTGTCGATGGTGGCGAATCGGGATTGGTGATCAGGGGCGTCGGCATCGGGCCAGACTGGAACAGATCACGAACACGGTCAAGCTTCAGGAGGCGACCTGCGGATTTGCGGTTTCGGCCTCAGCCTGGGCATCGATTGGCAGGCTGAGCAGCGCCGAGCGCAGGGCATGGAATTCGCGCCAAAGCGCCAGCGCCGGGGCGTTGGTCTCCTGGCCCCGCGCACGGATCGTGCGCAGCGCGACGAGGCCCTGCCGGAGTAGCGGGCCAGAATTGCCAAATCCCTAATGCGCGGGGCTGCTGCGTTAACCGCGACCGGCAAGGGCGCGCGATTTTCGGCTGGCAGGTGGGACGGTGCTTTGCTAAGCGCGCCGCTCGCTTGTCGCTGACCGCGCCACGCACCCGTAGCTCAGCTGGATAGAGCGCTGCCCTCCGAAGGCAGAGGTCACAGGTTCGAATCCTGTCGGGTGCACCAATTTTTCAATTAGTTAGGCGCTAGACCGGCCTTCTTCCTGTAAAAATCCTGTAAAATAAGGTGTCGCAGTCAGCCGTTGTTTGCGCTTCGGCGAGCCGTCTAACCGCCTGGAGATTTGAGGTCTCGCTCACCGAAGAAGGCGATCTATTCCACCACCCTATCGTCCTTTACCCCCCCCCGGGGGAGGGCGGGTTAACGGCGGGGCATACGTTGTGGAAAGTGAGCCGCGGGCTTTTAGGAACTGCGCGTCGTGAGGCCAAATCCAAGCGTACCAAAGAACGCTGCAAGAACCCCGCTGCATGGGGGTGTAAGACCTGCCGATACCACGGCGCTAGAAAGCCTGAGACGATCAGGAAGGGCGCAAACCATTTGCAGTATAGACACGGACAAGAAACGCTTGAGGCCAAGGCTGAGCGGCACGCGATGTCTGTATTTTTTCACGAGGCGGAGGACCTGATGTTCTCTCTCGATACGGTAGTGTCCGGATCACAAAGAACGAGAGGCAGAAAACCCAAAGTCCGCTAACGACCCAGCTTCAGCCACCCACTTAACATAAAATCAGTTCGCGAAGCTTTGCTGGCCCGAATGATCTCAGTTGTGGACGCGCTCCAAACAAAAAGTGAACATAAAATTGTTATTGACATGAAATATTTATCTCTTAGCCTCTCGAATCAATTTTGAAATCAAACAAGATATATTTTTAAATTTCAATATCTTAAACGAAGGAGCGTCAAATGCGTTTTCTATCAGTTATATTGGCAACTTTGCTTTTAACTGCAATGTCGGGCTCTGCGGCCTTGGCGCGATCATTTGATGTTAATGAGCAATTCGTGGCTGAATTCGAAATTGATGCTGTGGATGTTGATGCAGAAACATTCAAAGCCTCGCTGTCTGGAGAGGCAGGTCCCTATGGCCGCGTTTATTTGTCATATGATTTTACGAGCAAACAGGATTTAGCCAGCATGGGCGAATTCACAGGGTTCGCTTGGACGCAAAATGGAGAGGAGGTAGTAACGGCCACCCTCCAAGGTGTTTGGGTGAAATCTGGAACGGTATTTAAGCTTTATACTTTCGATGCGGTATCAAATGGTAAACTTAATTTGGCTATTGGTGAAATAGATTTCATCAATAAGACAGCGAGATTTGACGTATCCGAATTAAAACTCTGATTAGATCAGCACATTTTCACAAAAATCGATTTCCAAATAATTTTCATTTCATGAAAAATATTGGGATATAGAAAGTCAGGGAGATCTCGTATGAAAAAGACAATCATTGCGTTTAGCGCAACCCTGCTTGCCGCGTGCTCTGCTAACAATGCAGAAGCTCCTGTAGATACGGGGGAACCCGCTGTTGCGCACAATGAAAGTGAATGGATTTTATGGGCGCTTACTACAGCTGCTCCTTCATTCATCGGAGAAAACGCAACTGTTATCGCACCTGATGGAACGGTTTTGCAAGAAGGCACCAACGGATGGACATGCCAATCAGCTAGTCCAATGACAATGCCTGTCACTGGGTATGCAACTGTTCGGGAGGCCGTCCCGGCTTGCTCGGATGAAGCGGCTCAAGCTTGGATGAAGGCCTATATGGCAGGCGAACAACCTGCCTTAGAGACCGATGGCTGGATGTGGATGCTCCATGGCGACATGGGTGCAGACAACTTTGACCACACTGCTATGTCTATCGAAGAAGCTAATGCGGCGCATTGGATCGTTAGCGGTCCCCATCTTATGATGATGCCTGCAGACGTTTCCACTATCGCGAATACTACTACTGATTTTACCAGCGGCGCGCCCTATTTGATGTTTAAGGGCACCGGTTTCGATCACTTAATGATCCCTTTGGATGGGTACTACGATTTTCAAAATTAGTTTGCATTTCGAGAATCTTTGGGGGGTATACTTATATGAAACTCAAAATAAATCTTTTGGCGGCTTCGGCTATGGCTGCAACACTGTTAGCAGCACCAGTATCCGCAGACGACCACATGTCCGCACCTAGCTGGGGCAAAGTTGAGACGATCGCCTGTCAGTATAATGACGGCAAATCTCTTGTGGACCTGATGGATGTGGCTTCCAAATGGAACAGCTGGTCAAATGAGCGAGGCCTCAACAATTATTTTGCTTGGGTCCTAACGCCTCATTATCACTCCGAGTTAAATGGCGGGAAGGCCGCGTTTTGGTTTGGTGCATCCCCCAGTGCTGAAGCAATGGGTCAAGCCAAGGACGACTGGGTCGCCAATGGCGGAGAACTTCTAGCTGAATTCAATGAGGTTTGGACCTGCGGCTCCCAATCACTCAGCACCAGCATGATTGTGCGGCCACAGCCTACTGCGCCAAGCAGCACGGCGGTCGTGGACTTTACTGATTGCACCTTCAAGGATGGAAAATCTGTGCTTGATTTATTCGCCGTACAGAAATCGTGGTTTGAATATCTCGACGAGAACGAGGTAAAGGCGACCGTTGCTTACCATCTGCCAGGGGCCGGGGAAGACCCTAATAATGAATACGGTGTTAAAATCTCCACATGGTTTCCTGACATGCAAGAGAAGGGCCGCTTCGAGGACATAATAGCTAACGAAGGTGGATGGATGCGTGCGTTCCAAACGTTTAATCCTATAATGGAATGTAACAGCGAGCGTGTATACAACGCTACCTTGGCAAGAGGTGCAAACCGCTAATCTCACAAAGTCACAGTCGCAAATAAAGGCGCCGCCCAATTGGGCGGCGTCATTTTATTCGCAAATGACGTGCCCCTTTAAGGTGGGATATTGATGATTGCGCTGTGCGGTCGATTGACCGGCCCCCACTGAGTGGTCCGTGTTGTCAGCGTTTCTAATGAACTGCCGTCTCTTGCTTGAGCAGCTTTCTGACGATCCTTCGGGCACGAATAGCGGGTTCGTCCGTTGGAAGGACCACTGGACGCAGTGACATAAGGTCGGTCTCACCCCCCATGTTCGCCTGGATTTCACCGATGATCCAACCATCTTCATTGGTGAAAACCGAGTTGATCGTATCCCGCAATGTGTCGCTGAACTCTTGGTCCTCGTGGCGGAAATTGCGCGCGAACGACCAAAAGTAGTGGCAGGTTGTTTCGGTTTCCGGGGTAACTAGATGCGCGCCCCAGGTCTTCATAGAACGATTGTCGCCCGGAGAGGCTGACTCCATGTGCACCTTCAAAAGCATCGCTGCGGGCGGTTCCCAACGGACACCGGCAATATTGTCGACTTTTTCAGGTGCGTCCGGCCAATTCAGGCGGATGAATGGCGTAGGTTTGATTTGCCTCACGTTGTAAGTAGTTGTGACCACATCGCCGTCCTGGACGATATCATTTTCCCAATAGCTATCGGGGTCCGATTCCGGGGTAAGGACGGGATGGAGATACTGGACGTGCGACAGATCGAGTAGATTGTCCGACACAAGCTCATACGAG
>JALRKY010000020.1 GCA_023260985.1 Altererythrobacter sp. | reverse complement strand
AGATCGAGGTCGAGCTGTGCGCCGCGCCGAAAGGATCATATTCGCTCTCGGTGCGCTTGGTGAAGCCTGAAAGCCCGCCGCCGGTGCGCAGTGTGCGAATCCGGTCGCGGCGACCGGTGAGGATCTTGTGCGGATAGCATTGGTGGCCGACATCCCAGACCAGCCGGTCTTCGGGGGTGTTGAACACATAATGGATGGCAGTGGTCAGCTCTACCACGCCCAAGCCGGCCCCCAAATGTCCGCCGGTTACCGAAACAGCGCTGATCGTTTCCGTGCGCAATTCGTCTGCCAGCTGGCGGAGTTGGGAAGGTTCCAGCTTGCGAAGGTCTGCCGGAATCTTGACCTTGTCGAGCAAGGGCGTGACGGGTGTGTCAGTCATGCAAGTCAGCTTTAACGATGTTTGGAGGATGTGTCGAACGGGATATTTTCCCGTAGCGTTGGCCTAGTCGCAATCCGCGCAGGTGCCACGCACCTCGACCACAGGGCGAACGGCGTTGAAACCGGCAGCTTCGGCGGCCTTGCGAACATTGCGGGTCAGGCTGTCGTCGTCGATATGCGTCGCGCTGCCGCAACTGTCGCAAATCAGGAAGATGCAATCGTGCAGGCAGCCGGGATGGGCATTGGCGAGATAGGCATTGGCACTTTCAACGCGGCTGGCGAGGTTGTTCGCCACGAACAGGTCAAGAATGCGGTACACGCTGTTCGGCGCCACGCGCTTGCCGCGCTTTTGCGAAACGAGGTCGGCGATGTCGTAGGCCGAGGCGGGCTTGTCGAAAGTTGCCAGCACCGAAAAAATATCGGCACGCATGTCGGTCCACTGCTCACCGGCGGCGGTCAGCGCCTTTTGGGCAGCATCGGCCAGATCATGCCCATGATGTTCGTGATGATGATGTGCGTGCGTGGCCATTGCAGGAATTTAGGCCTTTTGTGCCCGGGGGGCAAGGCCGCTCTCGCTTAACGCGAGGCGCGAAGGTTCAGGTCGTGGCCAAGGGCCAGAATTGCGACACCAACCATGGTGTAGAGGATTTCGTCACCGCCATGCGGCAAGGTCAACGCGCCCGACATCACACCGATGCCAAGTGAGCCAACGGCAGCGGGCATCATGAAGCCATGCACAAAAAGGCCCTTCACCAAGGCGACGATGCCAAAGACTATGGCGAGCGCCAAACCGACTTCGTGAACCAGCGGGGAAAACAGGAAACCGCCAGCAGAGGCGAGTAGGGCAAGCATGATCGAAGTCGCGAGACAGTGGACAAGGCAAAGGCCAGCCAGGCTCAGACCGAGCCCGTCCCAGCGCTTTTCCCGCCAATATGCCTGCAATGCGATCACTATAGTGCCTTCCTGAGTCGCTTTTGGCACATCGGGTACCACGTTACAACATATCATTTCATTTCTATGAGCCGAATTGCGGATCGAAAGCCGGAAAAGGCCGCTTCTGCCCCGGCTGGGGATTATGTGACATCGTGTTACAAGTTTGTTAACCATCGCGGGGTAGCAGCCTCTTATGCGCAAGAAGCTGCTCCTTTCCCTGTTCGTCGCCCTTGGCCTTACGGCCAGCCCGGCGAGCGCGCTTTATGAAGGGTTGCAATGCGTGCCCTTTGCCCGCGCGATGACGGGTGTCACCATTTATGGCGATGCGCATACCTGGTGGGAACAGGCTGAAAACCGTTACGAACGTGGCAATCTGCCCAAGGTCGGTGCGGTGATGACCTTCATTCCACATGGCAATATGCGCCTCGGCCATGTAGCCGCCGTGCGCAAGATCATCGACAAGCGCACGCTGCTGATCAGCCACGCCAATTGGTCAACAATTGATGGCATCCGCGGGCACATCGAAGAAGATGTTCGCGTCATCGACGTTTCGGAGGATAATGACTGGAGCCGCGTACGCGTCTGGTACACCCCCAATGGTGCGCTCGGCGGCAACGAATGGCCGCTCCATGGCTTCATCTATCCGTCAAAGGTTCGCAAAGAAAAAGAGGCGCGCGCCGCATTGGCCGCTGTGCTCGCTCGTACGCCGCCTGCACGGCCCAGCTCGCAGCAAGCTATTTTCAAGGAAGAAGGCCCCGAACGCCCAACCGCGCGTATAGCTTCTGCCCAGACAGTGCAAAAACCGCCCAAGGGCCAAACCCGCACCAATGGCCAGATCCAGACCAAGTCGAAGGGTTTTGCCCTTTCACCGCGGCTTCTTGCCGAACTCGACAAGGCCGAAGATTTCGCGCTTTCGTCCAGCCTGCTCGCGGAAATCGATACGGCTGCGAAAAAGGAAAAGAAGCGCAACCGCAAAAGCTGAACGGCCGGCATCAGCTTTGACTCTGGTCAATGACAGCACCCAGCATCGCACTCATAGCTTGGCCATATCAGCCAAGGAGGCGAACATGCTCAAAGTCGAATCAGACGCAAAAGCCGGTTATCTCGAACTCACCGTAGATGGCGTGGTCCACAAGGATGAGTATCAACAGGCAGTCGACGCCGTTGATGAATTGCTCAAGACGCATGAGCAACTCAATGTGGTTGAGGTCGTTCGCGACATTGGCTGGATTGATGCAGAAGTGTGGTGGAAGGATCTTTTATTCCATCTGTCACACCGCAATTTCATCCACCGCGCCGCCGTGGTCAGCGACAATGGCTGGATCGGCCCGATGACACGGATGTTCGCGCCCTTCTATCCTGCAGCAATCCGCACTTTCGGGCTCGACCAGCTGGAATATGCCCGCACTTGGGCGAAGGTTGGCGACTTGCACCGCGCCGCTGACTAACGCCCGAACTTCCGCTGCGTCTTGCCGAATCGCAGCTTGCGCGTGCCCGGCTTGCCTTCATTCGCTCGGCCCTTGGGTGCCGTGACGCGCTGTTCGTGGGGCAGGCCCAGTTCCTCGGCCTCCAGCGCGCGGATTTCGTCGCGTAAGCGGCCAGCCTCTTCAAATTCGAGGTCGGCAGCGGCGGCGCGCATCTTTTTCTCCAGCTCCTCGATATAGGCGCGCAGATTGTGGCCGACGAGGTTGTTGGCGCCCTCTGCATCGATCTCGACCAGCACGCCATCGCGGCTCGCGGTATCGGCGACGATATCGTGGATGTTGCGCTTGATCGTGGTGGGCGTGATGCCGTGCAGCTCATTATAAGCGCGCTGCTTCTCGCGCCGCCGGTCGGTCTCGCGCATCGCGCGCTCCATGCTGCCGGTGATACGGTCGGCATAGAGAATTACCCGCCCATCGACATTGCGCGCCGCTCGCCCGATCGTCTGGATCAGCGAAGTCTCCGACCGCAAAAAGCCTTCCTTGTCGGCGTCCAGGATGCACACAAGCCCGCATTCGGGGATGTCGAGGCCTTCGCGCAGCAGGTTGATACCAACGAGCACATCATAAACGCCCAGCCGCAAATCGCGGATCAGCTCGATACGCTCAAGCGTTTCGACATCGGAGTGCATATAGCGCACGCGCAGGCCAGCCTCGTGCATGAACTCGGTCAGATCCTCCGCCATCCGCTTGGTCAGCGTCGTCACCAGCGTGCGATAGCCGGCCTCCGCCACCTTGCGGCATTCGTTGATGCAATCCTGCACCTGGTCCTCGACCGGGCGGATTTCGACCGGCGGATCGATCAAGCCGGTAGGGCGGATAACCTGCTCGGCGAAGACGCCGCCGGTCTTCTCCATTTCCCAACCGCCGGGTGTCGCTGAAACGGCGATGGTCTGCGGCCGCATCGCATCCCATTCGTTGAAGCGCAGCGGGCGGTTATCGATACAGCTCGGCAGGCGGAAGCCATACTCCGCCAGAGTCAGCTTGCGGCGATGGTCGCCGCGCGCCATCGCACCGATCTGCGGCACCGTCTGGTGGCTCTCGTCAACGAACAGCAGCGCGTTTTCGGGCAGGTACTCGAACAGGGTCGGTGGCGGCTCGCCCGGCAGGCGCCCGGTGAGGAAGCGCGAATAGTTCTCGATCCCCGCGCAACTACCTGTCGCCGCAATCATCTCGAGATCGAAATTCGTGCGCTGCTCCAACCGCTGCGCTTCGAGCAGGCGGCCTTCTTCGTGCAGTTCCTTGAGCCGTTCCTGCAATTCGAATTTGATTGCCTTGGTGGCCTGCTTCATCGTCGGGCCGGGGGTGACGTAGTGCGAGTTCGCATAAACGCGCACCTTTTCCAGAGTCGCGCCCTTCTTGCCGGTGAGCGGGTCGAACTCGGCGATCTCCTCGATCTCGTCGCCGAAGAAGCTGATGCGCCAGGCCATGTCTTCGTAGTGGCTGGGGAACAGCTCGAGGTTGTCTCCGCGCACGCGGAAGCTGCCGCGCGCGAAAGCGGTTTCGTTGCGCTTGTATTGCAGGGCAACGAGCTTGCGGATCAGTTCGCGCTGGTCGACCGTGCTGCCAGCCTTGATGTCGAACACCATCGCCGAATAGGTCTCGACCGAGCCGATCCCGTAGAGGCAGCTTACCGATGCGACGATGATCACGTCATCGCGCTCGAGTAGCGCACGCGTGGCCGAGTGGCGCATGCGGTTGATCGCCTCGTTCACCGAGCTTTCTTTCTCGATATAGGTGTCGGACCGAGGCACATAGGCTTCGGGCTGGTAGTAGTCGTAATAGGATACGAAATACTCGACCGCATTCTCGGGGAAGAAGCTCTTGAATTCACCATAGAGCTGTGCGGCGAGGATCTTGTTTGGCGCCAGCACCAGCGCGGGCCGTTGCATCTGCTCGATCACCTTGGCCATGGTGAAGGTCTTGCCCGAGCCGGTCACGCCGAGCAGCACCTGCGTATGTTCGCCATCCCTTGCCGCATCGACCAGTTCGGTAATCGCGGTCGGCTGGTCGCCGCTTGGCTCATAGTCCGAAACCAGTTTGAACGGCCGACCGCCGTCGGCTTTCTCCGGGCGCGCAGGCTTGTGCGGGACAAACTCGCCGCTGGTGTCGGGCTCATCCAGCCCGCGCCTGATCACCAATTCCGCCATGTGCGAACATATGGGGCACAAATGCCGTGATCGCAACGGCGCGTTGGCAGATATCAATGCGCCTGAGCGCCCAATCTGGATTGCCGACATGCCTTTCGGAGGTGAGACGGAAACCCAATCCGGCGCGCAGCGGTACCATCATCGCGCGCGACGGCTTGGGTGAGGCAAGCATTGGCTCTATTCTCGAACAGCTCGCAGCACTGGAAGTCTCCTTGCCACTGATCGCGGTCGCTGAAGAACCGCGATCGAACCAGATCGTCGCAGCGATCAAGGCAGGGGCGCTCGACTATCTTGCCTTGCCGTTCAATCCCATGGTGCTCGAAGAGTGCCTGATGCGTGTGTCCGAGGAGGTCGATGCCTATGTCGAAGCGCGCAGCCGCATCTCCAACCTCTCCAACGGCGAGCGTGAAGTGCTCGATTGGCTGGCGCGGGGCAACAGCAACAGGACGATTGCGCGCGAGTTGGAGATCAGTCCGCGCATGGTCGAAATTCATCGCGCAAACATGATGTCGAAGCTGGGTGCCACGAACGCCGCCGAGGCAGTGCGGCTGAAGATTGAGGCGGGGCTATAGCCCGGCCTTAGCGGCAGAAGCTTCCGCCGCCAATTTCGAGATGCAGGTGATCGCGGTGCGCGGCATTGTAATCCGGCCCCAGCACCGTGCCGAAACGCTTGCACGCGCTTTCATGCACTACGCGCAGGAATTCCCGTTCCTCGCGGCTGCCGCCTGCCCAGTCGCCCAGCACGCTGATGCGGCGCCCGTCGGCCAGGATGAAGGCGGCGATATCGATCGCTTCGGCGCGGGCATGCGCCGAGCGGCGCTCCGTGCCTGCAACATTGCGACAGACATAGCTGCCCATGGTTTCGATCCGCTCGATCGGGCTGCCGAGGATCTGCCGTGCGGCACGGTCGACGCCGAAGCGGGCCCATGCGGCAAAGGCCTGCGCCGTGGCGCATTCGACCGGGCCAATATTGCTGATGCCCAGCTGGGTTCGGTCGCCGCGCACGGCGGAAAGCAGCACTGCCCCGGTCACCGCGCATCCCGGCCCGTCAAAGCGGTCAGGCAAGGGTGAAAAGCGCGAACCCGCGTCGCTCAGGCGCGCAAGGCACATCTGCGCGTCAGAGCTGATCGCGACGGGGCGGGGCGCCGATTGCGGGCTGCGCGTAGGCCCGCTGGGCACCGCGCCGCAAGCTGCCAGCGTGGCGGTTGCAAGAGCAAGGAAGATCGCGCGTGGAAACATGTGCGGAGTATGCGGATTCATGGTTAATAAAGAGTAAAGACGCTGCCCTCAAAACGCGGAGTCGGCGCATTATTCGGGCAGTTCGCCCGCCACCTGTTCCCACAGCTCGATCTTCACCCCGTCAGGATCGAGCAGCCAGGCAAACTGGCCATATCCCTCGTCGATGCTGTCGAGGATCTTCACCCCGCGCTTCTTCAGGGCTTTGACCAAGCCGTCGAGGTCGTCGACCCGCAGGTTGATCATAAAGCCGCCCTTGCCGGGCTTCACATAGGTCTCGTCGGCGAACTGGCTGATCAGCGAATAGGGATTGGCCTTGGGTTCATCGGCCCTGGCGAGCTGCGGGCCATAGGGGCCGTCGATCCCCAGCTTCTCGCGATACCAGGCGCGCGTCGCTTCCGGGTCCTTCACGACATAGAACACGCCGCCCAGGCCGGTCACACGCGCCATTTCAGATCTCCTTCGAAGTCATCCGGCTCACCGCGACAATGGCGATCCATGCCGCGATGAAACCCGGAATGATCTCGTAAGCTCCAGGGCCGCCCATGAAAGCAGCGTTCCAGCCCAGCGCAATCCAGCTGATCACGACGCTCGCGCCCGTAACCAAGCCTGCTACCGCGCCGGCGCCGGTCATCCGGCTCCAAGTTAGCGCGAGGACGATCAGCGGGCCGAATGCGGCGCCGAACCCGGCCCATGCGTTCGACACGAGCCCCAGCACCTGGCTGTCAGGGTCGCTTGCGATCGCGATGGCGGCGAGCGCGACCAGTGCCACGCAAATGCGGCCCACGTTCACCGCTTCGCGCTCGCTGCAATTCTTGCGCAGGAACAGGCGGTAGAAATCCTCGGTCAGCGAGGATGAGGCGACCAGCAGCTGTGAGCTGATCGTGCTCATAATTGCGGCCAGCAGCGCGGCAAGCAGGAAGCCCGTCACGAACGGCGTGAAGAGCATATTGGCAAGCACGATGAAGATCGTTTCAGGGTCTTCGAGTACCATCCCGTTGCGCTCGACATAGGCGCGGCCTGCCAGCCCGATACCGATCGCGCCGATGAGGCACACCGCCATCCAGCTAATGCCGATATTCCGTGCCGTGGGGACGTCGGGCACGCTTCGCACAGCCATGAAGCGTACGATAATGTGCGGCTGGCCGAAGTAGCCGAGGCCCCAGGTCACAGCCGAAAGAAAGCCGATGAAAGTCAGCCCGTGCGTCAGGCTGAGGAAGCCTTCCTGCGGCACCATGGCAAACGAGCCGCCCGCAGTTCCGCCGGGTCCGAACATGACGACCAGCGGCATGACCACCAGCGCGGTCACCATGATCAGGCCCTGCACGAAATCGGTCAGGCTCACCGCCAGGAAGCCGCCCACCATCGTATAGGCCAGCACCACGCCTGCGGTGATCCAGATGCCCAGCATGTAGTCGCTCACGCCAATATCGCCGAACAATCCGGCAAAGGTCGTTGCGAACAGCTTGCCGCCGCTGACCAGCCCGGCCGAGGTATAAACCGCGAAGAACACGACGATCACCACCGCCGACACGAGCCGCAAGGCGACCGCCTTGTCAGGGAAGCGGTTGGCGAGGAATTCGGGGATGGTGAGCGCATTGCCGAGCGTCTCGGTCTGTTCGCGCAGGCGCGGCGCAACCAGGATCCAGTTGACCAGCGCGCCAACGAACAGGCCGATCCCGATCCATGCCTCGACCAGACCTGCAGCATAGAGCGCGCCCGGCAGCCCCAGCAGCAACCAGCCCGACATGTCCGAAGCGCCTGCGCTGAGCGCGGCCACCGCCGGGGGAAGGTTGCGCCCGGCGAGCAAATACCCCTCGCTATCAGCGGTCGAGCGGCGCCAGGCATAGAAGCCGATGGCAAGCATGAGGACGAAGTAGAGCGCGAGCGCGATCAGGGTTCCGGTCTGCATCGGTGGGGAATTATCAGGCCGCAGCCACGCTGGCTACTGCGATAGCGGGAGCTACCGCCTCAATACCCCTGTGCCTGCCCGTCCTTGCGCATCTCGGTCGCGCCGGTCAGCACACCGGTTTCAGAGTCGCGCGCAATCGCCTGATACCCGCCGAACATGATGCCATTGTCGATGACCTCGACCTTGTGGCCCATACGCTTCAGCGCTTTGACAGTCGCCGCCGGGATGCCCGGTTCGACGAACAAAGTTCCGAGCGGATCGGCCGAGGGCCCGCTTGCTGCTTCGGTCGGCTGGCGGCCGCCATCGTGGTTGAGCCGCGCGGCGTCGCCCGCTTCCTGCAAATTCATGCCGTAATCGACGATGTTGATCAGCACCTGCACATGGCCCTGCGGCTGCATCCCGCCTCCCATCAGACCCAGCGTCATATAAGGCTTGCCGTCCTTCTTCACGAAGGCCGGGATGATGGTGTGGAACGGGCGCTTGCCCGGCGCATAGGCGTTGGCATGCGCCGGATCGAGGCTGTAGAGTTCGCCGCGGTCCTGGAACATGAAGCCCATTCCGTCAGGCGTAAGCCCGCCGCCCATGCCGCGATAATTCGACTGGATCAGGCTGACCATCAGCCCGTCGCCATCGACCACAGTCATGTAGGTCGTGTCGCCCGGCCCTTCCAGCTTGGGCTCGCCCGGCCCGAACTCGGGGGTGGCCCTGTCCGAATCGATCAGTTCGAAGCGCGCCTTGCCGTATTCGTCGCTCAGCAATTCCATCGGGAAGGGCGCATAGTCCGGATCGGCGTAGAATTTCGCTACATCGGCATAGGCGATCCGCTTGGATTCGGTGATGTAATGGATCACTTCGGGGCTGCCGCGATTCCATTGGGCCAGATCGACATTCTTGAGGATGTTGACCATCTGCAGCGCGGCAAAACCCTGCGTGTTAGGCGGCAGTTCGCACAGCTCATAGCCCTTGCGATAATGCACGCAGGCGGGGTCGACCCATTCGCTGCGATGCTCGGCGAAATCCTCCAGCGTGAAGGCCGATCCCTGGCGCTGCAGGTAGTCGACCATGATCTTCGCGCTTTCGCCGCGATAGAATTCGTCGCGGCCGTTCTGCGCGATCCGTTCGAGCGTATTGGCAAGATCGGCGTTCTTGAAAATCTCGCCGGCCTTGGGCGCACCATTGGCGAACCAGGTGACGCGGGCATTGCTGAAATCGAATTTGTCCGAGTTGCGCTCGAAATTGCGTAGTGCACTTGCCAGATACATCCCGATTACAGGGGCGACCGGATGCCCCTCGCGCGCGTATTTGATGGTCGGCGCCAGCACATCAGCCATCGGCATTTGGCCGAAGCGGTTGTGCATTTCGAACCAGCCATCGACCGTGCCGGGGATAGTGATCGGCAGCGCACCGAAAGCGGGAAGGCTGTCCGCTCCGCCGAGCTTTTCCTTCAGCTGTTCGAGCGTCTGGTTCTTCGGCGAAAGGCCCGAACCGTTGAGGCCATAGAGCTTGTCGGTCTTGGGATCGTAGATGATCACGAAGATGTCGCCGCCGATCCCGTTGCCGGTCGGCTCCATCAGGCCTAGCGCCGCGTTGGCGGCGATCGCTGCATCGACGGCGTTGCCGCCCGCCTTGAGGATATCGAGCGCGATTTGCGTCGCCAGCGGATGCGCCGTCGCCGCCATGCCGCGCCGCGCGATGACCGGGCTGCGCGACCAGTCCGCACCGATGGGGCGGCCGCCGGCACCGATCTGTTCGGCTAACGGCCGGGCGGAGGCATGATCGTTCGCTGCGAGCGGGGTGGCGAGTGCAAGCGCGGTGATACTTGCGGTGAGTGCGGTGATGGTGCGCTTCATGGAAGACTCCGGGATCCTGTTCGGGCCGGAGGACTAGGGCGCAGCAACCGAGCCCGCAAGCCTTTCGGTTAGCGGGGCAGGGTCATCGCGTGTCGGGGAAGGCGTGCCCCGCAGGGCACACCGCAGGAAATCAGGCCGCGTCCTTCTTGCGGCTCGCCTTCTTGCGCTCGTGCGGGCACAGGGTCGCCTTGCGCAGCCGGATCGACTTGGGCGTCACTTCGACCATCTCGTCATCGTCGATATAGGCGATCGCCTGTTCGAGGCTCATCCGCCGCGGCGGAGTGAGGCGGATCGCGTCATCCTTGCCCGAAGAGCGGATGTTGGTGAGCTGCTTCGACTTGAGCGGATTGACTTCGAGATCGTCCGGCTTGGCATTCTCGCCGATGATCATGCCTTCGTAGACGCGCGCCTGCGGGCTGATGAACAGCTCGCCGCGCTCTTCCAGTGCGTTGAGCGCATAGGCCACCGCGTCGCCACCCGAATTCGAGATCAGCACGCCGTTGATGCGGCCTTCGATCAGACCCTTGTAGGGGCCATATTTTTCGAACAGCCGGTTCATGATGCCGGTGCCGCGCGTGTCGGACAGGAATTCGCCGTGATAGCCGATCAGGCCGCGCGAGGGGGCGGAGAAGGTGATGCGGGTCTTGCCGACCCCCGAGGGGCGCATTTCGACCAGCTCTGCCTTGCGGCGCTGCATCTTCTCGACGACCGTGCCCGAGTGTTCGTCATCGACGTCGATCACGACGGTTTCATAGGGTTCGGTACGCTGGCCGTTCTCTTCGCGGAACAGCACCTTCGGGCGGCTGATGCCGAGTTCGAAGCCTTCGCGGCGCATGGTCTCGATCAGCACGCCTAGCTGCAGTTCGCCGCGCCCGGCCACTTCGAAGCTGTCCTTGTCAGCGCTTTCGGTCACGCGAATGGCGACGTTGGTTTCCGCTTCGCGCCGCAGGCGGTCGCGGATCATGCGGCTGGTCACCTTGTCGCCTTCGCGCCCGGCAAGCGGACTGTCGTTGACGGCAAAGCGCATCGCAAGCGTCGGCGGGTCGATCGGCTGTGCGGCAATCGGTTCCTTGACCGCGGGATTGGCAATCGTGTTCGCGACGGTGGCCTTTTCGAGGCCGGCGAGCGCGATGATGTCGCCCGCCTGCGCTTCGTCGACCGGTACGCGTTCGAGGCCGCGGAAGCTGAGCAGCTTGGTGGCGCGGCCAGTCTCGACAATATTGCCGTCCATGTCGAGAGCATGGATCGGGTCGTTGATCTTAAGCTTGCCCGACTGGACGCGCCCGGTGAGCACGCGGCCCATGAAATTATCGCGGTCGAGCAAAGTGGCGAGGAAGCTGAACGGGCCATTCTCGTCGAGGCCCGGCGCGGGCACATGGCTCAAGATCAGGTCGAACAGGGGTGCAAGCGAACCGCTGCGCGCTTCCTGGTCGTCGCTGGCATAGCCATCTCGGCCCGAGGCATAGAGCACCGGGAAGTCGAGCTGCTCGTCATGAGCGTCAAGGCTGACGAAAAGGTCGAACACTTCGTCGAGCACTTCCTGCGGGCGGCCGTCAGGGCGGTCGATCTTGTTGACCACCACGATCGGGCGCAGGCCCAGGGCCAGCGCCTTGCCGGTGACGAACTTGGTCTGCGGCATCGCGCCTTCGGCAGCGTCGACCAGCAGGATCACGCCCTCCACCATGCTCAGGATGCGCTCAACTTCAGCGCCGAAATCGGCGTGGCCGGGCGTGTCGACGATGTTGATGCGGGTGGTATTGCCGCCCTGTTCCCATTCGACCGAAGTGCACTTGGCAAGGATGGTGATCCCGCGTTCCTTTTCGAGATCGCCCGAATCCATCGCGCGCTCTTCGATCCGCTGGTTTTCGCGGAAAGTACCCGACTGGCGGAACAGCTGATCGACCAGAGTGGTCTTGCCGTGGTCGACGTGGGCGATGATCGCGATATTGCGCAGCGAGCGGGACATGATGGTCTTTCGAATGGGGTCTGGCAGGCAGAAATGGGGATTGGCGGCATGTTGCGCCGCACAAAGCTGCGCGCCTCTAGCCGATGCGCTGGCACATCACAAGCATCCGACGCGCGCAAAGGTGCATGGGGCATTTACACAAGTGCGTCGCGGCGGCAACACAGCGCATCGACGATGTCGCGCTACATCAATGATTCTTGTCCTGATTTCAGTGCTCTCCTACTGGCTGTGCTCGGGTCAACGTTTGGTGCAGTGGTCCACAGCGAGCTAGTCGGCAGCGAAACAGCGGAATAGGGCCGGGCCACCAAGCCGGCAGCTGCCCTTCAGGGCTAAAGTTCGCGCAGGGCCTGTGCGGGCTTGGCCTTGAGAAGCGGTAGCGAACCGCCCAGCGCGAAACCGAGCACCAGCACCAGCCCGATGCCGAGCACGCCCAGCATCTGGCGCCAGTTCGGCAGCCAGTCGAACTCGAACAATTGGGTAATCACGAACCAGGCGAGGGTGGAACCAACCGCCAGCGCTACGACAGCCAGCAAGAGTGCCAGCAGGCCGTATTCGGCGAGCTGCATGCCCAGTACCTGTCGGCGGCTTGCGCCAAGCACGCGCAGGACCACCGTGTCATAGGTGCGCGATGCGCGGGCCGCAGCGACCGCGCCCATCAGCACCGCGAGTCCGGCCAGGACTGCGACCGAAGCGGCCGCCAATGTTGCCGCGCCGACCTGTTCGAGGATGGTCCGGACCTCGACCAGCACCTGGCCGATTTCGATCATCGAGCTCGACGGGAAGCGTGCCACCATCTGCCGTAGCAATTCGCCTGAAACGCTCTTGTCCGACAGTTCCATCGTCGCGGCGAGGTTGTGCGGCGCATCGGAGATCGCATTGCTTGAGAAAACGAGGGCATAATTGAAGCCCATGCTTTCCCAGTCGATCACGCGCAAATTTGCCACGCGCACGTCGCGTTCGATTCCGAGAACGCCGATGGTGAGGTAATCGCCGGGCGTGAGGTCGATCGCGCGCGCGAAATCGGCTTCGACCGAGACTAGCGGCTCACCGTCATAGCCTTCGTTCCACCATTCGCCTTCGACTAGCGAATTGCCCGGCGGCAGCGTGTTCGAATAGGTCAGCCCGCGTTCGCCGCGAAGCACCCATGCCCCTTCGGGAATTTCCTCTAGGTCGGCGACGCGGGTCATGTCGCCCTTGCTGCCATAGGCGAGCACCGAACCGCGCAGTGCGGGAACGGTGCGGATCGAAGCATTGGGATCGAGCCTGGACACCAGCGCGCGGAATTCGCTTTCGCCGTCGCGGGGGATATCGAGTACGAAATAGTCCGGCGCTTCGCGAGGCACGCGCTGCTGGATATTACCGTCGATCGCACTCTGGATAGCAGCGAGCAGCACGAATGCGGCAAGGCCGAAGCCGAGCGCGGTCACCAGCGCCCCTGTAGGAGCGCCGGGGCGATGAAGATTGGCGATCGCTGCACGCAGCAGCGGATTGGTGGTGCGTGGCGCGCGCCTCGCGGCAACGCGGATCGCCAGCCCGATCAGTGCCAGCGCAATCAGCGCGCCGCACGCTCCGATGAGGAACCCGCCCGAGAGCATGGGCTGCGACGTCGTGAGCAGGGCAAGCGCGCAGATCGCGGCAATCCCTGCACCCGTCCAGGCCAGCGCGCGCCAGTCGCGCGCCAGCGGCGTAACGCGAGCCCGCATTAGCGCCATCGCGGGGAAAGCCCGGGCGCGCAGCAGCGGGGTCGCAGCGAAAGCGAAGGCAACCAGCAGGCCATAGGCCGCCGCTAGCGCCAATGGCGCGGGTTCGATAACGAAGCCGGTTTCGACCGGCAGCAGGCCCTGCAAGGCGGCGCCCAGCAGCGGAGTCACCAGCACGCCGGTGGCGATCCCCGCGATGCTGCCAACCAAGGCAGCTGCGCCGACCTGAAGCCCATAGATGCGCACAATGTCTTTGCTCGATGCGCCGAGTACCTTGAGCGTGGCGATCGAATTGCGCCGCGCGTCGAGATAGGAAGCTACCCCGCCACCAATCCCGATTCCTGCAATCACCAGCGCGGCAAGCCCGACAAGGGTCAGGAAGTCGCTCATGTTGCGCACGAAGCGGTCCGCGCCGGGTGATGCGCGGTCGCGGGTGCGGAAATCGAACCCGGCATTGGGAAAGCGCGTTTCGAGCGCCTCGGCAACATCCGCCGGATCGTCCGTGCCGTAGAAGGCGACGCGGTATTTGCTCTCGTAGAGCGTGCCCGGTGCGATCAGCCCGGCGCGCAGCGGATATTCCTCGGCTACGATCACCGTGGGGCCGAGCTGGAACCCTTCGGACAGGCGATCGGGCTCGTTGTCGATCAGTCCGGCGGCGACAAGTTCTGCCGTACCGACACGAAAGCGATCGCCCACCGAAATGCCCAGCCGGTCGAGCGCGCCCTGGCCTAGCCAGGCTTCGCCTGCCGCCGGTGCGCCCACGCTTCGCCCGTCCTTGAGCGTAAGCGTGCCGTAGAGCGGCCATTTGGCGTCGACCTCTTTAAGTTCGATTGGCGCGGCGGCATCGGCTGTGCTGGCCATCGCCTGCATCCGAGTGCCGCCCGAGATCTCGCCATAGTCGTTCAGCGCGGCCTTTTCCTCATCGGAAAGGTCGCGCTGCCACACTTCCACTTCGAGATCGCCGCCGAGCAATTCCTGCCCGCGATTGGCCAATTCGCGTTCGATCGCGGCAGTCAGCGTGCCGATCGCAGCGAGCGCTGCGGTGCCGAGAAAGATGCACACGAGCAGCAGCCTGAGGCCCCTGAAGCGCGCGTTGAGATCGCGCCGGGCGATGTGCCAGGCCGATGCCCAGGTCAGGTGCTGGCTCATGCCGCTGCGCTGGCGGAAGCCGTGTCGGAAACGATCACCCCGTCTGCCATGGTGACAACCCGCTCGCACTGTTCGGCAAGCGCGCGGTCATGCGTGATCATCAGCAGGGTTGCACCGGTTTCCGCACGGCGTGCGAACAACAGCTCGATGATGTCTTTGCCGGTGGCAGCGTCGAGATTGCCGGTGGGTTCGTCGGCGAAGATCAGTTCCGGGCGCGGCGCGATTGCGCGGGCAATGGCTACGCGTTGCTGCTCACCGCCAGAAAGCTGGGTGGGATAATGGTCGAGCCGTTGGCCGAGGCCGACTGCCTTGAGTTCTTCCAGCGCGCGCTCACGCGCATCGGCGACCCCATGAAGTTCCATCGGCGTGGCAACATTCTCGGCCGCGGTCATGGTCGGCAAAAGGTGGAATGCTTGCAACACGATGCCGATGCGGCCGCGGCGGGCCTGTGCCAGTGCATCCTCGTCCATCGTCGTGAAATCCGCTCCGGCGACCATCAAGGCGCCGCTCGTCGCGCGTTCCAGGCCGGACATTACCGCCATCAGCGAGCTCTTGCCCGAACCGGAAGCGCCGAGCAGCGCCACGACTTCGCCCGAAGCGATGTCGAGGTCGATCCCGCGCAGGATTTCGACCGGCGCGGCAGCGCTGCCGAGCGTGAGTGTGAGATTTCGGGCGGATATTGCGAGAAGGGGCTTTGTCACGGGTTACGCATTCGCATAGGGGAGGGGGCCGCACAAGGAGACTCGCAGATGGCAAAAGGCGTTTGGTCGATCATGCTCGCGCTATTCCTCGCAGCCTGTGGGGCGGATGTGCCCGCCGACGATGCGGCAGGCGCGGGTTCCGATACCAATGCAGCAGAAGTCACGACGGTTCCCGTAATGGGGCCGGAGCGCAATATCCTCGCCTTCGGGGACAGCCTGTTCGCGGGTTATAATGTCGCGAAGGAGGCGAGCTATCCGGCGCGGCTGGAGGCTGCGCTGCGCGCGCGCGGTATCAATGCGCAGGTCGCCAATGTGGGCATTTCGGGCGACACCAGCGCCGCGGGCCTTCAGCGGCTGACATTTACGCTCGATGCGCAGACGGAAAAGCCTGACCTCTTCATTCTCGAGTTGGGCGGCAATGATTTGCTGCGTGGCCTATCCCCCGAACAAACGCGCGCGAACCTCGCTGCGATCCTGCAGGAGCTCAAGGCGCGCGGCATTCCGGCTCTGATCATGGGAATGCGAGCGCCCCCAAATTATGGCCCCGAATACCAGGCGCAATTCGATGCGCTCTATGCGGATCTGGCGCGCGAGTATGGCGCGGCACTGGTGCCGTTCTGGCTTGAGACGATCTACCAGGACCCCTCGCTGTTCCAGGCTGACCGGATCCATCCGACCGAGGATGGCATCGAAGAACTGGTGGCAGCGACTATCGGCCAGGTTTCGGAGGCTCTGCCCCCGAGCGAGGAAAGCGATTAAACTCGTTCTGCGGTCCCGCGGCTGATCCGCCAGACGGCGGCTTCGCCCAGTATATCCTCGAACGGCGCGTGTTCGGTCCCCGTCAGCCAAACTTGTGCGCGGCCGATCCGCAGCCGCTCGAACAATGCGGCGCGCCGCACCGGGTCGAGATGCGCGGCAACCTCGTCGAGCAGCAGGACGCCCGGGCGGCCCTCTGCTGCAAGCGTGGCATGTGCCAGCGTGATCGCAATCAGCATCGCCTTTTGCTCGCCGGTCGAGCACGAGCTGGCCGACTGGCCGCTGCCTGACATCACGACTTCCAGCTCGTCGCGATGAGGCCCGGTCAGCGTGCGCCCGGCAGCCCTGTCGCGATTGCGGTGGCGCGCAAGTTCCGCACGCAGTTCATCGCGCGTGGCGGGCCCGCCGGGGCGGTAGGTGAGGATCGGGCAGGCGAATGGCTGGTCGGGCAGGGCGGTCAGCTCGTCCGCCAGTGTTGCCACCAATGCGGCGCGGCCGGCGGTCACTTGCGCGCCGTGTTCGGCCAACTGCGCTTCGATTGCTTCGAGCCAGGTTGCGTCGCGGCTGTCTTCGAGCAGCATGTTGCGTTCGCGCAGCGCGGTCTCGAAGCGGGATACGGCGCGCGAATGCGCCGGGTCGATCGCCAGCGCCAGCCGGTCCATATAGCGCCGCCGCGCACCGGCGCTGTCCATGAACAGCCCGTCCATTGCCGGAGTAAGCCAGCCGATCGCGAGCCATTCGCCCAGGCTTTGCGCGCTGGCCTCCGCCCCGTTGATCCGCACCAGCCGCCGCCCTGGCCGCTCCGGCTCGACGAAAGTGCCGATCCGTGCGCTCTGTTGGCCCTGCTCGTTCAGGCTTGCGCCGATCTGGAATCCATCGCCGCCATCGGGGCCTGCGAGCTCGGAAAGCGCGGCGCGTCGCAACCCGCGCCCCGGTGCGAGCAGCGAAAGCGCCTCGAGGATGTTGGTTTTGCCCGCGCCATTCTCGCCCACCAGCAGGTTGAGCTGCGCCGTTCCGCCAAGTTCGGTCTGGCGGTGGTTGCGAAAGTGCGAAAGGGCGATGCGATCGAGCGCCATGGCTGCCCCAGCGCTTAGCATCCCGGGCGGAATTGGCCACTTTCGACTGACGCGAAATCAACGATCCTGAAATATGGTGACAAACACCAACCTTTTGGATGAGTGAATGGCGCGTTGTGAGGTGGAAAATCAAAAAACCTCAGAATTCCCCCATTTTTCGAAATTGGCACACCTCCTGCTACCAGTTGGGTGGACCGCGAAATGGTTCGCCGGAGACTTACAAACAGGAGTTAGAGACAATGTTTTTCAATGTAGACACCACCAACAAGCTTTTTGCCGCGATTACCTCGCTCGTTCTTTCCGCTGCCGTGATGGCCGCAACGATCGTTCCCGGCAGCCCCCTCATGTTCGCCTGATTGAACAGGCACACAAGGTACAGAAAAGGAGTAAGATAATGTTTTCCCGTTTCGATATCGGCAACCGCATGTTCGCTGCTGTCGCTTCGCTCGCGATTTCCGCTGTCATGATGGCGACGGTCATCGACTATGCTACCCCGCTTTCGGGAGTTGTCGCATGAACCAGCTCGATCCCAACCCCGTCGGTGGCGCGCCCAGCCGCGGTTTCCACCTCGACAAGCAGGACTGCAAGATCTTCGGCGTATGCGCCGGCATCGCCGATTACTTCGGGATCGATCCGTTGGTCGTGCGCCTGGGCTTCGTTGCCGGCACTGTGATCGGCCTCGGATCGCTGATCCTAGTCTATCTCGCGATCGCGCTGATCGCGGATTGAGCGCAGCGAAGAAAAAGCGGTTCCCGGTTTTTCGGACCGCTGCGCAACGATCTTGAACAAATCGGGAGGGGCCAGATTGGCCCCTCTTTCGTATCCGCTATCCGAAGGCGCGCTTCAAATCACATCGCCGAAATGCCGCCGTCGAGCTTCATCTCAGCTCCGGTCATGAAACGGCTTTCATCGCTCGCCAGATAGACCACCGCATTGGCGATATCGTTCGGCTCGCCCACGAACTTCAGCGGTATCTGCCGGGCCAGCTTTTCCATCAGCACATCCTTGTCGAGATTGTGGTTCCGCGCCGTCCCGTCGAGGATCGGCGTGTCGACAAAGGTCGGGTGCACCGAATTGCAGCGGATCTGCATGTTCTTTTTCGCGCAATGGAGCGCGATCGACTTGGTCAGCATCCACACCGCCGCCTTCGATGAATTGTAGGCGGGCATGGTGTCGCTCGCGATCAGGCCCGCGATGCTCGAGATATTGACGATCGATCCCGGCGAATGCTCGCGCATCAGCGGCAGGGCCTTCTGGCAGCCGTGGAAGATTGAATCGACGTTCACCGAAAAGCACTGCTTCCAGTCTTCGAACTTGCAGGTCTCGATATTGCCGCCCACACCGATCCCGGCGTTGTTGACCAGCACGTTGAGCCCGCCGAGGTTGTCGCGCGCCGCCTCGACTGCGGCTTCCCACGCCACCGGATCGGTGACGTCGTGCTGCACGGCATAGGCTGTGCCTGCGCCAAGGTCGGCATTGATCGCCGCGGCAACCGCTTCGGCGCCCGCGCCATTGATGTCGGTGCATAGCACCCGCGCGCCTTCTTCCGCCAGCCGTCGCGAATGGGCCGTACCCAGTCCCTGTGCCGCGCCCGTCACCAACGCCAGCTTGCCCGCACACCGTCCTGCCATAGCCTTCAATCCTCTCCGATAAATCCTGCCGCCATCAGCATGGCGACACGTACGTCGACACCGTGCCCCTTCGCGCGCCGTTCCGCAACGAATTGCGGCAAATCGCGCAAGCGCACGCGGTGAACCCTAATATCCTCGCTGGCGGTGCCGCCGCCATTACTCACTTTGGTCAGCCCATGCGCGCGCAGCAGGGCAAAGCTTTCGGAGACCATGCCGGGGCTGGAATAGAATTCGCCCAAATTCTCGATCCGTGCCGCGCGATAGCCGGTTTCTTCTTCTAGCTCACGCAGCGCGGCCTCTTCGTCGGCTTCGTCGGCCTTGCTTTCGTCATCGCCGATCAGACCGGCGGGAATCTCGAGGCAGATGCGCCCCAACGGCACGCGATATTGCTCGACTAGGATTACGTACCCTTCGTCATCGGTTGCGATGACCGCAGCGGCGCGGATACCGCGCGAACGTGCGACATATTCCCACCGGCCGCGGGTTTTGGCGGTGATGAACTTGCCTTGCCACTCTATGGTTTCGGGCTTCGCTGCGTCGGGATCGCTCGGAGGAGCGGAATCGGGATCACTCATCCGATGAGCGTTAGACTTCGATCAGCCGGTCGGGCAACTCGTTCTGGTCATCCCTATCGCGCGGGAAGTGCTGGCTGAGCACTTCGCCAACATCGCGCACTCCGGCGGACAACCCTTCAGCCATGCAACCGCGGCGGATCTGCTCGAGCATATCGGCCATTGCCTGGCCCCAAACCTCGGGCTGGACTTGCCCCGCAATCGCTTCGTCAGCGACGATCTCGGCGCGGTGCTCGCGCATCGAAAGGTAGATCAGCACGCCGGTGCGGCCATGGGTGCGCCGCTCGGCCCCTACCTTGAAGTGCTTGATCGCGGCATCGTGCACGCGGGCATGTTTCACCGGCGCAGGGATCAGCGCGAACTTGAGCCATTGCCATTGCTGGATCAGCAGGACTGCGAAGAATTTGAGCAGGCCGACGGCAGTCAGCAGGCCGAAGAGCTCGCCGGTGGTCCACTGATGGCCCCAACCGCCGCCAAGCAGGTCCAGCTTCGCCATGAAGAATTGCGGGAACAGCGCGACGACCGTCATCGCAGTGAATGCCGCAGCGATCGCCCACCAAAGCGCGATATCGGTGTAGCCGTCGCTGCGATCGGCGAGCACGGTCACGATCTCGCCGCTGGTGTGCTGTTCGGCTTTTGCCACGGCATCGGAAACGATCCGGTGCTGCTCGCTTGTGAGATAGCGCCCCATTTACCACCCCCCGGAGGCGCCACCGCCCCCGAAACTGCCGCCGCCGCCCGAAAAGCCGCCTCCACCGAAGCCGCCTCCGCCACCCCAGTCGTCACTGCCCGATAGAGCGCCGCGCAGGGTAGCAGAACCGACTTCCCAAAGGATGATATCGCCCACGGTGTCGCCAAAGTCGCGGCCCTTGCCGCGATAGCGCCTGCGTCGGCGACGCCCGCGCAGCATCGGCAGCACGAAGAAGAAGAGGATGAAGACGATCCACAAGATCGCGCCGACCGGGAATCCGCTGTCGCTTTCGCGCTTCTCGCTAGCCTCGGCGGCGAGGGCGCGCGCTTCCTCCTCCGGCAATTGCAATTGCTGGATGATCGCATCGGTGCCCGCCACGATCCCTCCCGCCAGGTCGCCTTCGCGCGCGCGCGGCAGGATCGCGTTGTTGATGACGAGCGATGAAAGCGCATCGGTGAGATAGCCTTCGAGCCCATAGCCGACCTCGATCCGCACCTTGCGCTCGCTGGGCGCGACGATCAGCAGCGCACCGTCATTGCGCTCGGCATCGCCGATGCCCCATGTCCGGCCAAGCTGGTAGCCATAGTCGGCAACGTCATAGCCCTGCAGGTCGGGGATGGTCGCGACCACCAACTGCCGCTGCGTTTGTGTTTCGAGCTCTTCAAGCTTTCGGTTGAGTTCAACCTTGGTCGCATCGGGAATGATATTCGCGGCATCGACCACGCGCCCAGTGAGCGCAGGGAATTCCTGCGCCGCTGCGGGTGCGGAAATCAGCGCCGCGAATGTAGCAAGGATCAGCGCAAGCGCGCGCACCGGCTGGCTCAGTTGCCCGACGTCATGTCGAGTTGCGGAGCTTCCTCGGCGCCTTCGGTGACAGCCTCATAGGGCAGCATCGGCTCGGCACCATGGATCACCTTAGCACCGATGAGGTCGGGGAAGGTGCGGATAGTGGTGTTATACTGGCGAACCGCTTCGTTATAGTCGCGGATGGACACCGCTATGCGGTTTTCCGTGCCTTCGAGCTGGCTCTGCAGCGCGAGGTAGTTCTGGTTCGACTGGATCTGCGGATAGGCCTCGAAGCTTGCCAGCAGGCGACCGATACCTGCGCCCAGCTGCGCCTGCGCGGCCTGGAATTCGGCCATCTTCTCGGCATCGCCCAGATCGTTCGCATCGATGCTGACACTGGTGGCGCGGGCGCGCGCCTCGGTCACTTCGGTCAGGATCGAGCGCTCGTTCTCGCCAGCGCCGCGGACCACTTCGGCAAGGTTGGGGATGAGGTTCGCGCGGCGCTGGAACTGCGCCTCGACATCGGCCCACTTGGCCTTGGCGTTTTCTTCAGCGGTGGGGACGGAGTTGATCCCGCAGGCGGACAGGCTGAGCGCAAGGCCGGCGGCAAGCGCGAAACGGCGGAGTGCAACGGCGAAATTCATCGGAATTCCTTTCGGACATGGTCCGGCAAAGAGGGGCGGGTATCTGTATTATGATTATAGGGCACCCTTGTGGATATTCAAGCAGCTCCGAGGCTTGGTAAGCGCAGGGGGCAATGCAAGACTGCGCGCTTTCCCCGGACAATTGAGGAGGATAGCATGCTTTCGGAATTCAAGGCCTTCATCGCCAAGGGCAATGTGCTCGACCTGGCGGTTGCCGTGATTATCGGTGGTGCATTCGGCACGATCGTCACTTCGCTGACTGGCGACATCATCATGCCTTTCGTCGGCGCCATCTTTGGCGGTGTCGATTTCACCAGCAAGTTCATCCTGCTCAGCGCGCCTGCGGGATACGAAGGTTCGATGACCGATTATGCTGCGCTCAAGGAATCGGGAGCGGCGATGATCGGATACGGTGCCTTCCTCACCGCGCTGATCAATTTCCTGATCCTCGCTTTCGTGATCTTCCTGCTGGTGCGACAGGCAAACAAGCTAATGAAGAAGCAGGAGGAGGCGCCGACTGCACCCTCCGGCCCGACCGAGATCGAATTGCTGACCGAAATCCGCGATGCGCTGAAGAAGTAGCTTCCGCAGGACGGTTGCCGACTGGCACAATTCGGCCCGCAGGGTCACAAGGGCGACCGCCCGCCCGCAGCGATGCGACCTTAGGTCGCATGAGCGAGGAAACGTACAGGGGAGCCTAGGTTTCCATCCACTTCCCATTAATGCTGCAATCCCTATATAGGGCCTGCCGGTTTCGGCCGGCTATGGTGATAAACTGCGGCGTGCAATAGGCACAACGGACCCGGGGGCAGTACCCGGCGGCTCCACCACAAAACCCGGCGAAATCCGGGGGTTATGACGGGGCCGAACTAGGATCGACGTGTGTTGAAAAGCGTTGTTTTTACCCGGGCTGAGTACCCCGTAAAACTGTTCAAAACACACAAGTGCCAACGATAACGAAGCACTCGCTATTGCTGCGTAATGTGACGGCCTAACGGCCTGAATTTACAAAGCTAAAGCGCGGTTGGACCGACCGGGCAACAGAACGGATACCGGGGGCCCGGGGGAGCCTAGCAACAGAATCCCCCACCTTCTCAATCGGAGAAGTTTCTCATGCACATTGTCGTTACGATCGATGTTCCCGATCTCGATCAGGGGATCGCGTTCTATCGCGACGCGCTCGGTTTCGAGGAGCGGGTGCGACCGCTGCCGAATTTTGTCATAATGACGAATGGCAAGGCGCGGATCGGGTTGATGCAGAAAGATGCCGGGACGAGGCCAGCCCATGGATCAGACGATTTCCGCAACTATGCACGGCACTGGACGCCGGTTCATGCCGATTTCCATGTCGAGGAGTTTGAAGAGACGCTAGCTGCAATTGTTCGCGCGGGTAGGCGTGCGGAACAGAAGGCGGGGGGAGGGGCCTTGCCTGATTCGCCTTCTGCAGCGATCCCTTCGGACATGGTTTTTGTCTGATCGGGGCGCGTCCCGAAGCTAGCTAGCTTCGTTCGATTCTTCGCGTTCGCGCTTTTCCTGCTCATAACGGATCGCGTCGAGGATCTTCGCGCCGCCGAGGAACACCGCACCGGCGGTCGCAGCCCAGAGCAAATAGCCACCGAAACCGGGATATTGGAGCGTGTAATGAGCGCCGCGGGTCATCGCCCCCAGGGCCAGCGCGTAAATGATCAGATACGCTTCCCAGCGCGTCTTGATCACGAACAGCCGGCCGATCTTGCGCAGCATCAGGAGCCTCTTTCGATTCCGCCGCGACAAGGCGCGGGTGGTTAATAGGAGGTTATCCTATTGATGGAGCGCATGGTGTCCAGCGCGTTAACCCAATTCTTCGAGGTTGAGCGCCTCAAGCAGCCTGTGGCGTGCTATTCTGACACTGGCCGCAAGGCTATACTTGCCCAGATCGGCGGGATCTATCTGTTCGGGCCAGTTCGCCGCGATGACCGACTCGAGCAGTTCCGCCTTCGCTTCGTCGAGAAGGAAGCGCGGATCTACCGTCTCCGGGTCCGCCACCACACGCAGGCGCAGACAGGCAGGGCCACCGCCATTCGCCATCGACTGGCGCACGTCCACCGGAATCACCTGGCGGATCGGGCCGTTCGAGGCGGTCATCTGCTCGCACCAGCGCCATACGTTCGGCGATTCGCGGCATTCTTCGGGCACGATCAGCGCCATTTCGCCTTCGGGAAGCGTCACCAGTTGGGCGTTGAAGAGGTAGGTCTCGATCGCTTCGGCAAGGCTAACTGCACTGTCGGGAACTTCGACCACTTGCAGCGCGGGAAAGGCCTTGCGCATCGCGTCATACGCTCCCTGCCGGTCGGCAAAGGCAAGCTCATGCGCGAAGATCACGCCTTCATTGGCGACCGCGACCACATCATTGTGAAAGGCGCCGGCTTCGATTGCGGCGGGGTTCTGCTCGATAAATACTGCGCGTTCGGGAGCAAGGCCGTGCAAGCGGGCCACCGCCCGGCAGGCCTCGACATGCTGGCGCGCGGGGAATTTGCCGCCCGGCTTCCCGTAAACGAACACTTCGACCCCCGGCTCGTCATGGCTGGCGCAAAGCCGCATGTGGTTGGCCGCGCCTTCATCGCCGAAGGTGGGCGGTATGGCGTCATGCAGGGTGAAGTGATCCTTATTGCCGAATGCGATCTGCAGCTGGCGCTGCGTGTCGGGCCATTCCTGCGCGCGGTGGAGCATGGTGACGAGGTTCGCAGGCGTCAAATGGCACTTGCCGTCCGCCGTGTCGGGGGCCGGGCTTACCGTGGCGGCATTGGCGGTCCACATGCTGCTGGCGGACCAGGCGGCGGCGATCAGGGCGCTTTCGGCGGTTTCTTCCGCCGCTAGCGCGCGCAGCAGCCCCTCATTGGGCCGGGGCAGCGGCAGCAGGAAACCCTGCACGCCCAGCCGCGCCAGATTGCCGCGCATCTTGGCCACACCCTGCAAGGCGGCTGCGCGCGGAAAGGAGACATCGCCCTGATGCTTCGCGCTGGCGATATTGCCCAGGCTCAGGCCCGCATAATTGTGGCTGGGGCCGACAATCCCGTCGAAATTGATTTCTTGCAGGTTCAACGCGTTACGCTCCAGACCGTTTCGCCTTTGCTCACTTCGAGCACGTCGGCGGTGGAGGAATCGATCGCAATCGTCCCGTCTTCGTTCAACACCCGCGCGCCATAGCAGGCGCGGAAAGTATTCAGCCGTCCCGTGGCAATGATCGCGCGTTCGCCCTTTTCGCAATTGACCGAAGCGACCATGCGCGACTCTGCCTCGGCCACGCTTTTCACTTCGTCGGTGCGCGCCGTCATCGTCGGCCCGCCATCGAAAATGTCGACATAGCCTTCGGAGCGGAAACCTTCGTTTTCCAGCATGCGCATTGCCGCGCGGCCAGTAGGGTGGGGCACCCCGATTACGCTGCGTGCCTCATCATCGAGCATGGCGACATAGACTGGATGCTTGGGCATCAGGTCGGCTATGAACTGGTTGCCATTGATCGCATTGAAATAGTCGGCCTCCTGGAAGTTCATCCCGAAGAACCGGCCTGCTACACCGTCCCAGAAAGGCGATCCGCCTCGCTCGTCGATGATCCCGCGCAGCTCCGCCAGCAACCGGTCGGCAAAGCGCGCGCGGTGCATCTTGATAAAGAGATAGCGGCTGCGCGCCAGCAACAGGCCCAGCCCGCCTGCGCGCTCATTGGGGTGGAGGAACAGCCCGCCGACTTCGCTCGAGCCTTCCAGATCGGTGACGAGGCTGAGCAGTTCGGCGCGCACGGTGCGGTCGAGCTCCTGCGAATACTGCGTCAGCGTGTTGAGCCGATAGGAATAGAACGGCCAACGCTGCCCTACCTGCGTCATCAGCTGGCAGGTGCCGCGGATCGCGCCCGTTTCGGAATTCTCGAGCACCAGCACGAATTGCTCGTCGGCCAACGCGTCGGCTTCATTGGCAAAGGCAACCCCGGCCCGTTCGAGCTTCGCGCCGAGCGCATTGCGGTCAGGCGGCAGATTGGTGAAGCCGCCGCCGGTGAGCTTGGCCATCTCGTAGAGTGGTTCGAGGTCGTCGGCGCGGGCGGCGCGCAGGCGAAAGGTCAATGGAGTTCTCCGTTGGCAATGCGGGTGATGACAAGCGCGGACAGCGCAGCACGTTCGGCCAGGCTGGGCACGATCAGGAATTCTTCGGGCGAATGGATTGCGCCGCCGCGCACACCCATGGTGTCGACCACAGGCACGCCGCAGGCGGCGATATTGTTTCCATCGCACACCCCGCCGGAGCTTTGCCAGCGGATCGCTTGGCCCAGTTCGGCACCGCAGGCCTTGACGAGGTCGAACAGGCGCTGCGCCCGTTCATCAACCGGCTTGGGCGGGCGCGTGACTCCGCCGTGGCGATGCATTCCGACTTCGTGTTCGCGTTCGACTGCGGCGAGGACTTGCGCGAGATCGCGTTCGAAGCCCTCCATCGCTTCGGTCGATTTGGGCCGAATATTGAAACGCAACACGGCATGGTCGGGAACGACATTGTTTGCCGCCCCGCCTTCGAGCTTGGCGGGATTGATGGTAAGGTCGGCACGCTCCATCTCCTTGAGGCGCAGTATCAGATCCGCCGCGGCGACCACGGCGTTCCGGCCTTCGTGCGGATTGCGCCCGGCATGCGCGCTCTTGCCGGTGAAGGTGATCGAATAGTTTCCGGTACCGCCGCGCTCATGCGCCAGCGTACCGTCGGGCAGGGCGGCGGGTTCATAGGTCAGCGCCGCGAGCTTGCCCTGCGCCAGTTCGGCGATGAGGGCAGCCGAAGCGAGTGAGCCAGTCTCCTCGTCAGAATTGATCATCACGTCATAGCCAAGCGTGCCGATCGTCCCGGCGGCCTCGGCTACCTTCAACGCCTGCAGCATAACTGCGATTCCGCCCTTCATGTCCGCCACGCCCGGACCGTTGAGGGTCTCGCCGTCGAGCCATTTCTGGCCCTGGAAGGCGTGATCGGCCGGGAACACCGTGTCCATGTGGCCAGTCAGCAGGATGCGGCGATTCGCTTGCGGGCGAACACGCAGGACCATGTGCCTGCCATGCGGCTTGGCGAATTCATGTCCGTTCGCGTCGATCGCCGTAACCGGAGCGGGCTCGACTAGTTCGATCTCGCCGGGCAGCGCAGAGAATGCCTCGACCAATGCAGCCGCTTGCGTCGCAAGTCCATCGACGTTGACGGTGCCGGTATTGATCGCGCTCCACTTCTGCACCTGTTCGAGCATGGTGAGGGCATCGATTCGTTCGAGCAGGGCGGTATGCGAGGCAGGCGTTTGTTGCATGTGTAACCGCTCTAGCCGTGCCGTAACGTCAGGCCAAGCTGTCCGATGAACTCATCCATTGCCCGGTTGCAATTGGCCCAGCCATTGGCCATAGCCCGCGCCATTCTTCCCCGGGATACAGTCCGATAATTCGCCTGCCGCAAGCCGGCTGGCCCAACTGTGCGAGGAATTTGTGAGCGAGCTAGTCACCCGCGCCGGGATCGGGATCGATCCTGCACTGGCAAACTTCCTTGAAGCGGAGGTTCTGGGCCCGCTCGGCCGCGATGTGGATACCTTTTGGCAGGGTTTCTCGGATTTGTTGGCTGAGTTTGCACCGCGCAATAGCGCCTTGCTGGCCAAGCGGGACGAGCTGCAGGCGAAGATCGATGCTTGGCATGTGGCGCGGCGCGGCAAGCCGCTCGATCAGGGCGAATATCAGGCCTTCCTGCGCGAAATCGGCTACATCGTTCCCGAGCCGGGCGAATTCACCATCGGCACGCAGAATGTCGACCCCGAGATTGCGACTATGGCCGGCCCGCAGCTGGTGGTGCCCGTGCTCAATGCGCGCTTCCTCCTGAACGCAGCCAATGCGCGCTGGGGCAGCCTGTATGACGCGTTCTATGGCACCGACGCGCTCGATGCGCCCCCGGCAGGACCGGGCGGCTATGACGAGGATCGCGGAGCGGCGGTGATCGCGCGCGGTCGGCAATTCCTGGATGAGGCCGTTCCCCTCGAAAACGGTAGTTGGAGCGATGTTGTCGAAGGCGAGAATATTCGACCGATTGATCCGTCTCAGTTTCTTGGGCGTACTCGTTACCGCGATGATCCTCCCCACGGAATCCGCCCGCATGGTATGATGTTTGTTCACAACGGTTTGCACATCGAGGTTGTGTTTGAGCAAAACGGGCCAATCGGGAAGAACGATCCTGCTTGGATCGACGACATCATGGTCGAGGCCGCGCTGACCACCATTTGCGATTGCGAGGATTCGGTCACCGCGGTCGATGCCGAAGACAAGCTGCTTGCCTATTCCAACTGGCTCGGCGTGATCCGCGGCGATTTGCAGGAAAGGTTTAAAAAGGGTGGGCGTACGCTCACCCGCGCGCTGGCGGGTGACAAGCACTACACGGCGCCCGATGGCAGCGAGCACAGCCTGCCGGGCCGCAGCCTGCTGTTCGTGCGCAATGTCGGCCATTTGATGACCAACCCGGCGATCCGGTTGGCCGATGGTGGCGAAGTGCCCGAAGGCATTATGGATGCTGTGTTCACCAGCGCGATCGGCGCGCTCGATGTCGAAGGCCACGCGAAATACGGCAACAGCCGCTGCGGCAGCATCTATATCGTGAAGCCCAAGATGCATGGGCCGGAAGAATGCGGTTTCACCAACGATTTGTTCGATGCGGCGGAAGACCTGCTTGGTCTGGCCCGCCACACGATCAAGGTTGGCGTGATGGATGAGGAACGCCGCACCAGCGCGAACCTGGCGGCCTGTATCCATGCGGTGAAGGACCGCGTGGCCTTCATCAACACCGGCTTCCTCGACCGGACTGGCGACGAGATCCACACTTCGATGCAAGCAGGGTTGATGATCCGTAAGGGCGCGATGAAGACCAGCCAATGGCTCACCGCCTATGAGAAGCGCAATGTCGCGATCGGGCTGAAGCACGGCCTGTCGGGCCGCGCGCAGGTCGGCAAAGGAATGTGGGCAGCACCCGACCTGATGAAACAGATGATGGTCGAGAAGATCGGCCATCTTAGGGCCGGGGCGAACACCGCCTGGGTGCCTTCGCCCACCGCCGCGACGCTCCACGCGCTGCATTACCACCAGTGCGACGTGTTCGAGGTTCAGAAGGGCTTGGGCGAGATTCCGCCGCTCGACGATCTGCTGAGCATTCCGCTGGCCGAAGGCGCGAACTGGTCTGAGGACGAGCTGCGCGAAGAACTCGACAACAATGCGCAAGGCCTGCTTGGCTATGTCGTGCGCTGGATCGATCAGGGCGTGGGATGCTCCAAGGTCCCGGACATCAATGACGTCGGCCTAATGGAAGACCGTGCGACGCTGCGCATTTCCAGCCAGCATATGGCCAACTGGCTGCTGCATGGCGTTGTGACCAAGGATCAGGTGATGGACAGCCTGCGCCGGATGGCGGCCAAGGTCGATGCACAGAACGCTGGAGATCCGCTCTACACTCCGCTTATCGGCAATGAGGATGGCCCGGCCTTCCGGGCCGCCTGCGACCTTGTGTTCAAGGGCCTCGAGCAACCTTCTGGTTACACCGAGCCGCTGCTGCACCACTGGCGCCTCGTGAAGAAGGCGAGCTGACGCCAAAGTGGACTGGGCGGGACGAACCCGATTTGCCGACCGATACATTGTCTTCAATGGGTAGAGCGGCGACAATACGTTCCACAGCCACATCGCGCTGCAGATCGTGTTCGGGGCCTCGGCCCGGATCGAGCTGGAGGATGGCATCGCGATCCAAGGGTCGCAGCTCTACATTCGCCCGCATATCCGCCATCGGTTGTTGCCGCTTGGCAGCGGCAGGATCTACCTCTTCGAACCGAGCTCGCGGCTTGGAGCGCATTTGCTGGGCCTGTGCGGTAGCGAATTGGCGGGGCGGTTCAGGGGAGCGACGATTCCGTGGAGCAGGCTGCTTCGACTATCGTCGGCGCAGTCACCGATCGCCGGTTGGAGCGCGCGATGGAACTGCTCGAGCAACCCGGCGCGTTCGCACTTTCATTGTAGGACGTCGCGCGGCGGCGGGTCCATCATCACCTTGGCACTCTGTTCGGAGATATTGGCCAGTGGGCCCGTGCGCTCATGGGCGATCGACCGGAACAGCGCTTCGAGATCAACTGTGAAACGCGCGCTGCGGCGGCGCTCCAATTGTGCGGCTCCCTTGCGTGCGTCGTAAAGGCTCATTCCCTGCTGCCCCCTGTTTCGATTGAGCCTGTGCTATGGCAGCGAAGCGATGCTGAAGGGTTGGTATTCATGTTTAATCGAAATTTACTATCGGGGCTCGCCGGTTTCCTGCGGAATGGCTTCGATGCTGTCACTGGACCGGACCCGCATTCCTGCCCTCAGCTGAGGGCGCGGGCTATGGCCACGAATTCGCCTACCGAGAGGGTTTCGGCCCGGCGCTGTGGGTCGATACCAAGCGCAGCCAGCACTTCGAGTGCGCGCGGCACGTCCTTGAGGCTCTGTCGCAGCATCTTGCGGCGTTGCCCGAAGGCGGCCTGGGTAACTCGTTCAAGCATGCGCGCAGACACGCCATCGGGCATTTCGCCCGGATCAACATGGATAATCGCGCTCATTACTTTCGGCGGCGGGGTAAAGGCGCTGCGGTGAACCTTCATCGCCAGCTTTGCGCTGCTACGCCACTGCGCGAGCACAGCCAGCCTCCCATAGGCGCCGCTATCTGCTTCGGCGACGATCCGCTGCGCCACTTCGTGCTGGAACATCAGCGTGAGAGAGATCCATTGTGGCGGCCAGCCTTCGCCCGAGAGCCAACGCGTGAAGAGCGCGGTGCCGACATTATAGGGCAAGTTGGCGACCACCCTGTAGGGCTCGCCCATCAGTTCGTTATGGTCGATCTTGAGCGCGTCACCTTCGATCACGCGCAAGCGCCCTGGATAGGCATCTCCCAATTCGGTGAGGGCGGGCAGGCAGCGCTTGTCCATTTCGATAGCGGTGACGCGCGCTCCGGCCTTGAGCAGGGCGCGGGTCAGCCCGCCCGGTCCGGGGCCCACTTCAAGCACAGCGTTGTCCTGCAAGTCGCCTGGGATGGCCGCAATGCGGTCAAGCAATTGCGCGTCGAACAGGAAGTTCTGGCCCAGCGCCTTCGATGCGCTGAGCCTATGTTTCGCGATCACTTCGCGCAATGGTGGCAGGTCAGCCACGTGTTAGCTGGCTTTCGGCGCTCCGTGCAGCCATTTGGCCCGCCATGCGGATCGCAGCGATCATCGCGCCGGGACCGGCGATGCCTTTGCCTGCGATGTCGAACGCCGTGCCATGATCGGGCGAGGTGCGGATGATCGGCAGGCCGAGCGTCACGTTCACGCCTTCGTCGAAATCAAGCGCCTTCAATGGGATCAGCGCCTGATCGTGGTACATGCACAACGCCGCGTCGAAAGTGGCGCGGCTGCGCGGCGTGAACAGCGTATCGGCCGAATGCGGCCCGCTGGCGTCGATCCCCTCTTCGCGCAGTTCCGCGACAGCGGGCGCAATGATGCGCGCTTCCTCGTCGCCGAACTTGCCGCCTTCGCTCGCATGTGGATTTAGCCCTGTCAGGGCAAGGCGGGGGCGGTCTATGCCGAAATCGCGCGCCAAAGCCGCGGCGACAATTCGCGCCTTTTGGATGATCAGCTCTTGGCTCAACAGGCCGGGCACCTCTGCCAGCGCGCAATGGACTGTCAGCGGCACCGTCCGCAGGCTCGGCCCCGCAAGCATCATGACGGCATTTTGGGCAGGCGCGCCGCAGGCTTCGGCGAGGAATTCAGTTTGCCCGGGGAAATCGAATCCCACCTTCGCCAATTCGACCTTCGCGATCGGAGCGGTAACCAGTGCAGCAGCACCTCCTTCGCGGGCCAGTCGCGTGGCGTCGATAAGGGAAGCGAGCGCTAGGCGTGCGCCTGCGTGATCGGGTGCGCCGGGCGCGTAAGCGGCGTCCTCGCCTGCCAGCACGGGCAAGCCGTGCACGAATGCGTCGATCGCGTCTGCAGCGTTGGAGATTGCATGAACCGGACAATCAAGTCCACGCCGCACGCTGGCCGCCGCTAGCACTGTTGCGCCGCCGAGCACAAAGAATGGTGCCAACCCAGCCTTGCGGCGTCGGGCCCATGCCTCTGCGATCAGTTCCGGCCCGATGCCGGCCGGATCGCCCAGCGAAATGGCAATCGGAAGTGGCTGCTGCGCGCTCAATTGTACTCGATATAGGCGTCGTTGCGCAGGTCGCGCAGGTAGCGCTGGGCGCGCTTGTTGATCCGTTCCTCTTCCAGCTGGTCCATCAACTGGTCGAAGCTCGGGCCACCGGCCACTTCGGGATCGTCGCGACCGCAGAGCATCAGTACGCGCACGCCTTCTTCGATCGATCCGAAGGGCGGGGTGGTCTGGCCAACCTGCAGGTTGAGCACGATATTTTGCAGCTGCTCGGGCAGCGATCGGGCGCGGATCTGGTCGTTGGTGACAACCATTGCGCCAAGTGCCGCAGCCGCTTCATCGGCGTTGCCGCAGCCGCGCATGTTCTCGACGCCGACAGAGAACCGCGCGACCTGCGCTTCGGCCACCTCCTGTGTCACTCTGGGCTCAAAGCCGATCGAAATCTGCTTGAGGCTCAGAACTGCGTCGCGCGGATCGGCCATCAGCACCTGGCGTTTGTCAATAAGGTAAAGGATCGAAAAGCCGCCCGGAATCTCGATCGGCCCAACCAGTTGGCCCGGCTGCATTTCGGCGGCGACAGTGGCGAGCTCGGCGGGGAGTTGGGCGAGACGCACGAAGTCCAGATCACCCCCTACGGCTGCGGTAGAGGCTTCGGAAAACTGGCGCGCATAGGCGACGAAGCTCCCGCCTTGGCGCAGCTGGTCGACGATCTGCTGCGCGCCCTGAATCACCGAGTTTCGGTTCTCGGGCGTTGCTGACAGGAAAATTTCGCCGAGCCGATATTCGTCAGTGCCGCGCGAGGACTCGAGACGCTTGAGCAGTTCGTTGACCTCTTCCTGCGACACGCGAACGAAAGGCGAAATATTGCGCTGAAGCAGGTTCTGCCAGGCCAGTTCACCTTCGATCTGGCGCTTGAGCGAAGCGGTCGATGAACCGACCGAAAGCAGATACTGGTCCATCGCGGCCGGGTCCTGCCCGAAATTTTGGGCCGCGAGCGAATTGTAGCGCTGGTCCACTTCCGCCTTGGTCACTGTGATTTCCTGCGCCGTAGCCGCCTGGATTTGCAGCGTTTCGTCGATTAAATTGCGCAGCACCTGCATGCGCAGCCGCTGAAGTTCTTCATCGCCCAGCTGGTTGCGCGACGCGGAAACCACCAGCGCAAGTCGCTGTTCCACATCGGTGCCGGTAATAACCTGGCCATTGACGATCGCGGTAGCAGTTCGAACGTTTGGATTGGGTTCGCCCAGCAGGGAAATGTTAGCCGGTATGCCCAGCGGATCGTCCGCCGTTAGTCCGGCCTGAGCGATCAGGCTGGCAGGTACCGCGGCGAGCCCGAGGGCAGCGAACGGCAGGATGCCTTTGGTCAAGCTGTTGCGAGTCACGCGTTAATTCCAATTGCGACGCATGTCCGCGCCAGTTTCATTTTCGCCAATGGCAGTTGCCGTCTTAACGCCAGCTGATTTGCTCCCATGGCGGTTTACCGCGGCCCAGATAACGGTTTCATGCTTGCCTGCCAACGCCCGAATGCGCGGCAATCCCCCGGACCGGACATACGGGCGACCGATCAGCGCAGACCAAGGTTTCTCAAGGCGAAAGTCAGCTGGAAGGTATCGCCGCGCGCAGCGTCTCCGGCATTGACATAGTCCCGCCGCCAGGTGAGCCCAAACTCAATGCATTCATCGCGATAGGCGATCCCCAGCCGCGTACGGATCGGCTCGAAGCCGTCGGACGACAAAGTCGGATCTTCCTCGCGGTCGGTCAGGTTGAATACACCTGCCCCGAACACCGACCAGTACCGCGCGAAGGCGATCCGCACGGAAGCGCGAAGTTCCTCGCGATCCTGCAAGTCCTCGACGCGTGCGATATCGCGATTGAGCCTGAGGTAGCCAACCTCGAGATAGGTTCGTTCACTACCTATGGTAGCGTCGAACTCATTGCGGCGTACAGCCAGGCTGTCCTTGTCGACCCGGAAGCGGTGCGCCAGCTTCACTCTGTCCCGGTAGCGGACTTCGGTACGCCCGACGAAGTCCGACACGCGTTCTGACAGGCCGGTACCGTCAGGCAAAATCTGGCGCGCGGTAGCGAAACGATAGGATTGGCCGATCGTGCTCTTTATGCGCCAGCCGGGCCGCTGCACTTCCCAATCCAAGCCGTAGGTCAGCCGTACCCCGTCTTCGACGCGGTCGTTACCGGGAAAACGGTTGAGCGAGAAGAGGTTCGAGTCCTCGAGGTCGATCGCCCTTGCATCTTCATTGGGAATGTCGACATTGCGGATCGAAGGGCTCGCGACCAGCTGGAGCCGGGGTTTGAGCACCTGCGTGCCGCCGAAGGCCTCGCCCACGAACGGCCATTCGACGTCGATCGCCCCCACGGCGATGCCGCGGCCCTGCCAGCCTGGTTCGCCGCGATAACTCTCGGTCGCGGTCAATTCGTTTTCGTCGCTATGGTAGATGTCGCCCCGGCCCAGGGCGGTCACGGTCACGACTTGGCCCAAGCCGGTCAGCTGCCTTAGGTCCCACCGCGCGGAAGCAAAGGCGCGCTGCGTGTCCTGCCCGTCCTTGCGTACTAGGCTAAGGCTGTTGGCTTGCAATTCGACCGTTCCACCCGCAACCGGGTCGGCCATGCGGTAGCGAAAGTCCAACACCGGCAGCGCCAAGGGTACTTGACCTTGCGGTTGTCCAAGCCGCAGCGTCTGTGTTGCCCAGCCGGAAAGCGAGAAATAGGAGTTTTGATCGATGCGCTCGAGATTGATCGTCGAGCGTAGCCGGTCGTCTCGGCTGATGTCATAGCGGCGCAGGAAAGTTCGGTCGCTGGCCACGCGAATCGAACTGGTCAGGCTCCATTCGGGGGTGAACTGGAATCGACCGTTGGCAGCGAAATACCCACGCAGGTCGCGCTCTGTGGTGGGCTCGCCGGTAAAGTCGGTGATGCGTCGGCTATGGGTAGCGTAACCGGTGATCTGGTACGTACCCCGATCGGTCAAATGACGCCACTCGCCCGACACCATCGGCGTCGCTTTCGTATAGAGATGCGCCCCGACAGTCAGGTCCTTGTTTTCTGCGATGCGCCAATGGTAGCTGCCGCTGACTTCGACGCCGTTCGATTCTGAAACCCGTAGGTCAGGCACAAGGAAGCCTGAAATCGCGCGACCGTCAGTGCGAAAGGCAAGCCCGGGCATGGGCAGGATGCGTGCGCCGAACAGCTCGAGCGTGGCACCGTCGAAGCTGATCCGATTAGTTTCCGGGTCGAAAATGACCTTGCTGGCCGTAATCCGCCAGCTCGGCGTCTTGTCGCATCCCTCCGGGTCAGTCACCCGGCAGGCAGTATAGGCCGCATCGCGTAGCACCACGTCACCGCCTTTGCTGCGTTCGCCGCCGCGTGCCGCCAGCCGCCCACCAGCGCTTAGCGCGACGAGCACTTCGGCGATTGCACCGGCTTCGAAGCGCTCGGTCAATTCCACCGATTCGGTGTAGAGCTGGTTCCCGCCATTATCGACGAGGCGGACATTCCCATTCGCGAGAATAGTACCACTGCGCCGGTACCACCGTACTTCATCCGCGCGGACCGATTGGTCCTCGCTCGACATCAGCACGTTGCCGCTTGCGGTTACGAGATCGCCTTCATCGTCATAGTCGAGATTGTCGGCCCTGAAAGCGATGATCCGGCCCAGCTGTACGGCCTGTTCCGTCGCAACAGGCCGTGCCGTATCCTGCGCGGCGAGCGGTGCACTCCACGCAAGCCCCAGGGCCAGCGATGCGCACACAGCGCCCGTTGACGGTAAGCGGAAAAGGGGAGCTTGCAGGCACTGCTGCTGCGGCGGGGACATGGCTTGCCTATCGCACCGCTCGCGCCTAATCGCAATTGCCATTCACTGAAGCGTCGGAACCCGGCGCCTTACTAGACTTGCTTGTGCAATCAGCCTTTCCGTTCGGAGTACCAATGCAGATCAAATTCAGCGAAACTGCGCCCGCCGATGCAAACTTGCTGGCGCATGTCGTGAACCAGGATAGCATGCCAGCGCGTCTTGAGCGCGCGATCGTCGATGGCGCAGCCGCGGCGCGCTTCAAGGGCCGGGCGGGACAATTCTTTGAAGGCTTCGTCGAGCGTGACGGCAAGCTGGTGCGTGTTGCGCTGGCAGGCGCAGGCGATGCAAATGCCAAGAGCGACGCGCGGGCGGAGGGCCTAGAAAAGGCAGGTGCGGCGCTGGCCGCCAAATATCTCACCTCGGGCGAAACTGCACTGGTGGTCGATTTCGGCGGGAGCGGCCTCGATGCCAATTCAGCGGCGGCTGTGCTTTTGGGTCTGCGCCTGCGCAGCTGGCGTCACGATGCCTATCGCACTCGCCTGAAGGACGAGCAGAAGAAGACGCTCGCCACGGTCACCGTCATCGGCGCTCCCGAAGGAACTGAAGGTGCATGGACGGATGCGGCTGCAGTGGCAGAGGGCGTCGAATTCACCCGCGAACTGGTCGCTGAACCCGCCAACAAGATCTACCCGATCAGCTTTGTCGAACGCTGCGAGAAGCGCTTCGCAGGCACCGGTGCCGAACTCGTGGTGCTTGACGAATATGAGATGGATAAGCTCGGCATGGCCATGCTGCTCGGCGTGGGGCAGGGTAGCGAGCAGCCCTCGCGCGTGCTCGCGATCAAGTGGATGGGCGGCAAGCCGGGCGAAGCGCCGGTTGCTTTCGTTGGCAAGGGCGTGACCTTCGATACCGGCGGTATCTCGCTGAAGCCGGGGCCGGGCATGTGGGACATGAAGTGGGACATGGGCGGCGCAGGTGCAGTCGCCGGCGCCATGCTTGCGCTGGTGAAGCGCCAGGCGAAGGCTAATATTATCGGCGTGGTTGGGCTGGTCGAGAACATGCCTGACGGGCGCGCCCAGCGCCCCGGCGACATTGTTACCTCTATGAGCGGCCAGACGGTCGAAGTGCTAAACACCGATGCTGAAGGCCGCCTGGTTCTGGGCGACGCCATCACCTGGACCCAGCGCGAATTCTCGCCTTCGCTGATCGTGGACCTGGCGACGCTCACCGGCGCGATGATCATTTCGCTCGGTCATGAGTATGGCGGCATGTTTGCCAATGACGACGATCTGGCTGCAGATCTTGCCGAGGCAGGCGCTGCCGTGGGCGACAAGCTGTGGCGGATGCCGCTTTCGCCGGCCTACGACAAGCTGATCGATTCACCGATTTCGGACATGAAGAACCTCGGTCCGCGCGAAGGCGGGTCGATCACTGCGGCGCAATTCATCAAGCGCTTTATCGAAAACGATACGCCCTGGGCGCATCTCGACATCGCCGGGATGGTCTGGGCGGACAAGCCGGGTCGCACGTGGGACAAGGGCGCAACCGGTTATGGCGTTCGCCTGCTCGACCGCTTCGTGCGCAACACGCTGAAGGGCTAAGGTGTGGCGTACCTGCCGTTTCCTGACGCAATGCGATAGGGCGGAAATGGCGACGCGCGTCGATTTCTACCAACTGAGCCGCGACCCCGTCCAGAGGGTCGCGGTGATGTTGGCGCGCAAGGTGCTGCAGGCGGACCAGCGGCTGCTGGTGGTGAGCGGCGATCCCGGGCAGCGCGCGGTGATCGGCCGCGAATTGTGGCGCGGCGGGCCCGAGGAATTCCTTGCCAATGGCGAGGCGAATGCGGGCGAGGCCGAGCGCCAACCGATCCTGCTTTCGGAAAAGGTCGAGGCCGCCAACGGAGCGAGCATCGTGCTGCTGGCGGACGGTCAGTGGCGTCCCGAGGCCTTGCAGTTCGAACGCGCGCTCCTGCTGTTCGGCGCGACAGAGACAGAGGCCGCGCGTGCGCTGTGGCGCGAGCTTGACGGGGCTGTGGAGGTCGTGCGCGAGATCCATAAGCAGGATGAAGCGGGGCGCTGGCGGGCTGGGGCCTAGCCATAACTGGATCTCGCGGGGCTTGCAGTGGCCCCAACTCGGCGCTAGGGGCGCGCGCAATCTCAATATCCCCCAAATTCGCAAGGAACAAGATCATGGCGGTTACCCGCACCTTTTCGATCATCAAGCCCGACGCTACGCGCCGCAATCTGACCGGCGCGGTCACCAAGATGCTGGAAGACGCCGGCCTGCGGGTCGTTGCCTCGAAGCGCATCCACATGACCCGCGAGCAGGCCGAAGGCTTCTACGCGGTTCACAAGGATCGGCCCTTCTTCGGTGAACTCGTCGACTTCATGATGAGCGAACCGGTTGTGGTGCAGGTGCTCGAAGGCGAAGACGCTGTCACCCGCAATCGCGATATCATGGGCGCAACCAATCCGGCCGATGCCGCTTCGGGCACGATCCGGAAGGCACTGGCGCTGTCGATCGGCGAAAACACCGTTCACGGCTCGGACAGCGACGAAAACGCGGCGATCGAAATCGCTTTCTTCTTCCAGCCCGAAGAAATCGTCGGCTGATCGACTCGGCTTGATTTCATGCTTCGAAAGCCCCGTCGTAGAAATACGGCGGGGCTTTTTCTTACATTTTACCAGGGCGTTTGCGCCACGATTCGGCTTTTCCGGTATGTTGGAATAAAGTTCTCCGGGATCGCGAGTGCTCTTGGGGGAGGGAACTATGGGACGTGTTCTGCTGATGGCAGTGTCGGTGGCCTTTTATTCGGCCGCCATTGTCACACTTCTTTTTCTGATTGGTTGGGTCGCGGCTTTCGATTTCATGCCGATGTCGGTCGATAGCGGTCGTCAGGGTCCGTTGGGTGCCTCCCTGTTGATCGATATCGGCCTGATTGCCCTTTTCGGAATCCAGCATTCGGTCATGCCGCGGCCGGGCTTCAAAGAAGCGTGGACCAAGATCGTTCCCGCACCGATAGAACGGAGCTTCTACCTGATATTCACCGCGCTGGTGCTGGGTGCACTGTTCCACTTCTGGCATTCGATCGATGGCGTGATCTGGTCGGTCAATAACGAAACTGCGCGAATGGCGATTTGGGCGGCCTTCTGGTTTGGCTGGGGTGTTCTGCTGCTCTCGACTTTCCTGCTTAACCATTTCGAACTGTTCGGGCTGCAGCAGGCCTGGCTGAACTTGACTGGCAAACAAGCGGCACCGGCGCAAATGCGCACCCCGCTTTTCTACAAGCTGGTACGCCATCCGCTTTACACCGGCTTCTTCCTGGGCCTGTGGGCCACGCCTGATATGACGTACAGCCATGCGCTGCTTGCAGCAGGGTTCACTGCCTACATTCTTGTTGGCATCCATTATGAAGAGAAGGACCTGCTTGATGTGTTCGGCGAGCAATATGCCGAATACCGCAAGAAGGTTGGGTCATTCCTGCCTGGGATCGGGAAGAGTTAGCCGACCGCGGCAATCACCCGAGGCCGAGGACCAGCTGGCATTCGCCGCCTTCGGTGACGCCGACTGGATACCAGCCAAAGCGAAGGTAAAAGGCTTCAGCCCTGTTGCCAGGTGTGGTGACAAGGCTGATCTTGTGCATTTGGTTGTCGCGAGCCCGCTCGACCAATTTGGCGAGCAGCAGTTTTCCCAGCCCCAATCCTTCGAACGCTGGGTCGACAAACAAGGCCCAGATCGAGCAGTCCTCGTAGTCCAGTGTTCCAAAGCCTCCGATCTGGCCATCAATTGAAGCGCGCCAGGTTTCGCCACGATCAGCAAGATAGGGGGGTTAATGGTCCTCGGTCAGCCACGATGGATCGGTTAATCGGTTCTCCTTCACCGCGCTCCTAATACGGTGCATTGCGGCAATTTCATTTTCGCTCGCGCGCCTGAGTTCGGGTTTCACTCGTTTAATCAACCCATTCGGCCAAGGTAATCAGCCGCCTTGGCGCTACGCTGCGCCAGCTTCGCTTGAGCCAGTGTTCGACCTGGACCCAGTCGAGGTCGGGCCGGTTGAGCACCAGGCCGACCCAGCCGCTCGCCCCGTAATAGGCCGGGCGATAGAAGCTGGCCGGATCGTTTTCGATCAGCGCGTTCATTTCGTCAGTGCCGCTGGTCTTCACAAGCAAGGCAATGGTTTTCTTGCCGTGGTACTGGTCGCTGAAATAGGCGAAATACTTGCCGCTTTTGCCTCCAGTCCGCCAGCCGGGCGCACCGTGGCTTGGGCGCTCTTCGACTTCCGGAAGTGCAGCCACCCTTTGGCGTACCTGCTCGATCAACCAGGCGGGGCCGTTGCCGCGTGAGACATAATCGGCCAGCGCGCGCGGGTAGAGCTGGTGCTCGGCGAGCTTGACCCGATCGGCCAGTGCTTCGGCTGTATCGTCGGGAAGGATTGCAACCTCGATCTGCCGCAGGATCGCGCCCGAATCGAGCTCGTCCGTCACCAGGTGTACGGTGGCACCCCCATGCCTGTCACCCGCAGCGATCGCCCGCGCATGGGTATCGAGCCCCTTGTATTTTGGGAGCAGAGAGGGATGGATGTTCAGGATCCGTCCGGTCCAGCGCGACACGAATTCTTCCGACAGAATCCGCATATAGCCGGCCAGCACGATAAATTCGGCCCCGGAGTCCTTAGCGGCGCGTTCCATCACGACATCGTGTTCGCCGCGCTCCAATCCCCTGTGCGGATGGGCGAAGGTCGCGATGCCTTCGGCCCGGGCGAGCACGAGTCCACCCGCATTCTCGCGATTGCTCGCAACAAGCACGATTTCATAGGGGCAACCGGGCAGGCGGCTGGCGTAAAGCAGCGCGGCCATATTTGAGCCGCCGCCGGAAATGAAAATGGCGACCTTTGCCTTGGCGCGACCTGCCTCAGGCAAGATGCGTCGCCTCCCAATCGTCCTTGGCCGACCAGGTGCCCCGGCTGCCACGTACGGTGCAGCCCCGCGGGCCACCCTCGATGAACCCGATACGGAACGCGGTTTCGCTCGCACCGGACAACCGATCCATGACCACCTCCACCTTTTCCGGCGCGACCGCCAGCACCATGCCCGTGCCGCAATTGAATGTGCGCGCCATCTCGCCCGGCTCGATATTGCCCTGCGCCTGCAGGAAGGCCATCAGCCGCGGCTGCTCCCAACTGTCGGCATCGACCATGGCATGCGCGCCTTCTGGCAGGATGCGCGGGATGTTTTCGAGCAGTCCGCCGCCGGTGATATGCGCAAGGCCGTCAATCAACCCGTCGCGGATAAGCGGCAGAAGGCTGGCGACATAGATTCGCGTTGGCTCGATCAAAGCATCGATCAGCAGCCGGTCGGAATCGAACAGAGCAGGGCGATCGAGCTTCCAGCCCTTATCCTCCGCAAGTCGCCTCACGAGCGAATAGCCGTTCGAATGGACGCCCGATGAAGCGAGCCCGATCAGCATGTGGCCCGGCGCAACCGTCTCGCCGGTCAGTTGTTCGCCGCGCTCGACCGCGCCCACGCAGAAGCCGGCCAGGTCGTAATCTCCCGCAGTATACATGCCCGGCATTTCAGCGGTTTCGCCGCCGATCAGTGCGCAGCCAGCCTGCTTGCAGCCGATCGCGATGCTGGCGATCACGCGTTCAGCAATGCCGTTCTCAAGTTTACCGGTAGCGAAATAGTCGAGGAAGAACAGCGGCTCAGCGCCTTGCACGATCAAATCGTTGACGCACATGGCGACGAGGTCGATCCCCACGGTGTCATGTCGGTCATGCTCGATCGCGAGCTTGAGCTTGGTGCCTACGCCATCGTTCGCGGCGACCAGCAGCGGATCCTTGTATCCGGCCGCCTTGGGATCGAAGAAACCGCCGAATCCGCCCAGCTCGCTGGTTGCGCCGGGACGGGCGGTTGCCTTCACCAGCGGGCCGATCGCCTTGACGAGCGCATTGCCCGTGTCGATCGAGACTCCGGCATCTTGGTAGGTGTAACTTTCGGGCGGAGGGCTGTTGCTGGCCATAATATGCACGGCATTAGCCTTTCGCGCTTGGAATTCCACTCGCCTTTGGGCAAAAGGCGTCAGCTTTTCCCCGATGATTGCCAGCCCAATCACCTCGCGCCTGTCGCCAATGCTTCCCGCCCGCCCGCTTGCACTCGTGCTGGCAGGGGTTGCCGCGCTCGCTTTGCTGGGACTTGGGATCGTTGCACTCGTGGCGCAAGTGGCGGGCGATCGCGGGATTCCCCTTGTCGCGTCGAGCAGTGACATTGATGTCGGCGGGGTCGAAGTGGATGTGCGGGCGGACAATGCCGAGCTGGCGCGCGAGCAGGGCTGGCGCGAGGCGCAGCGTATCGCGTGGAAAAAGATTGGCGGCCCTGAATTGCCAGCATCGGCGATCGAGGCAATGGTGTCTGCGGTCGTCATCGAGAACGAACTGATCGGCCCGCGGCGGTACCGCGCAACGCTGGGCGTGATTTTCGACCGAACGCGAGCAGGGCAATACCTCGATAGCGGCGAGCGCGGGCAGCCCTCTGCGCCCATGCTGCTGCTTCCCGTCACTGCAAGTGCGGGTACCCACACAATGTATGAGGTGCGCAACCCGTGGCAGCGCGCCTGGGCTGAGTTCAATCCGGGCACCAGTCGGATCAACTACGTCCGCCCGGAGGGGACTGGCAGTGATTCGTTACTGCTCAATCAGGGTCAGACCATGCGCCGCAGCCGAGCATGGTGGCGTTTGATCCTTGACCAGTTCGGTGCGGCCGACGTGCTCGTACCGGTTGCGCGGCTCGATTACGCTTACCCAGGTGGGCCGGTGACGGGGACTTTCACCGCACGCTATGGTCCCGACAATCGCTATCTAGATGGTTTCACCCTGACTGCGGATACGTCGGACGGTCTGAAGGATATGCTTGCGGAGGCTGTCCGCCGTTTCGACCTGATTTTCGAGAACGCACTTGCGGAAGGCAAGCTGCGACCCGACCCGACGCTCGACCAGGAAGTCGACATGATCGTCGATCCGGCCATAGCCCGGCTGATCGAGATCGGTCGCGCGATCGAAGCGCGCGAAGCGGCGATCGCTGCAGGCGAGCTACAGCCGGGCGCAGGGCCGGGCATGACGCAGCCCAGCGCACCGGCTGGCGTGGTGACTGCCTATGTGGTCCAGTTCGCCAGCCCAGATGCCGCATCGATCGACGCGGCGCTTGCCGCAGTGCGCGCCACGCCCGGCGTGCGCGGCGCTGCCACCACCAGCCTTGCGTTCGGCGGCACATCGGTGATGAGCGTGAGTTTCGCGGGCTCGCTGGACGAGCTCGCTGCGGGCCTGCGTGCGCGAGGCTTCTCGGTGCAGCAGGGCTCTAACGCACTCGCCATCAGCCGCTAGGCGCGGAAAGGGGAAAGCGCATGCCGACGCAAATCGTGCTTCCATTGGCGCTTCCGGGCAGCGGTGAGGCTAGCCGGGTGGTGATCGGAAACGTCAATTCCGCTGCCTATGAGGCGCTCTCCAACCCGCAGGCCTGGCCATTTCGCACTGCGGTGCTCACCGGGCCACCTCGTTCGAGCAAGTCGCTATTGGGCAAGTGGGCGGAGACACAGGGCATCCACGTCATCGACGGGGCGGACAGCTGGGACGAAGCCGAGCTGTTCCACCGCTGGAACCGCGCGCAGGAGACCGGCGAGCCATTGCTGCTGATCTCGGATCGGCAGCCGTGGGAAATCGCTCTGCCCGATCTGCGTTCCCGTTTGGGCGGATCGCTGCAGCTCGAAATCGGTGTGCCCGATGATGACATGGTCGCACGGTTGATTGCGGCAATTGCCGAACAGCGCGGGCTGATGCTGGGTGAGGGTGCCCTCGAATATCTCGTCCCGCGCGCCGAGCGCAGCTTTGCGGAAATCGAACACCTTGTGATCGCGATCGACCGGCTAAGCCTTGAACGTAAGGTGCCAGCCACCATGTCTCTCTGGCGCGACGCATTGAACGCCACGCAGGGTCCGGAGCACGCACGCTTGCTTTGACCCGCGTTTGGTGGGAGAAAACACTTATGTTCGACCGGCTTAAAGCCTATCTGGACTCGGTCCGGGCCCGCGACCCCGCTCCGCGCTCGCGCTGGGAAATCCTCTTATATCCAGGTGTTTGGGCCCTGTTCTTCCACCGGATCGCGCATTGGCTGTTCGAAGCCAAGCTGTTCTTCCTGGCGCGGCTGGTGAACCATTTCTCGCGCTTCGTGACCGCGATCGACATCCATCCCGGTGCCAGTATCGGCAGCAATTTCTTCATCGACCATGGCTTCACCGTGATCGGTGAAACCGCCGGTATCGGCAATAATGTAACGATCTACCAATGCGTCACGCTGGGCGGCACGAACCCCGCGAATGGTATCGCCGGCAAGCGCCACCCCACCATTTGCGACAATGTGATCATCGGTTCGGGCGCGCAGATCATCGGACCCATAACAGTGGGCGAGCGGGCCCGGATTGGCGCCAATGCAGTTGTGACCGACGATGTTCCTGAAGGTGCAACGATGATCGGGCTCAAGGCGCGGTCCACGCTGCTTCCAGCCGAAGAATGGATGCGCGAATTCATCCCATACGGCACGCCGTGCGACGATCCTTGCGAGCCCAGCCGCGATTGCATCGAGAAGCTTGAGGGCGAGATTGCCGAGCTCAAGGCCGAGGTCGAGACGCTGAAGCGCCTCGCGATGCCGCACGAATTGGCCAAGCGCAGCGGGACTGACGATTGATGAACTCGGGCATGCGCTCCGGGCTGCTAGGGTCCGTCGTCGTATTTCCGGGTCGTGTTCCCAACCAGGTCGGCTTCGAGCGCGAAGAACTGCAACGAATCCTCGATCTCTACGGGCGAATGGTCGCAGCAGGTGAATGGCGCGACTATGCGATGGATTTCACTCGCGACGTTGCCGTCTTCGCGGCCTTCCGCCGCACCGCCGAGCATCCGCAGGCGCGGATCGAGAAGCGCCCGGCGCTACGTTCGAAGCAGGGCATTTGGACATTGTTCGGCGAGCATGGGCAAGTGCTCAAGCGTGGACATGAACTGGCGGGTGTATTGGCGCCGATGGAACGTCGGCTGGTGAAAGCAGTCGGCAGCTAAGCGCAATGAAAAGGGCCCCGCACACCAGTGCGAGCCCCTTTTGTTTTTTGCGAATTCCCTTCGTCAGGCAGTCGCTGCATGCGGCAGACGCGCCTGGAGCCCTTCGGGTAGCGGCTGTACCATCATGCGGCGGATCGGAGTCCAGAAAGCCGAGAGCGTCAGCAAGGCTGATCCGATCACCAGGGCGGTGAGGGCAACGTTGAGCTCGACCGCGCCGAAGCGATCGAACAGGAAGGTCAAGGCGGCGAGCACATAGGCCAATGCCGAGACCATCAGCGCGCGGCGGTCGATCGCCAGCGCGATCATTCCGAGCGCGACATAGACGACTAGCACGCCCACTGCAGCGCCCAGGCCGATGTTGTTGCCGCCCGTCACGCCCAGCCAGTGGAACAGCGGGTGCGCGATCATGGGCGCTGCAAGCAAGTGCAGCCAGAAGGCCACGTCGCTGCGGCGCGTCTGGCGCTCGCGATCGCTGGTGTCCCAACGCATGGCGAACGCGAAGACGCACAAGCCAGCGATGAATACCAGCGGGATGAAGATCGGCTCAGGGCTGTCGATATTGTTCGGGCCGATGATTGTTACGATCAGCGCGATAACAGTGACAGTCAGTGCGCCTGCTCCTGCAGCAACGGTGATCGGCACCATAAAGCGGCGCCAGTGAATCCATGCGGCACCCGCGGTGGCGAGCGCGGCGCCCGCGATCAGCGATCCGGCCAACACTTGATTGCCATCGAAATTGTGACCGCCGAGCGACATGACGATCGTGCCGAGAAGCATTTCGAAAACGCCGCCGACAAAGGCGAGTAGCAGCACAATGCTGGGCAGTGCCATGCGCCGGATGCGAGTGAAATATTCGGCCATGCCCCATGCCGCGCTTGCAATCAGCAGGCCGGAGAAGGGTGGCGGCCCTTCTAGATTCGGCGTGAAAGCCTGCCCGATACCGGCCATCGCCACCAGCAGCAGCACGGCCGCAATGGTCACGAAGATATCGTTGAAGCTGTTGATGAGCCGGAAATGCTCTTCTTCGGTGGCCGGCGCATCGCGCGTTAGCTTCACCGACTCGCGCAGTGCATCTGCGGCCTGGGCGCTGATCGCACCCGAAGCCACCGCCTGCCGCAGGTCGTCTTCAGTATACATGGGCAACCCTCTACCTGTTGATGCTGGGAGAGGTAAGCCTAGTGTATTATTATGTCAATACAGCAGAGAATTATCCGCGCGCGCTGGAAGGCGCCGCATCGGGGCCGAGCACCTTCTGCATTGCCTTGAGGATGTTGGCGCTCTGCTCGCTGCCGCTCTGCGGAGCGGTAAGGTTGGTGAAGGACGAGATCTTGTCCCAATTCGCCGCGAAGCCTTCCACGGTGCGGTCTTCTTCCTTCAGCCACACCGCTTCGTTCATCACGGTCCACGCGCTGTGGAAGCCGCCTGCGCCAGCGCCGACGATGGCGTTGGTCGGCGCATCTTCGCTCACCAGGAATAGCGCGGCGGGGACGACGTTCACCGGATCGAACAGCTTGAAAGCCGCTTCGGGGAACAGGTCTTCGGTCATGCGCGTGCCCGCGACGGGCGACAGCGTGTTGACCCTGATGTTGTATTTCGCGCCTTCGAGCTGCAGCGTCTTGGTCAGGCCGGCGAGGCCGAGCTTGGCCGCGCCATAGTTAGCCTGGCCGAAATTGCCGAACAGGCCGGTGGACGAAGCGGTCATCAGGATACGGCCATAGGCCTGCTCGCGGAAGGTTTCCCAGCAAGCCTTGGTGACGAAGGCCGAGCCGGTCAAGTGCACCTTGAGCACGAACTCGAAATCTTCCGGGGTCATCTTGGCAAAGGTCTTGTCGCGCAGCACGCCGGCATTGTTGATGAGGACGTGGACGCCGCCCCACTTCTGCTTGGCGTCGGCAACCATCTTTTCCATCTGCTCGTATTCGGTGACCGAACCGCCGTTGGAAACGGCTTCGCCGCCCATCTTCTCGATTTCCTCGACCACCTGCAGCGCCATGTCCGAATGGCCGGTGCCGTCGCGCGATCCGCCGAGGTCGTTGACCACGACCTTTGCGCCGCGCCGCGCGAGCTCGAGTGCGTATTCACGGCCCAGACCGCCGCCGGCGCCGGTGACGATCGCAACCTTGTCCTTGAAGTCGATGCTCATGGGGGTTCTCTCCTGCTTCAGATCGGCCCAGCGGCCTTACGTTTGCGTAAATGTGACGCCCGGTTGGCAGTTTCGCGCGAAGCTTGCAACCGCACTTTGGTGAGGTCGCGATTCCGTAACGGCATTCGCCGCCGGCAAGCGCCTCAAAGTCGCTCGAGCGCCGCGATGAGTCCGGCAAGCGAATCGATCACTGCGTCTCCGCCCAATTCGTGCGGGGCGGCATCGCAATAACCGTATCCCGCCACTACCACCGGAACCCCGGCACCGCGCGCAGCGCGCACATCATACGAGCTGTCGCCGACAAAAGCGAATGCTTGGCTGCCGCATAGCCTGTGCGCTTCGATCACCGGATCGGGCGCCGGCTTGGCAAGGAAACTGCCGTCCGCAGCACGGCCCATCGAATCGCCGCCGATCACGCTGACGAAATGCCGGTCGAGACCAAGGTCGCCGAGCACCTTGCGCGCAAAGGCTTCGAACTTGTTGGTGACGACCGCCATCTGCACGCCGCGTGAGGCAAGCTCGTTCAGGACCTCTTCTGCATGCGGATAGGGGCGCGTGTGGACCGTATTATGCTCGGCATAATAGGCCAGCATCGCCTTGTAGAGCGCACGGAAATCCTCATCGGGCATGCCGCCCTGGGCATCGACCGCCCGTGCAAGCATGATCTTGGCGCCGCCGCCGATCAGGTCTTTCGAACTTTCGACCGAAACGGGCGAGAACCCGCCCAGTTCGAGCGAATGGTTCACCGCGGCGCCCAGGTCGCGGAAAGTGTCGAGCAAAGTACCGTCGAGGTCGAAGCCTATGCCGCGGAAAGGAAAATCAGCCATGCACCATCCGGTGGCCGATGGTTCTTCAAACCGCAAGCGTTTGGTGCCATGAAGCACGCATGAGTGATTTCGCAGCTATCGTCCTAGCCGCAGGCAGGGGCACCCGCATGAAGAGCGACCTGCACAAGGTGCTGCACCCGATCGCCGGGCGCGCCATGCTCGATCATCTGCTTGCCTCGGTGGCGGAGCTTGAGCCCGCGCGCACCGTGGTGGTGGTGGGACACAAGGCGGAGCAAATCGAGGCGGCATTAGAGGACCGCGCCGATTGCTGCCTGCAGGAACCGCAATTGGGCACCGGCCATGCGGTACAACAGGCCGAAGCCGCGCTTGCCGGGTTCGACGGCGATGTGCTGATTCTCTACGGCGACGTGCCTTTCGTGCGGCCTGAGACCATGCGGCGGATGCTCGACAGGCTGCATGAAGCCGATGTGCCGCCCTGCGTGGTGCTGGCCTTCCGTGCTGCAGATCCGGGCGTTTATGGACGGGTGATCAGCGATGATGGCCGGACCATCGCCAAGATGGTCGAGTTCAAGGATGCGAATGCTGCCGAACGCGCGGTCGATCTGTGCAATTCGGGCATGATGGCGGTGCGGGCGCAGGATCTCTTCGCACTGCTGCACCGAATCGGGAATGACAATGCCGCAGGCGAATATTACCTGCCCGATATCGTGACGACCGCGCTCGGCGACGGCAAGGTAAGCGCCTGGGTCGAGGCGGACGAGGCCGAGGTTCAGGGCATCAACTCCCGCGCAGAACTCGCTCGGGCCGAGGCGCAATGGCAAGCCGCGCGCCGCGCCGAAGCGATGGCCGACGGGGCAACGCTGGCGGCACCCGAAACCGTTTTCTTCGCTTTCGACACGCGCTTGGGGCGCGATGTGACCGTCGAGCCCAATGTCATATTCGGCCCCGGTGTCAGTGTGGCCGATGGCGCCACGATCCATGCCTTCAGCCATATAGTCGGCGCAACGATTGGTGCCGACTGCTCTGTCGGCCCGTTCGCTCGGCTGCGGCCCGGTGCGGTGATGGAAAAGGGCAGCAAGGTCGGCAATTTCGTCGAGATGAAAAAGGCTGTGCTGGGCGAAGGGGCCAAGGCGAGTCACCTGACCTATCTCGGTGATGCGATCGTGGGCGAACATGCCAACATCGGCGCGGGCACCATCACCTGCAATTACGACGGCTATTTCAAATACAAGACCGAGATCGGCCCGCGGGCCTTCATCGGATCGAACAGCTCGCTGATTGCGCCGGTCAAGATCGGTGCAGATGCGATCGTTGCCGCGGGTAGCGCGGTCAGTCGCGATGTCGGCGACGGGGATTTGCGCATGGTGCGCGGGGAGCAGATCGTCAAACCCGGCTGGGCCGACCGCTTCCACGATGCGATGAAGAAGAAGGCCGCAGCGAAAGATAAGGGCTGACCCGTCAATGGATGGTGATGAAGCGCTCACGTGCTGGCTGTGCTATCGTGCGATCGACACGCTGCTGCAATGGCATCATCCGGTGCCGAAGGCGAAGAAAGGTCGAGGGACGGTTCCGGTCCATCCGATTTGCCACAAGGCGATCCATACGCATTTCACCAACTCCCAGCTGGCGCGGATTGGCGATGATCGCGCCGTCATCCTCGCGCATGTCGAGATCGCCAAATTCGTCAGCTGGGTTAGCTCCAAGCCGCCCGACTTTCACGCACCGACGAGGACGAGGTAGGCGAAAGCGGGCGGCCGGCCATTTGGACCCGGGTCAGGCCTCTTCGAGTTTGTGACGCACCGCTTCGGGCGGTTGCCTGGGCTGCACTTCATTGCGATGGCGCCGATCGACCAGATCTTCCCATTCGCGGAATTCGCTGTGGCTTAGCAAATAGCGTTCGCGCGCTTCAGCAAAGCTTATCACCTGTTTACGCACTGCCCGCGCGACTTCGGCCTTGCGGGCTGCGGACCAATAGATCCGATGAGTAGTAGGCAGGGCGGCACGCTTGATCGCGTCTGCTACGGTCTCGCGCGGGGCATAGGGCATGCTTTGTCTCCTGACTGGCCCCCGTTGCCTATAATCATTCGGTTTCGAGCCTTAATTCCGGGTAATCGCTTGTGCTCAGGGCGCGATTCATCATCCGAGCGGTGCCCGCGATGCGATGAAGCTTTGGCGTGCTTTGCCCGAAACGAAAAGGGCGACCCTTGCGGGCCGCCCTTGCCGATTTTGCGAAAGACTGCGCTCAGTCCTTCGAGCGATCGTCCATCAGCCTTTCCATCAGGTAGATGAACTGCAACGCCTGGAGCTGCGCGCGCTGCTCATTGTCGACACCGCCGGAATGGCCGCCAGTCATTTCCTCATAGTAGTAATATGGCTGGCCGAGCGCCTTCAGCTTGGCGGCACCTTTGCGCGCATGCGCGGGATGGGTGCGGTCATCGGCGGTCGAAGCCCAGAGGAAGGGCGAGGGGTAGTCCACCCCTTCGACGATCTTCTGGTAGGGCGAATAGCCTTCGATCCACGCGCGCTGTTCGGGAATGCGTGGATCGCCATACTCGCCGATCCATGAAGCACCGCGGCCGATCAGGTGGTAGCGCAGCATGTCGAACAGCGGGATCTGCACGATAGCTGCGCCGAACAAATCGGGCCGCTGGGTAAAGGCTGTGCCCACTAGCAACCCGCCTTGCGAGCCGCCCTGGATGCCGAGATGCTGCGGAGAAGTGAAGCCGCGCTTCACCAGGTCTCCACCCACAGCGATGAAGTCATCCCAAGTACGCTGCTTGTTCTCGCGGATCGCGGTCTGGTGCCAGTTCGGGCCGAACTCGCCGCCGCCGCGCATGTTGGCGAGCACATAGGCGCCGCCCTTTTCGAGCCACAGCTTGCCGGTCGTGCCAAGGTAAGCGGGCAGGCGCGGCACCTGGAAGCCGCCGTAACCGGTCAGCAGCGTCGCGGTGGTCCCGTCCACCTTCATGCCCTTAGGCTTGACGATGAAGTAAGGGATCTTCGTTCCGTCCTTGCTGGTCGCCGAGAACTGTTCGACGTCCATCCCCGCCGGATCGAAATAGAGCGGTGAGGTCTTGATCGCTTCGGGCGTTCCGCCGTCCGAATAATAGAGGGTTGTCGGATTGAGGAAGTCCGTGACCGTGAACATGATCTGGTCAGTCTCGTCCGACGACGTCGCGATGCCCAGCGTCGCATTGTCGGGCAGCGCAACTGGAGTCTGGTGCCAGGCACCGTCTGCGAAGTCGAACCGCACCACCTTGCCCACGACATTGTCGAGCATGGTCACGAACAGCGAATTGCCGGTGATCGATCCGCCCTGCTTCGTCTGGCGTTCGCCGGGCGCCCAGACGAGCGTCTTCTTCGCGCCGTTGGGATTGGCCTTCCATTCATCAAGGTCGACCGCGACCAGGCTGTCGGCAGGGAAGGTCTGGCCGTCCACGGTCCAGTCCACATCGGTCGAATAGAGCAAGTGCCCGTCTACGATGCCGTAAGGCGAGGCCTTGAGCGGGATTTCCAGCCGCAGCCACTCGCCATCCTTCTGCACGTAATATTCGGTTTCGTGGAAGCTCACCGCGCGGAAGGCTGTGTAAGCGTGTATCGTGCCCTTGTTGTCGCGCAGCAGGCTGGCACCTGCCCATACGTTCTTGGGCGAGCCACGGAAGATTTCCCGCGCATCGTCAAGCGACTGGCCGCGCTTCCAGATGCGCGAGGTGTAGGGATATTCGCTCTCGGTCTTGAGAGTACCGTCGAAATTGCGCGTGACGAGCAGCATATCCTTGTCGATCCACTGCATGTTGCCCTGGCTTTCGGGCAGTTCGAAGCCGCCTTCGACGAAGCTCTTCGTCACCATGTCGAATTCGCGCATGATGGTGGCGTCCTTGCCGCCATCTGAAAGCGAGATCATGCAATGCCGCAACTCGGGCGGCAGGCAGGTCGACCCCTGGTAAACCCATTCGCGCCCTTCGGCCTTTGCCAGCGCGTCGACATCGAGCACAACCTCCCATTCGGGCGTATCGGTGCGGTAGCTCTCAAGCGTGGCCTTGCGGACAAGGCCGCGCGGGTTCGCCTTGTCCTGCCAGAAATTGTAAAGGCCGTCTGGCCGGATCGACACGAAGGGAATGCGGTCTTCGCTGTCGAGGATGGTCAGAGCCTCGGCCTTGAGTTGTTCGAAGAGGGGATCGGCGGTGAGCAAGCCCAGCGTGCGCTCATTCTCGGCCTTGACCCACTCGAGGGCCTTTTCGCCGCGAGCTTCCTCCAGCCAGATGTGCGGATCCTGTTCAGGGCCAGGAACACCGGTATTAGCGGCCTGATTGTCTGCGAAAGCGGGATTTATGGTACCAAGGGTCATGACTGCGGCCAGCGCCAGTTTCGAGACAAGGTTCAAATTTCCTCTCCAGATATTTGTGAAGGCGAACCCGGGACCGGATTCTCAATGGAGCAACCCTAATCGGATCATCCTGTTCCGCAAATGAAAAGGGCGACCTTTTCGGGCCGCCCTTTCAAATTTCCGTCTGTCGCCAGAGCTATCAGGCTTCGACGTGTTCGGCGAGCACCGTCAGGCCAGCATCGCCCACTTCCGCAAAGCCGCCACGGACCTGGATGGTCTCGGGGCTGGCGCTTTCGGTCTTGTAGACCTGCACGGCGCCGTCGCGAATGGTCGACATGAAGGGCGCATGGCCCTTAAGCACGCCGAACTCGCCTTCCGAACCGGGGACGACTACCATGTAGACATCCTCGCTGCGGACCAGCTTTTCCGGCGTTACGAGTTCGAAGTGCAGTGCCATCGATCTCAGGCGTCCTCAGCTAGCTTCTTGGCCTTGGCCACCGCATCCTCGATGCCGCCAACCATGTAGAAAGCGGCTTCGGGCAGGTGGTCGTATTCGCCCTCGACCACCGCCTTGAACGACTTGATGGTGTCTTCGAGCTGCACGAACTTGCCGGGGATGTTGGTGAAAACTTCGGCGACGTGGAAGGGCTGCGACAGGAAACGCTGGATCTTGCGGGCGCGGGCGACGGTCAGCTTATCTTCTTCCGACAGTTCGTCCATGCCGAGAATGGCGATGATGTCCTGCAGGCTCTTGTACTTCTGCAGCGTTTCCTGAACCTTACGAGCGGTTTCGTAGTGCTCGGTGCCGACAACGCGCGGTTCGAGAACGCGGCTGGTCGAGTCGAGCGGGTCAACCGCCGGGTAAATGCCCAGCTCCGAAATTGCGCGGCTCAGCGTGGTGGTCGCGTCCAAGTGGGCGAACGAAGTTGCCGGCGCAGGGTCGGTCAAGTCGTCGGCCGGAACGTAGATGGCCTGCACCGAGGTGATCGAGCCAGCTTTGGTCGAGGTGATGCGTTCCTGCTGTCTGCTGGCGCCAAGGGCAAGCGGTTTTCGCTGCCCAACTCCAAGGTCATGATCCACCAGCCGCTGGGCGGCACCCAGGGCCAGGCCACCGAGATTGAAATTCACGCCCGCGAGATTGCGCCCAAGGTTGGCGCCGATACAGCACAGGCGAAAGAGGCGGCGCGGATTGCCAAGGCCGATCTGCGCTCGGCCATGGTCGGCGAATTCCCCGAGCTTCAGGGCGTCATGGGCCGCTACTATGCGCTGGCCGCGGGCCGCGCGCCCGAGGTGGCCGACGCCGCCCGCGATCACTATTCGCCCTTGGGCCCGTCCGACGACGTGCCGACCGCGCCCGTCTCGGTCGCCGTGGCGCTCGCGGACAAGCTGGATACGCTCACCGGCTTCTGGG
>JALRKY010000075.1 GCA_023260985.1 Altererythrobacter sp. | reverse complement strand
CGGGCCCTTCGATAATGCCAATGTCGCTCGACGTGTTGTTGAGCGAACCCGTTTTATGGCTGACCTCGACGAATTCGGGCATCATCGCGGGTATACGGCGCTTTCCGGTGCGGGTCTTGGACATCGCATCAAGTAGCACGCGGCGGCTTTCCGGCTTGAGAAACTTGCCTTGGTACAAACCGGCAAGGAATTCGAGCATGGTGCGCGGCGTGGCCGCGTCGCGCTTGTCGATATGCGACGCTGGATTGAACTCGCCATCGTCGCGAACCAGCGTGGCGATGTCGCGATTGATACTGAACTCTCGGAAGCCGTGCCGCCGCATCCAGTCGGTGACTTTCACAGGCCCTCCCACGGCGGCGAGCAGCGCGTCGGTTGCCGGATTGCTCGAACGCGAGATCATGATTTCGATAAGCTGGCTTGCCGGCATATATTCGCCTGCGCGCACAGGGGCGACGGGCGAAGAGAAACGAGCAGACGCAACCGGGAGCAGCAACGGGAATTCGCTGGTGAGCGAGTATTTGCCCTGCTCGACCATTTCGAGAAAAGTTGCGGCGACCGCGACCTTGCTCGTCGAAGCCATCGGGAAAAACTGGTCGTCGAGCACGCCGATCCGTTCACCGGTGGTAAGGTCGATCGCTGCGACGCCGATGCGGCCGCGGCTGCCATCGGCCAATTGCGCGATGCGGCGCTCGAACGAGGTTTCGTAGACAGCTTCGAAGGTCTGCGGTGCGCGCAGCTCGGTGCCGAGCGCGCGGTCGAAGGCGGCTTCGAAATCCTGGGTTTGGGCCAGCGCAGCGGAAGCGCCGCCAAATCCAAGCGCCAAGGCCAACAATGCTGCGAATGGCCGTTTCATATCCCAACCCTACCCGTTCGTGGTTTGCACAGGGTTAGCGGTTAGCGATTCGTCGCTGCAAGCACGAAAGTGCCTAGCTGCGGTGAGAAGTTCCATGCTTGCGCCAGAATCAACATGTTGGGCGCGATGACTGGGCAGGTGACGTGCGAGGATTCCCGCGACGTAGCTGTGTCGTTCGTCGAGGAATTCGGTAGTTTGATAGCTTTGTTGCCGATCCAGCTTGACCTCGATTGTGTCCATGGCAGGACTGCAACCGTTCGCTTTTTGCAAATGGTGCTCTGCATGACTTCGAAAATTCCGCTCTTCGCATTCCGCGGGATCGCGCTTGTGACAGCCAGCCTGCTGGCGGGAACTTCGGCCACAGTTTCCTTCGCGCAGGACGCGCCGATCGTGAAGCCCGGTGCACCCGGCAAGCCGACCAGAGTGCTGACCGTTGAGGAAGCGACCAAGCTCGCTGCAACCTCCTACGCTCCAGGCGACGTCAGCTTCATGCAAGGGATGCTCGTGCACCACCAGCAGGCGGTCGACATGGCTGCACTGGTCGAGGGGCGAACCAACAATCCTGACGTTGTCGCTGTCGCCGGACGGATCGACGCCGGCCAGGCTGACGAGATGAAGTTCATGCGCGGATGGCTCGAAGCGCGGATAGAGCCGCTGGAAATGGCCGGAATGGGCCATGCGCACCACAACATGATGGGCATGGCGAGCCCGGCACAGATGGCCGAACTTGCCGCCGCCAGCAGCACAGCCTTCGACCGGCTGTTCCTGCAGCTGATGATCGCGCACCACCGCGGCGCGCTCGATATGGTGACCGATCTGCACCGGACACCGGGCACTGCCTACGACCCGGTGATGTTCCAGTTCACCAATGATGTCGTGAGCGACCAGCGCGCAGAGATCGGGCGGATGAACAGGCTGCTCGCCGGGCTTTCAAACGATCCGCGTGCTACGCTGGCGGCGGGCTTCCGCGATGCGGGCGAAGCGATCAGCAATTTGCGCCATCTCGCCGCGCTGCCCAAGCCGGCCGGTTTCTTCGATCCGGCGAACCCTGCCGGTTTGCAGCCGCTCAAGCCGAAGAAGGAAGCGGCGAAGGCCGATGCTGCCGATCCGCATGCTGGTCACACCATGCCCGGCAAGGCGGAGGCGGGCAAAGGCGCGCCACCGCCCGATCCGCGCGACGAGGAGAAGGAAGAGGAGAAGCCGCAGTTCGGCGAACGCGGCTCGCTGCTCGATTTCGCCAATACCGACATGGCCTTCTCCGGCGACCTGCTGGTGGCGGGCAATTACCACGGCTTCAACGCTTACCGGCTGGGTGCGGATGGAATGCCGCAGCTGGTCAGCTCGATCGTTTGCCCCGGCGGGCAGGGCGACGTCTCGATCGTCGGCGATCTGCTGATCATGAGCGTGGAGGAACAGCGCGGGCGGATCGATTGCGGGCTCGAAGGCACCGACGGCAAGGTCGACAGCGAACGCTTCCGCGGCGTGCGCATCTTCGACATTTCGGACATCACGCGGCCGCGCCAGGTGGGCCAGGTCCAGACCTGCCGCGGCAGCCACACCCATTCGGTCGTCAGCGCCGACAAAAAGCGGATCGTGGTCTACAATTCGGGCACATCCCATGTGCGCGACGCGGAAGAACTGGCAGGCTGCTTCAGCAATGCAGGTGACGAAACCGCGCTGTTCAGCATTGATGTGATTGAGATCCCGGTCGCCAATCCGGGAGCCGCGCGCATCGTCGACCGCCCCCGCGTTTTCGCCAAGGATGGCCAGATCGCCGGCTTGTGGCGCGGCGGCGACCATGGCGAAGGCACGCAGGACACTAGCGACACCAACCAGTGCCACGACATCACAGTGTTCCCGGCCAAGAAGCTGGCGGCGGGTGCATGCTCGGGCAACGGGATTATTCTCGACATCTCCGACCCGCTCAAGCCGACGCGGATCGACGACATAATCGACAAGGGATTTGCCTATTGGCACTCGGCCACCTTCAACAATGACGGCACCAAGGTGCTGTTCACCGACGAATGGGGCGGGGGCGGGCGCCCGCGCTGCCAGGCGGGCGATCCGATGAACTGGGGCGCCGACGCCTTCTACGCAATCGAGAACGGTAAGCTGGCCCATCACGGCGGGTTCAAGCTGCCCGCGCCGCAGAGCGACAAGGAAAACTGCGTCGCGCACAATGGCTCGATCATTCCCGTTCCGGGCCGCGACATCTTCGTGCAGGCATGGTACCAGGGAGGGATCAGCGTGATCGACTTCACCGATCCGGACAATATCCACGAGATCGCCTATTTCGACCGCGGCCCGGTCGACAAGGACCAGCTGGGGATGGGCGGATATTGGTCGGCCTATTGGTACAAGGGCCGCATCTACGCGACCGAGATCGCACGCGGGCTCGACGTGTTCGCGCTCGAGCCGAGCGAATTCCTATCGGCGGAGGAAATCGCGGCGGCGGAAGCGGCGATCTATCCGGGCGACATCTTCAACCCGCAAACTCAGTGGCAGGTAACCTGGCCGAAGGAAGCGCTCGACCGGCTGGAGGCAAGCCGCAAGGGCGGTTGACGAAGGTGCGTTTGGCCGCCTTTGAACTGGCGACCTGGTCTTCGCTGTGACCGCGGCAAGCAAAAGGCCCGGCGGATCGCTCCGCCGGGCCTCTTTGTGCCAGTTTGGCCGGGAAGGGCTTAGAAGCCCATTCCGCCCATTCCGCCCATTCCGCCCATGTCGGGCATCGCCGGGGCAGATGACTTGTCTTCCGGAGCATCGGTGATCGCTGCTTCGGTGGTGATCAGCAGGCCGGCAACCGAAGCTGCGTCTTGCAGCGCGGTGCGAACGACCTTGGTTGGGTCGATCACGCCGGCTTCCACGAGGTTTTCGTAGGTGTCTGTCGCAGCGTTGAAGCCCTGCGTTTCGTCGCCTTCGCGCAGCAAATTGCCCGATACGACAGCACCATCATGGCCAGCGTTTTCCGCGATCTGGCGCACAGGCGCCATGATCGCCTTGCGCACGATGTCCACACCGCGCGTCTGGTCGTCATTGGCGCCCTTGAGGCCTTCCAACACCTTGGTGGCATAAAGCAGAGCGGTGCCGCCACCCGGAACGATACCTTCTTCGACCGCTGCACGGGTCGCATGCAGCGCGTCGTCGACGCGATCCTTGCGTTCCTTAACTTCGACTTCCGAAGCGCCGCCGACCTTGATCACCGCAACGCCGCCGGCGAGCTTCGCCAGACGCTCCTGCAGCTTTTCACGGTCATAGTCGCTGGTGGTGGTTTCGATCTGGGCGCGGATCTGTTCGACCCGGGCCTTGATGTCTTCCGCTGCACCGGCGCCATCGACGATGGTGGTGTTGTCCTTGTCGATGCTGACGCGCTTGGCTTCGCCGAGCATGCCCACGGTCACGCTCTCGAGCTTGATGCCGAGGTCTTCGCTGACCATCTCGCCCTTGGTGAGGATCGCGATGTCCTGCAGCATGGCCTTGCGGCGATCGCCGAAGCCCGGTGCCTTGACCGCTGCAACCTTGAGGCCTCCGCGCAACTTGTTGACCACGAGGGTCGCCAACGCTTCGCCTTCGATGTCTTCAGCGATGATCAGCAGCGGACGGCCGCTCTGCACCACGGCTTCGAGGATCGGCAGCATCGGCTGCAGGTTCGACAGCTTCTTTTCGTGGATCAGGATATACGGGTTGTCGAGCTCGACCGTCATCTTCTCGGGGTTGGTGATGAAGTACGGGCCGCCGATCGATCCGCCGGCGAGCCAGATCACGACGAGGACGAGCGGAAGTGCGATGCGCAGCCAACGGGAGGGGGTCCGAGCGGTCATATAACTAGAATAGCTAGTAATACGCTTTTTCAGCAAAAATTCTGTC
>JALRKY010000072.1 GCA_023260985.1 Altererythrobacter sp. | reverse complement strand
TCCATTCATCGAAGGGCAGATTGCTGGTGATCAGGGTTGAGCCGCGCTCGTAGCGTTGCGAGATCAGCTCGAACAGCAATTCGGCGCCGGTCTTGGACAGCGGCACGAAGCCCAGTTCGTCGACGATCAGCAACTTGACGGCAGCCATCTGCTTCTGAGAGCGAAGCAGGCGACGTCCGTCGCGGGCCTCCATCAGTTCGTTGACGACCTGCTTGAGCCGCTCCTCGAAATCGCCGCGATAGCGTGTGCCAGCAAGCAGCGCGCCCATGTCGAGCGAATAGATCACCGCGTCACGCAGCACCTCAGGTACATCGCCTTCAATGATCTTGCGCGGCAGCCCTTCGGCGATGGCGGTCTTGCCCACGCCGGGATCGCCGACATAGAGCGGGTTATTCTTGCTGCGGCGGCACAGGATCTGGATCGTGCGATCGACTTCAGGCCCGCGTCCGATGAGCGGATCGACTTTGCCGGCTTCCGCTTTGGCGTTGAGGTTGACGGTGAACTGGTCGAGCGCGGTTTCCTTCTTGTTGCCGCTTTCCTTGGCCTGTTCGCCGCTTTCCGCCTGCGCCTCGTCCGAGCCCTGCGGCGACTTCGATTCGAGCTGGCGCCCGCCCTTGCCGATGCCGTGGCTGATATAGCTCACCGCATCGAGCCGGCTCATGTCCTGCTGTTGCAGGAAATAGACCGCATAACTGTCCCGCTCGCTGAACAGCGCCACCAGCAAGTTCGCGCCCGTCACCGTGTCCTTGCCCGAGGATTGCACGTGCAGGATCGCGCGCTGGATCACGCGTTGGAAGCCCGCGGTCGGTTGCGGATCGGCGCCATCCTCGGTCTTCAACGACTGGTATTCCTGGTCGAGATATTGCTTCACCACTTCGGCCAGCTCGGCGAGGTCGACACCGCAGGCCGCCATCACTTGCGCCGCGTCTTCATCGTCGATCAGCGCCAGCAGCAAATGTTCGAGCGTGGCATATTCATGCCGTCGCTCGGACGCATTGCCGAGAGCGTTGTGCAGCGTTCTTTCGAGGTTCTGGGTGAAACTGGGCATGGGGGTACTCTACAGGAGGGGGCGGAAGCTCTCCCTTGCAGGAGAGGGTGAAGACGAATGGTTAAACGGCCGGAGGAATTCCCGGCCACCCTGGATATGGGGCATGTGTGCGCAATTGCGAATCCGGAAGGCGCGGGCGGCCCTCATGTGTCCGGCTTCTTGAACAGCGCATCGGCGGCATTGCGGTGTGCGGCGGATTTGAGCCGGTGATTTTCGACCCGCGAGATTTCCGCTTCGAGCAGCGCAATTCGCTCTTCCAGCTCGTCGATCGAATAGGGTGAAAGATCCTCTGCTGCGAGCTTGCTCGCTGCGTCGCCCCGCGGGCGGGGAAGGTCATCTTCGTACATTACTTCTGCAGCATCGCAAGCCGGGTGGCTTGCTGTCAATGTACAGCGCAGCTACTTGCCACCGTCATTGCAAGGAGAGGTGTCGACTGTCGCCTTGCAGACACAGGGCGTTCGCAACAGGGATGATGGGGAAAATGGTTCAAGGGGACGCAGGCGGGCTTCCGGCAACGATGCGGGCAGTGGGGTTTGACGCGCCGGGCGGACCCGAAGTGCTCAGTTTGCGCAAACCTCCCCTCCCGGAGATCAAGCCGGGCGATGTGCTGATCAAGGTTGCCTATGCCGGGGTCAACCGGCCCGACTGTATCCAGCGCGCCGGGCGCTATCCCGCGCCTCCCGGCGCGTCGCCCCTGCCCGGGCTCGAAGTATCGGGCGAAGTGGTGGCGGTGGGCAGCGAAGTCCCGCGCGAACTTATAGGCCAGGTGGTTGCCGCGCTCACGCCTGGCGGCGGCTATGCCGAATATTGCGCTGCGCCGTGGGGCCATTGCCTGCCGGTGCCGCAAGACATGCCGCTGGCCGAAGCGGCGGCGCTGCCCGAAACGCTGTTCACTGTGTGGCACAATGTGTTCGAGCGCGGCATGGCGGCCGAAGGCGACCGGCTGCTGGTGCATGGCGGCACTTCGGGCATCGGCACCATGGCGATCATGCTTGGCAAGGCATTCGGGCTGGAAGTGATCGCGACTTGCGGCGACGAGGCCAAATGCGCGGCCGCGCGCGAGATCGGCGCGGACCTTGCAATCAATTACCGCGAGAGCGATTTCGTCGAGGCGGTGATGGAATACACCGGCGGCGCGGGCGTCAATGTCGTGCTCGACATGGTTTCGGGCGACTATGTCCCGCGCAACCTCAAATGCCTCGCCGAAGATGGCCGCCAAGTCACCATCGCGGTGCTGGGCGGGATGCAGGCGACGATAAATATGGCTGTGGTGATGAGCCGCCGCCTCACGCTGACCGGCTCGACGCTGCGCCCGCGTTCGGATGCGTTCAAGACTGCGCTGGCTGACGAAATCGCCGAAAATGCCTGGCCGCTGTTTGCTTCGCGCGAACTCAAGCCTGTGATGGATGCGGTGTTCCCGCTCGCCGATGCTGCCGGCGCCCACGCCCGAATGGAAGCAGGCGACCATATCGGCAAGATCGCGCTAAAAGTGCAGGATGACTGACCCTCGGATTCACCTAAGGCGGCCATTCCGCTTGCCGAATCTGCCACTCTCGCCTATCTACCTCGCCACAATGGCCGCTCCGCAAGGGGCGGCCCTTCTATTTTTACGCCCGATTCAATCGATGGGAGCTTCATCATGGCCCAGCCCACTCCGCTGATGCCGCACGCCACCGCCACCTGGCTGGTCGACAACACCGCACTGAGCTTCGAGCAGATTGCCGATTTCTGCGGCCTGCATATCCTCGAAGTGCAAGCGATGGCCGACGACCTCGCCGGCAGCAAATATACCGGACGCGATCCGGTGCATTCGGGCGAGCTGACCCAGGCAGAAATCGAGCGAGGACAGGCCGATCCCGAATACCGGCTGCAGATGCAGCAGGCCCCGGTCGAGGTCACCCGCACCAAGGGCCCGCGCTACACTCCGGTGTCGAAGCGGCAGGACAAGCCCGACGGCATCGCGTGGATCCTGCGCAACCACCCCGAAGTGTCGGACGCGCAGGTCTCCAAGCTGATCGGCACGACCCGCAACACCATCACCGCTATCCGCGAGCGGACCCACTGGAACATCCAGAACATCCAACCCAAGGATCCGGTTACGCTGGGCCTGTGCTCGCAGCGCGAGCTGGACGCCGTGGTCGCCAAGGCCGCCAAGCGCGCCGGCATCCAGGCTGCAGACGTAGCAGGCGGCGATACCCGCAGCGACAAGGAGAAGCTGATCGAGGAACTGCGCGCCGAACGCAATGCCGCCGAATCCGCCGCCACCGAAGCCGCTCAGGAAGCCGAAGCCGAGGCATGGCTCGCCGCCAAGCGTGCCGCCGAAGCCGACGAAGCAGCGGGCAGCGAATAAGCTACGGCAAAACCCAAGCTTTTCGTTTGTGAACTAACTGGCGATAGGTCATCCGGCTTACATAGATGTAAGCAGGTCGCACTACTGTCATCCCACCCCGTGGGACACGCATTTCGAGCCGCTCACCCTGCCCGAGCTGTCCGAACGGGCCGTCGCGTGGTGGGGAAGCGCGCGCTTCCTCAATTTCCTCTGGCGCTACTATTCCTATCGCGGCGAGATGCCGCGCGCCTATGTCACGCTGTTGGGCGGAGAAAGCGCCAGTGCCGAGCAATTGCGCGATTGACTCAATGCGCGGGTCGGCAGGCACGAGCCCGTCGACGAAGTGGCGATCCGCGACAGCCTGCCGCGCACGATCATCGGCAAGCTCGATCGCAATGCGTTTCGCGCCGAAGTGATGGGAGCTGATCCTGGACACAGAGCAAAGAAAAAGGGCGCCCGTTGCCGAGCGCCCCCGTCTTCCGAAACCAGAGGAAGAAATTAGCTAACGAGGCCCAGTTTGGGTTCGTCGGCGGAAGCGGGCTTGCCGCCTTCGCTGGAAAGCTTCGCTGCGTCGGTCACGCGCTTGCGCGCGCCAAGGGCGAAGCGCCCGTCAACTTGTGCGCCCTGTTCAATGGTCAGCGTTTCGTATTGAACGTCGCCTTCAATCTGCGCGCTGCGCAGGATTACCACTTCGCGCGCACGGATCGATCCGTTGACCTTGCCCGCAAAGCGGGCGGTTTCGGCGGTGATGCCGCCTGTGATCTTGCTGCTTTCGCCCTGCACCAGCGAAGCGCAGGCGATGTCGCCTTCGATCGTGCCGTCGACGTGCAGGTCTGCCGAAGCGCTGATGTCGCCTTTGATGGTGACATCGCTTCCGATCACGGAAAATGTAGAGCTGTTGCTGGCCATGGGTCTAGCTAGTCCGGTTGGCCGCGTTGGTTCCGCGGGCTTCTTTGAGAACATCTTGCGCTTTCTCCAGGAAGGGGCGCGGATCGACCGCGCGGTCGTTGGTGCGCACTTCGAAATGTAGGTGCGGGCCAGTGGAACGGCCAGTATTGCCGAGAGCGGCGATGACTTCGCCCGCCTCGACGCGGTCACCCACCTTGGCCGCAAAACGCGACAGGTGGGCATAACGGGTCATCACGCCATTGCCGTGGCTGACTTCCACGACATTGCCATAGCCTGGCTTACGGCCGACGAAGCTGACGCGACCCTTTGCGGCGGAATAGATCGGCGCGCCGATCGGGCCCTTGAAGTCGAGCCCGTAATGCATCGCGCCGCGGCGAGTGAAGGGGTCGCGGCGATAGCCGAAGCCCGAAGAAACCTTGGTCTGGCTATGGCTGGTCGGGCGAACCTGCGGGATTCCATCGAGGCTTTCCTGGAGCGCGGCCATGCGCGCCAGGCTCAGGCCGAGGCGTTCGAAGCGCGGGTCGATTTCGCCATTGGCCGATGTGGCGAGGATTTCGAGCGGGCCACCCATCGCCTGCCGTTCGGCGCGGCGCAGCATGGCCTGCGGGTCGAGGCCGAGCTTGCGGATTGCCTGCTCGGCGCGCTTGGCGCGGCGGTCCGCATAGCGGGTCAGCCGTTCTGCGAAAGCGAGCTGGCGGGCTTCGATCTCGGCCAGGCCGCGCGCTTCGGGGAAGAATGCGCCGACCTTGTCGACCGTAGCGGCGGCTTCGCTCGACGAATCGCTTACGGTTTCGTCTGCGACAACGTCTTCGGGCAGCATTGGCACCATCGCTTCGAGGAAATCCTGGCGCTTGCGCAGGTCTTCCTCGACGCCCTTCAGGTCGGCGCCATAGACGTCGAGCCGTTCCTGCGCCGTGGCAACCTTCGCTTCGCGTTCGAGCAGCAGCATGCGGTCGGCCTGTGCGCGATATTGCGACCAGCCCATCGCGCCCATCGACACCCCCCAGCCGACCAGCAGCGCCAAAGCGAGGCCCGCTGCGGCCATCTGCACGCGCGAGGAAATCTTGATGAAACGGACTCGTCCCTGCGACCGCATGAAGAATTCGCGATCTGGGAACCAGCTCCGCAGGCGTTCGCCCCAACCGCCAGCGGGAATGACGTTACGCAATGCGACCCCTTTCGTGGACTTTCACTTCTCTGACCCGATTCGCCTGCTAGCAAAGCCAGGGCTGGAGGTCGAATCGAGCCGTTAACCCGAGGGGCGAGTCGAAGCCTTAGCGCGATGAATCGTTTCATCCGGTGGAAAGATTAAATTTACCACGCGAAAACTTTACCAAGCGAGGGGCAATTTCGGCTCTCCGAACATGCCATTTGGACTATCCTGACAGCTTGCCCCAGCGGTGCTAAAGGGGGCCATGGCAACGCTCGCAGACGCTCGCACCGAAGACCCTGTCGCGCTGGTCGAACGACTGGCGCGCAAGGCGCGCGCTGCGCAGCGCGCGCTCGCGACGATACCGGGTGACGCCAAGGCGGCGGCGCTGATGTATGCCGCCGCTGCTTTGCGCGAGGATGCTGAAATTATCCTCGCCGCCAATGCCTGCGACATTGCGGCGGGCGAAGCAAGCGGGCTTGCTCCTGCCATGCTCGACCGCTTGCGGCTCGATGAAGCGCGGCTTGAAGCCATCGCTGCCGGGGCCGAGGCGGTGGCGCACTTGCCCGATCCCGTCGGGCAAGTGATCGACACTGTCGAACGCCCCAACGGCCTTATCCTCAGCCGCATCCGCGTGCCGATTGGCACCATCGGAATCGTCTACGAAAGCCGCCCTAATGTGACTGCGGACGCCGCGGCCCTGTGCGTGCGCGCCGGGAATGCCGCCTTGCTGCGCGGCGGCAGCGAAGCGGTCCATTCGAACCGCGCGATCCATGCGGCGCTGGTGCACGGATTGGCCGCGGGAGGCATCCCGCCTGAGGCGGTGCAACTGCTTCCGACGCAGGACCGCGCAGCGGTGGGCGCCATGCTCAAGGCGGCCGGGCTGATCGACATGATCGTGCCGCGTGGGGGCAAGGGGTTGGTCGCACGGGTCCAGGCCGATGCGCGCGTGCCGGTGCTCGCCCATCTCGACGGGATCTGCCACACTTACGTCCATGAAGCGGCCGATCCTGCGATGGCGCGCAAAGTGGTTCTCAACGCCAAGCTGCGCCGCACCGGTATTTGCGGCGCGCTGGAAACGCTGCTGGTCGATTGCCACTATCCCTTCATAGGCGAACTGGTCGGCGCATTGATCGATGCGGGCTGCGAAGTGCGCGGCGACGCCCGCATCCAGGCGTTCGATCCGCGCGTGTTGCCCGCCAGCGACAATGATTGGGACACTGAATATCTCGCTGCCGTGGCTTCGGCCGCGATGGTCGACGGGCTCGAAGATGCGATGGCGCATATCGCGCGGCATTCATCAGCGCACACCGACGCGATCGTCACATCCGACCAGACGGTGGCAGAGCGTTTCCTCGCCGAAGTCGACAGCGCGATCGTGATGCATAATGCTTCCTCGCAATTCGCGGATGGCTCCGAGTTTGGGCTTGGCGCCGAAATTGGTATTGCTACCGGGCGACTGCACGCGCGCGGGCCGGTCGCGCTGGAGGGGCTGACCACCTACAAGTGGCAGGTGCGCGGCACCGGTCAGGCGCGTCCGTGATCTTGCGCAAACGAAAGGCCTGATCCTGCGCGGCATGGTTCCTGTTCGCACCGGACTTCTCGGCGGCAGCTTCAATCCCGCACATGGCGGGCATCGCCGCATCACGCGTTTTGCGATCGATGCGCTCGGGCTCGATGAGGCATGGTGGCTGGTTTCGCCCGGCAATCCGCTCAAGCGGTGGCAAGGCATGGCGCCGCTCGGCGCGCGGCTCAAATCGGCGCAGCGGCAGGCACGGCTTGCTACCATCGTGCCTACTGCGATCGAGTGCGAACTCGGCACGCGCTATACTGTCGATACCTTGCGCACGCTCATCAGGCGCTATCCCAAGCGCGAGTTTGTCTGGATCATGGGAGCGGACAACCTGGCGCAATTCCATCGCTGGCGCGACTGGCGCAGCATCGCACGCATGATGCCGATTGCGGTTGTGGCGAGGCCGGGCTATGATCGTGCTGCTTTGGCGAGCCCCGCCATGGCCTGGCTAAGGCGTTATCGCACGCCGGTCGCCAGCTTATTAGACAGGGGCAGATGGAGCGTACCGGCCCTGGTGTTATTGCGTTTTGATCCTGATCCACGCTCGGCCACGGCCATCCGTCGTACCGATTCGGACTGGGTTTTGCGCTATTCCAGCCACCCACCTCGAGACAGGTTGACCCATCATCTTGTTGCCCAAGAGGAGGGCGCATGAGACGCATTTTCCGCGTTTCCGGCCTTTCCGCGATCCATCGCTTGCATATCCCCACACACAGGAGAACTGAAACCGCCTATGAACCAGGCGCAAACCCTGTCGGCCGCTGCCGACATCACAACCCAAGCCCCGCCGGCTGTGGCTAAAGCGGGCAAGACCGCTGAGGAGCTACACGAACTCGTGCTGGGCCAGCTCGATGACGACCAGGCGCAGGAAGTCGTCTCGATCCCGCTTCAGGGAAAGAGTTCGATTGCCGATCACATGGTGATCGCCTCGGGCCGTTCGACCCGCCAAGTCGCGGCCATGGCGCAGAAACTGGCCGAGAAGATCAAGCAGGAAGGCTGCGGCTCGGTCCGCATCGAAGGGCTGCCGACGGCTGACTGGGTACTGATCGATGCCGGCGACGTCGTCGTCCACCTGTTCCGCCCGGAAGTGCGCAGCTTCTACAATCTCGAGCGGATGTGGGGCTTCGGCGACAGCAACGCTGCCACCGGCACAGCATAGCGATTGAGCCGCGCCGGCGAGGGAAATCGTCCCTGCGCAGCGCGGACGCGAAACCTGACCATGCTTCTCCACGTGATTGCACGCGGCAAGATTGCTCGCTCTCCCGAAGCGGAACTTGTCGCCCGCTATGAGAAGCGGCTGGCCTGGCCGGTGAAGCTCACCGAACTTCCCGACAGCGGCGGGCGCATTCCCGATCCGCAGATGCCCTGCAAGACGGTGCTGCTAGACGAACGCGGCCGCAACCTGACTTCGGAAGAATTTGCCGAGATCCTTGGCCGCTGGCGTGACGACGGCATGCGCGAAGCGCGTTTCTTGCTCGGCGCGGCGGACGGGCACAGCGAAGAAGAGCGCGCCGACGCGGATTTGCTGTTCGCCTTTGGCGCAGCCACCTGGCCGCATTTGCTGGCACGCGCGATGCTGATGGAACAGCTCTATCGCGCGACCACGATCCTTGCAGGCCATCCCTATCATCGGGCAGGATAGGGCCAATGGCCGCCTTTCGCCTTCTTGCACTAACCGGACTGGTCACCGCGCCAATCGCGATCGGCCTGGTCTTCGTCTGGCCGGTGGCGGGCGCCAGCGACGTGTTGGCTGTAGAAGCGCAATTGGGCGATGCCGGTTCTGCCCGCGAGGCCTATGCGCGGGCGCGCCGTGCCGCCGCAGATGCCGAACGCCGCGCCCAGCGGTTCGACCGAGAAGCGACCGAAGCGCGCGAAGCGGCTGACCGCTCGGCGCGTGAGGCAGCGGCACTCGCTGCGCGGATCCAGCAGGCTGAAGCCGATATCCTTGCCGCGCAGGCCCGGTTGGCGCTGATCACCGACCAGCGCCGTGTGCTCGATGCCTGGCTGGCGGAGCAGCAGCAGCCGCTGGTGCGGCTCACCGCTGCGCTGCAGAATATGGCGCGCCGCCCGCTGGTGCTCTCGGCGCTGCAGCCGGGAACGCTCAAGGACACGGTCTATGCCCGCGCCGTGCTTGAGGCGACCATGCCCGAAATTCGCGATCGCACAGTGGGCTTGCGCAGCGAATTGGCTCGCGGGCGCGAACTCGAACAGGAAGCGAGCGAAACCCTGGCCAGCCTGCGCATGGATGAGGGATTGTTTCTCGAGCGGCGGCGCGCGCTCGAAACGCTGGCGACGCAGCAGCGCCTCGCTTCGCGCGAAGTACGCCAGGTGGCGCAACGCGAAAGCGAGCGCGCGCTGGCGCTGAGCGAGAATGCGCGCGATCTCAACTCACTGGTTGGTGAACTGGGCCGAGCCGGCGCCTTGCGCGCGGAACTCGCAGCACTTCCCGGACCGCTGGCCCGCCCGCCGCGCCCGGGCGCCTCGCAAGTGCTCGATGCGAAACGCAATAGCCCGACACCGCGTCCGACTGCGCTGGCCGCGCCGCTGCAATTGCCGGTGCAGGGCCGCACTTTGGCCGGCTTCGGTGAAAGCGATGCGGCGGGACTTCCTGTCACCGGCTTGCGGCTCGCGCCTAGCCCGGGGGCGCAGGTGATCGCACCGGCTGCGGGCCGCGTGGCATTTGCCGGGCCTTATCGCGGGTATGGCCAGGTCGTGATCGTCGAGCACGGCAATGGCTTTACCAGCCTCGTCACTGGGCTCGCGCGAGCCGACGTTGCAGCGGGCGACGCAGTGATTGGCGGCAGCCCGATCGGCACCGCGACGCGGCGCGACGCGGCGATCACGCTTGAACTGCGGCGCGACGGCCAGCCAGTCAATCCGCTCCACTATATGTGAGTTTGTCTTTTCGCCCCGGAACGCACCGCATCGGGACGCCTCCGCTCTCTCATCTGGCATTCAGCTGCGCGGCGTTATAGAATCGGCACCGGAACACAGGAGTGGATCACCTCATGCGAATCGCCGACTTGCTGCGCAGCGCCGCCCTTGTCACTGCCGTCGCGCTCATTCCAGCCATCGCTGCCGGCATGGCGCAGGTGGACGGGCGCATTGGCCCACAATTTGCGAAGTTCTTCGCCGCTTACCAGCAGGTGAAGGCCAATTACGTCGAGCCGGTCGAGGACGAAGTGCTGATCCGCGGTGCGATCAACGGCATGCTGGCAGAGCTGGACCCGCATTCCTCCTATGTCGATGGTGCCGCGCTGCAGCGGCTCGAAACGATCATCGACGGCAATTATTCGGGCCTCGGCCTGTCGGTCGTGATGGATGATGGAGCGGTCAAGGTCGTTTCCCCCTTCCGCGGCAGCCCGGCCGAACAGGCTGGCGTCAAGGCGGGCGATTTCATCACTCATCTCGATGGCGAGCTGATCTATGGTGGCGACCTCGACGAAGCGGTGGAGCGCATGCGGGGGCCGGAAGGCACGTCCATCAAGCTCACGATCTATCGCCCTGGCCGGGATGAGCCGCTCGAGCTTTCTGTAAAGCGCGGCGTGATCGAGCTCGAGCCGGTCACCTACAAGCTCGAAGTGGGCAAGGTCGGGGTCATTACCGTCAATGAATTCTCGACCAATGTCGGGCGCGATGTCTTCGCTGCATGGCGGGCACTGCAGCGCGAAGCTGCGGGCCGCGTCAGCGGGCTGGTGCTCGACCTGCGTTCGAACCCGGGCGGATCGCTCGACGAGGCGGTGGCGCTGAGCGATCTATTCCTCAGTCAAGGCCGCATTGTCAGCCAGCGCGGCCGCGCGCGCGGCGAGAACATCTATTACGACGCGGACGACTGGACCAATTATCGCCACATGACGCGCCAGGAAGGGCAGAAGTTCATGGGCCAGATCGCCGAGAGCGTCCCGCTGATCGTGCTGATCGATGCGGGCTCTGCTTCGGCTTCGGAAATCGTTGCGGGCGCATTGCAGGATCACCGCCGCGCGTTGGTGATGGGCGATCGCAGCTTTGGCAAGGGCAGCGTGCAATCGCTGCTTCCGCTGGGCCGCGATGCCGCACTCAAGCTCACCACTGCGCGCTATTACACACCGGCCGGCCACTCGGTGCAGGAAGGCGGGATCAAGCCCGACATCGAAGTTCCGCAGCTGTCCGATCCGGACCTAGAGAAGCGCAACAAGTATGTGATGCGCGAAAGCGACTTGCGCGGCCACCTGGTCAACGAGTTGGGCCTCAAGGACGATGCGCTTGAGGCCGACAAGCAGATCGATCCGCGCTTCCAGTTGACCGCGGCCCAGCTCAAGGATCAGGGCGTCAGCGACTTCCAGCTGCACTATGCGCTTGAGACGTTGCGGCGTACTACGCGCGCAACAGTGGCGCTGCGCCGCTGAATCGGCTAGCCGAGGGAAATGAACAGTTTGTCGGGCGGGCGCCCAGCGGATCTTATGGCACAACATCTGGCGTTGGGCGTGCCTGCCCTGTTGTTGGGGGGTGCCTATCTCGCGCAATACGGCTTTGGCCTCTATCCCTGCGAAATGTGCTGGTGGCAGCGTTATCCGCATTTCGTGGCACTGGGGCTGGCGGGTCTGTCGTTTGTAGCGCCGCCGCGCAACCTCTGGGTTGCGCTGGCAGGCGTTTCGATCTTTGTTTCGGGCTTGATCGGCGGATTTCACGCCGGGGTCGAATATGGTTGGTGGGAGGGGCTCACCGCCTGTTCCATAACCGTTGAGGTCAGCGGTGATCCGCTGGCTGCGATCATGAATGCGCCGTTGATTCGCTGCGATTCCGCGCCGTGGGACCTGTTCGGCATTTCGCTGGCGGGGGGGAATTTCCTGATCTCCTGCGGAGCTGGCATCGCGATCTGTGCGTTGCTGCGCCGCGGCGCGAAAACGACCTGAGGCTGGAAACATGGGCACTGGCAGCATTTCGCGTGATGAACTCCACCGGATGATCCGCGTCGACCAAGCTGGCGAATATGGCGCCACCCGCATTTATGCGGGGCAGTTGGCGGTGCTGGGAAATCGCGGCCCGCACGCGCAGGAAATCCTCCACATGGCCGAACAAGAGGCCGGCCATCGCGCTCGGTTCGATGCGCTGATGGCCGAGCGCGGGGTCCGGCCCACCGCGTTGCAGCCCTTCTGGTCAGTCGCCGGATATGCGCTGGGCGCCGCGACTGCGTTGATCGGCCCCGAAGCGGCGATGGCCTGCACGGCGGCGGTCGAAGAAGAGATCGACCGGCACTATTCGCAGCAGCTTGACCGGCTTGCAGAGGATGACAGCAACCCCGAGCTGGCGGAAATTATCCATGAATTCCGCGAAGACGAGCGCTCCCATCGCGATGCCGCGCTGGCTGCAGGAGCTGAGCGCGCGCCAGCCTATCCACTGCTTTCGGGCGCGATCCGGCTGGGCTGCCGTGCCGCGATCAGACTGGCCGAGCGAATTTGAGCGTGATCAAGGCGCGCCTTGGCCCGCTTCATATGCTATTCAACCGAAAGGCGCTGTAACTGCGCTTCAAAAGCTACTTGTTCGAGGTATCACCATGCTCCGCCGCACTATCGCCGCTTCGCTTTTCGCCGCCGCTCCCTTGTTTGTGCTGGGGGCGCCTGTTGCCGCGCAGGATGACGCGGGCGACAAGGTCAACATGGTGATCGTCTATGGAGATGACGACTGTCCGACCCCGGCTGATGGCGAAATCACCGTTTGCGCGCGGAAGGAAGAGGGTGAGCGTTTTCGTATCCCGGAAAACCTGCGCTTCAGCGATAGCACGCAGAACGTTGCATGGACCGAGCGGGTTGAGCGTTACGAGATGGTTGGGTCCTTCGGCGCCCTTTCCTGTGATCCGGCGGGGACCGGCGGCTGGACTGGCTGCACCCAACAGATGATCAACGCTGCCTATGCCGACAAGCGCGAAGGGCAGAGCGTTCGCTTCGGTCAGCTGATTGAAGCGGCGCGGGCCGAGCGCCTTTCGAATATCGATGCTGATGCCGCTGCACAGCAGGCGCGGGTCGAGCAGATTGAGCGCGAGTATATGGAGCGGCTTGAGCGTGAGCGGGAACAGGCGCTGCCCGGTGAAGAGGCATTGCCGATGCCACCCGAACAAAGCGAACCCGAAGGCCAGTAGGCCTTCGAGCCAGCTTGTTTTGCTGGATTTGATGCTAATGCCCGCCTCGACTTGTGATCCGGGAAAGCGCCAATTTTATCGTTCGCGATACGGCGAAGGTGTTTGAAGTCTGAAAAATTTCGCAAAGAGGGTTAAGGGCCTCGGTTAACTGCATCATGTTCATTGCAGGCCTTCAGCCCCGTACAGCCGTCGTTCGCTGGGTTCAGGATGATATGGCCAGCTTCTATTTAATCGATCCGACCCCGTTTCCCGAGCTTGGTCAGTAGACGCTTTTTCATCATTAAGTCGGCAGGACGGTGCCAGGACCGGCTCACCTTGAAATGCGCTGCTCACTCAAGCTTCAATATTTAAACGCCCGCCCCAGGAGAGTGGGTGCCTAAATTTCGTAATAGGCGCGATACCACGCGACGAAGTGCTCGATCCCCTCTTCTATGCCAGTTTCGGGCTTATAGCCGGTCAAGTCGCGCAGCAATCCATTGTCAGCCCATGTCGCTGGCACATCGCCCTTCTGCATCGGCATGAAATTCTTCACCGCATCGCGCCCGCAGGCGCGCTCGATTGCCGTGATGAAATCGAGCAGGCGCACCTTCTCGCCATTGCCGATATTGACCACGCGATAGGGTGCCGCTGGCGAAATACTGTCATGCGCTAAGAGCTCGCCCCGTCCTTTCGGCGGGGGAGGGGGTGCGTCGAGCAGCAAACGAATTCCACGAACCAGATCGGTTATAAAAGTAAAATCCCGATACATGTCACCATTGTTATACACATCGATCGGCGAACCCTCGAGTACCCTTTTGGTAAATTTGAAGGGGGCCATGTCGGGTCGACCCCACGGCCCGTAGACGGTAAAGAAGCGAAACATGGTGGTCGGCAATCCCCACAAATGCGCATAGCTGTGCGCCATCGCTTCATTTGCCTTCTTGCTCGCAGCGTAGAGGGATAAGGGGGTGTCGCATTTGTCGAGTTCAGTGAAGGGCATCGTGCTGTTGGCGCCATAGACCGAGCTGGTCGAAGCAATCAGCAGGTGCTCGACCTCCAGTTCGCGCGCCACCTCCAGCGCATTGAAGCTGCCGACCAGGTTCGCATCGACATAGGCGCGCGGGTTTTCGAGGCTGTATCGCACGCCCGCCTGCGCCGCGAGGTGGACTATGATGTCGGGGCGAGTGTCGAGCGCCAGTTTCCGCAGTCTTTCGAAATCCTCCAGCATGCCGATTTCGGCGCGGAAGTGCTGGTGCTGCATCAGCATCTGGTGCCGCCGCCGTTTCATTCGCACGTCGTAATAGTCGGTCATCCCGTCATAGCCGACCACCGCAAAGCCCTCGCCGAGTAGCAGTGTCGAGAGGTGGTAGCCGATGAAGCCAGCCGATCCGGTGACGAGGACTGTTCGCATTGGGAAGCGTTAGCGTCCTCGCTCACGCTTGGCGAGGGGTAGGCGGGCAAGGGCCCGATAGTTTTCGGTGGCGACAGTGATTGAATGGTACGCCTTTCGCGCACTCGGCCTCGGACGGCTAATGAAGCTTGCAAAGGCAACGCCACTGTCCGACTTCAGGAACGTCTACGGTCCCGTCGACATCTTTTCTAAAGGCTTCAATTATGAAGGCATCGGACGGACTTGAGCATTGAATTTATTGCCAATGGAGCCCGCCAGCAGCGCATCTTTGGTGAGGGTGAGTAGTCCGTCTCTCGTTCCTTCCAAAAAACTCTTACAAGGAGGGCATCCCAAAACGGCCACAAATCACTGATCAATTACCCACTTGGATCGCCTGGGGTCCTTTCTGATGCGCCCGCCGCAGTTTACGCATGTGCCAACCCAGCCGTTGCCGTCGTGTTTGACGCGCCTTTTGTCTGGCGAGTGCAGCCCCCTTCGGCATCGCGCAAAACGTAAAATCAGACGCAGCATCTACGAGCCCTTACGCGTTTAACAAGCCCAGCCCGATTGCGAAAGCCAGCAAGTAAAGAACAAGACCAGCCGCAAATTTGCCATCCGGCCGCATGGCCACCTCACGTAGCTTGGCTTTTACGAGCTCAGGCCTTAGCAAGATTTTTCAAAAACGGAAGGATATTTTTTTCGTAAATGCAATAAAATCACGCTCTTCGGGTTGGCGCTATGGCATGAAGGGCCATCTTTATGGCGTAGATCAT